>NZ_CP034752.1:2767500-3075000 GCF_004295645.1 Limnobaculum zhutongyuii
AATCACTGGGTTATGTACTATTATCGTTGGCTCATTGCTTCTATTTACGATAAACATTGATGCCAGAGAATATCGGTCTTGTCCTGGAGAACTGAATGGTTTCGCCGATATTTCTCTTTCGAAGGCACGTACTTGTCTGGATTCCGTTATCATTATTTATAAACAGATATTACAGGATACTCAAGAAGAGGAACGTCGCAGCCAATCGTTTTCAATTGTCTCCCCGCCAAACAACAATCAGCGCCAAGACTCCGATTACGCTGAAAACTTCATCCCTTACTCAGAGAAAGATTTGGAACGCCGGTTAAATAATCTGGATGCATCCTCATTTCAATTTACTCAACGGATAATTTCCTCGGGTACTATCATTACCCCCCACTGGAATGAAGTTATCCAAGTATTTGACTATTTTTCACCTGCTGGAAAAAATATCAAACACTATCCAGATTACTGTGTCACTAAAGTTATCTTTCATGATGACAGTAGCTGGGCAGCCCCTAAAAAGTGTGAAGGTGAAATTCTTAACTACGGGACGTTAATTCCGATTAAAAAACCAATTAAACGTATAAAATTTCGTCTGAACTACACTGTCTATGATTCAATTCAACAGATCATGCTAACACCAACACATCCGCAGGTTAAAATGGCAAATGGTGAATCATATCGCCTAATTAAAATGGAAGATAAACAGACCATTGTGCTATTGAGGATGCCTGGTAAAACTCAATATGTAATAGAGGGATTAGATGAGGAGGGTCGTGCTTTAAAGCTGACGAACATGGAGCATTCTTGGTATGGCGGCGAAACAGAAGAAATAGAATCGTCTCTTACCAGAATGATACAGGCACGGGATCATTTTTCTCAATTTAAAGACAGTCAGGAATTGTTACGTTATTTGCAGGGTGCTCCTGAGAATGGGGACATGCGCTTTTCCACTCAGCAGCATTCTTTGAATTTCAGTACACCGCCACATAGTCTGAAGATTCACGTACTGTCTCAAGGTCGACAGCAATTTTTTACTGACTGGGCATCTGATTATTCCATTCAGGGTAAAGTAGCAACTGAACGCAAGTGATATCCTTAATGAATAAGGAAGATGGGGCATTGTGTTTTTGTACTGGTAATACTGTTACTTATAGTGGATGGTCATCAAGAACATAAAATATGTCAGGCAGGTTATAAATATACTGACTTCCAAAAAATTTTATGTCGCACAGGATAGTGAAACAAAAGTTGTATTTAAATAGTGAAGAACCATTTGTCGTTTAAATTCTAATGTATATTTTTTCTTTTCCATTAAAGTATGAACCCCTAATTGTTGGGTATCCAACTTTCGGGGTTCACTTTAAAAAGACATCTTTATATAACCAAAAGATTATTGATTAGCTATACGTCGGCAATATATTAAACGTCGACAGTATATGCGCCAGCATAGTGATTACCCCAAATACAATCACTACATACACCAGCGGAGTTCCACCCCAAGTGCGGAACATCGGGTTACCAAATTTTTCACGCGAAGCTTTTGCCAACAGGCCGGGAACGATGATAGCCCATACCGCAAACGCCAGTCCCGCATAACCAATGGCATACAGGAAGCCATTTGGATAGATGGAGCAAAGCAGCGCCGGAGGAATATAAGTGACCAATGCCGTTTTTGCTCTGCCGCCATTGTCATCCTTAAACTTACACAGGTCGGCAATGTAGTCGAACAGACCGAGTGTTGCGCCTAACATGGAGCTGGCAACCGCAAAGTTGGCAAAGAATGTCAGGATCACATCCATCGATGCACTGTTAAGAATCGCCCCCATGGCGGTGATGAATACGTCAATGTTTCCACCCTGAGCAATAATCGGTTTAAAGTCCGCACGGGAGATATTCCCCATGGTGCAATATAACCAGAAGACATACAGGAACAGCGCAAATAAGGTTCCGATTAATATGCAGGAAACAATACGTTTCGGATCTTTACCATAGTGTTTTACCAGGCTGGGTACGTTACCGTGGAAGCCAAATGAAACAATACAGAAAGGCAGCGTCATTAACAGGAAAGGCAGATAGCTGGTCCCTTCCGGAGCCACTACGTCCATCAGATTATCAACCTGCACATAACCCAACAGGCTGGCGAACGTCATAAAGAAAGCAATAAATTTGCCCAACAGCAAGATGGTAGTAATGCGCCCTACTGCCGTTGAACTCCACCAGACAATAAATGCCACAATAATGGTAAATATCACACCGGTAATACGGGAAGAGATTCCAATCGTGAAATACTGGGTTAACGTTTGGGATATAACCGCAGCACTTCCTGAAATATAGGCGTAGGCAAGAATATATAGAACGAAGGCAAAAGTAATGTTGGTTGCAATATTCCAGAATCGACCTAATAGATCTTTTGTTAATGTGTCGAAACTGGCACCAATGTGATAATTAAGGTTGGCTTCCAACAGCATAAAGCCAGCCATTATCATAATAAAACAGGTAACGACAAGGATACCAATTGACCAGGAGAACCAAACCCCGGACATGGCTACAGGTAAAGAGAACATTCCGGCACCAACAACGGTCGCCGTGGTGATCATCGCTCCACCAATAACCGACTTCTTTTTAACCTGAGCAGACCCCTGAGCCTCTACGCTGACCGTCATAATTGATTCCTTTAATTAAAATTCTAAGTGGGAAAAACATATTAATGACCTGTGACTGATCCAGACTTTTAGAGTCTTTCATTCCTTAGAATGAAAGACTCTTTGATGGTTAATTTATGATTTGCTCAATGAGATCCTTATTTGAGAGGCTCAAATCTTGCAGTAAAGAAGCGCAGGAACTTCGGCTCGTATACCATATCCAATCCTTTGATCTTCTCTCTGTTTTTGTACAGATGAATCACAGAATCGGCGACAACATCCAGGTGTGCATAGGTGTAAACACGACGAGGAATCGTCAGGCGAACCAGTTCCAGCTTAGGCGTATGGTTCTTACCGGTTTTCTTATCGCGTCCCGCAGAGATAATACCGCGTTCCATACTACGAACGCCGGAATCGATATACAGTTCAGCCGCTAAAGACTGAGCCGGGAACTGGTCCTGAGGTACGTGTGGCAGGAAAGCTTTTGCATCCAGGAACACTGCGTGACCACCAACCGGTTTTACAATGGGTACACCGGCGGCTTCCAGTTTGTCTGCCAGATAGCGACACTGAGCAATACGGTGATGAATGTAAGCATAATCAACAGACTCAACGATACCGCGAGCCATTGCTTCCATATCACGACCAGCCAGGCCGCCGTAAGAAGGCATACCTTCATACAGAACAACCAGCTCGCTGGCTTTTTGATATAGGGTGTCATCGTTCATACATAAGAAGCCACCGATGTTCACCAGACAGTCTTTTTTACCGCTCATGGTACAACCGTCAGAGTAGCTCATCATCTCTTTCAGGATGGCAGCAATAGTGACGTCTTTATACTCAGGCTCACGATCTTTGATGAAATAGGCGTTTTCAACGCAGCGTGTCGCATCATACATCACCAGAATTTTGTTTTTGCGGCACAGCTTACTGACTTCACGCATGTTAGCCATACTTACCGGCTGACCACCAGCCAGGTTTACGGTAACCGCCAGACAAACGTAAGGGATACGGTCAGCACCAACTTCGTTAATCAATTTTTCCAGTTTGGAGACATCGATATTGCCTTTAAACGGCAGCTCTTTTTGAGAGTCATGCGCTTCATCAATAATGATATCAACGAAAGTCGCACCGTTTCTCTCCTGGTGAGCACGGGTAGTGGTGAAGTACATGTTACCCGGTACGTAGTCACCCTCTTTAATTAACAGTGAAGAGAGCAGGTTTTCTGCACCACGGCCCTGGTGAGTAGGCACCACGTGCTTGTAGCCGTAATATTCACTGACGACTTCTTGCAGATGATAGAAGTTTGCGCTACCTGAGTAGGCTTCATCACCTAACATCATACCGGCCCACTGATTATCACTCATGGCTGTGGTGCCGCTATCGGTTAACAGGTCGATATAAGTCTGTTTGGATTGAAGTAAAAATGTATTATATCCTGCATCTTTAATATATTGAATTCGCTGTTCGCGAGTAGTCATTGCAATTGGTTCAACAACTTTAATTTTATAAGGTTCAGCTGGGTATGACATTATACTTTCCTCATTTGTGATTATATTAATTCAGGCTTTTTCGGACCCCTTCATTCTTACTTTTAAATATCTTTTTGCAATACTACGAACCAATTGATAAAAATCATCATCTGTAACCTTATTATTACGAGTGTTATATTTATTACACTCATCGTTTAATCAGGCATAAAATTTAATTCGCAGCCTGAACAAACTCATTAATGTGACCGGACTCAAACTTTATATTCAAAATCTATGTTGAATTACATTCTGAACCTCGAAGTGGAGCGAATAATCAGATGTACATTTATATTTACATCTCTTATTCATTTATTTTATTTTAAATTATCATTTAAAATCAATTGGATATTGAATAATGGATGTCATTATTAAAAGATGAGACTCAGGTCAATTGACTTATCAGATCTGGCATGATTATCTCGCGAGGCAAGACTTGCCAATGAAAGATCGGTGAAAAATAAAATATCAACCACTCTTACAATCCATTAAGTTAAATAACAAATCTTTCATTAAGTTAAATAAGACAAGATATTCAATACGAATAACCATTATAAATAGAGATTGGATGATTAATTTAAATAACAAAAAATCAACATTTAGTTTTAATATAAATGGAACCGTAATTTTAAAAAGTAAATCAGCACTCATCAGGTTTTAATTAAACAAATTAACACTTAATCAGAATAAAAATATTAATATAAGCATCAATGAAGACCGATGGTTATCAACAATCCAAAGGAGTTGGATACATTTTGAAATTGCCTTACCATGGCAACCTACCCTACTTTTTAGTAATATACCGCCGAAATTATTATCAGAGGCGATTATGGTAACCACATTATTTAAAGACTTTACTTTTGAAGCCGCACATCGGTTGCCGAATGTTCCCGAAGGCCATAAATGTTCCCGTCTGCATGGGCACTCTTTTGTGGTCAGAATCGAAGTCACTGGTGAAGTAAACCCAATTACCGGTTGGGTAATGGATTTTTCTGAAATTAAAGCCGCATTTAAGCCCATACTGGACCGTTTAGATCACTACTATCTGAACGATATCTCCGGACTGGAAAACCCCACCAGCGAAGTTTTAGCCCACTGGATTTGGCAACAGCTTAAGCCGGGGCTTCCGTTGTTGAGTGGAGTTAGGGTGAAGGAGACCTGTAGTGCTGGGTGTGTTTATAAAGGGGAGTGATCCTCTATTCAGGCAACCCGTTTGATTCAGATTAAGGATGTTGAATTCAAAGTGCTATTGAATTTGGAGTATGTTTCGGCCATATCAGTATCGTGTTTGAATTGACATTTATGCTCGGCCGAGCAGGGGCATTATGGCGAATGCCCCTGCACCCCGCGCCTTTCGCACAGGAATTCAGGTCGCTTAGGCGACTCCCTTCCTCCTTCGTTTGGCCTTAACGCACCGGCACAGAGCCGCTCCCGGTGTCGCTGTGCCTCGCCCCGCATCCATGCGGGGCGTGCTGGCCTCTCTCAGTCGTCAGCTGAATTCAAGTGCTCATAGGAAAGATCAAGACCAAGGACAGGAACTGACTATTATTCAATCCCTAAATATTTATGCGTCTGCATCGACAACCGCCAGTTGCGTTCAATACAGGTCTTAATACAAAGCTCGGTCGCTCTTGGGTTTTGACTAATCGGCTGTAACGCTATCACTCGTTTTTTATTATCTGACAGCGTGGCTAACAGCTCATCTAACTGTTCAATATCCCGCTCACGGGCCACCGGATGTTTTATTTCGTCTGCCCTTATCAAGGCCTGAGGTATGACATTCAGTCCGCCGCGCATATCAACTTTAGGGGAGACCGTTACCCAGGTATTGGTAGAACAGATCACCGGTTGGGTACCGCTGGTTTCAATCTGACACTGAAAACCGTGCAGCTCCAGTAAACTGGTCAGTGGCAATAAATCATAAAGGCAGGGTTCACCACCGGTAATCACTACATGACGGGCCGTATAATGCGGTTGCTGCAAAATAGCCAGCAGTTGTGAAGCACTGGCTTCTCCCCAACTGTCGCTCTCCTGAGTTTTCGCCAGAATGTCATCCATTGATTGCTGACGATCGGCAATCTTCTCCCATGTGTGTTTAGTATCACACCAGCTACAGCCAACCGGGCAGGCCTGCAAACGAATAAAAATAGCGGGAACGCCAGTGAAGAACCCTTCGCCCTGTAGGGTTTGAAATAACTCATTAACGGGATATGACATATTTCTCTCAAAGATTTTCTTTCAGACAGTACAACTAAAAACAAAAATCCCGTATTGATATCAACCAATACGGGATTTCACTAAGCTACAGGAGGATTAAAAATTAACCCTGACCTTTCACTTCTTTTAAACCGTGGAACGGAGCACGGTCACCCAGTGCTTCTTCGATACGGATTAATTGGTTGTACTTAGCAACACGGTCAGAACGGCTCATAGAACCCGTTTTGATTTGGCCAGCAGCAGTACCTACCGCTAAGTCAGCGATGGTAGCATCTTCAGTTTCACCTGAACGGTGAGAGATAACCGCTGTGTAACCAGCATCTTTAGCCATTTTAATAGCGGCTAAAGTTTCGGTCAGAGAACCGATTTGGTTAAATTTGATCAGGATAGAGTTAGCGATACCTTTTTCGATACCCTCTTTCAGGATCTTGGTGTTAGTTACGAACAGATCGTCACCAACCAGTTGGATTTTGTCACCCATCACTTTAGTCTGGTAAGCAAAGCCATCCCAGTCTGATTCGTCTAAACCATCTTCGATAGAAACGATTGGGTATTGCTTGGTCAGCTCTTCCAGATAGTGAGTGAACTCTTGAGAAGTGAAGGTTTTGCCTTCGCCTTTCAGCTCATAGTTGCCAGTTTCTTTGTTATAGAACTCAGAAGCTGCACAGTCCATCGCTAAAGTCACATCTTTACCCAGTACATAACCTGCTTGTTCTACGGCTTCTTTGATAGCAGCCAGTGCAGCAGCGTTAGACTCCAGGTTAGGTGCATAACCACCTTCATCACCTACCGCAGTGCTCATACCTTTAGACTTCAGAACTTTCGCCAGGTTGTGGAATACTTCAGAACCGATACGTACCGCTTCTTTCAGAGTTTTAGCGCCGATTGGCTGAATCATAAACTCTTGAATATCAACGTTGTTATCAGCGTGCTCACCACCGTTGATGATGTTCATCATTGGTAATGGCATAGAGAATTTGCCTGGGGTGCCGTTCAGTTCAGCGATGTGCTCAAATAAAGGCATGCCTTTTGATGCTGCTGCTGCTTTAGCTGCTGCTAAAGAAACCGCCAGAATCGCGTTAGCACCGAATTTAGATTTGTTTTCAGTGCCATCTAAGTCGATCATGATCTTATCGATGTTAGCCTGATCTTTTGCATCTTTACCCATAACCGCTTGTGCGATTGGGCCGTTTACTGCTGCAACAGCTTTCAGTACACCTTTACCCATATAACGAGCTTTATCGCCGTCACGCAGTTCCAGAGCTTCACGAGAACCAGTAGAAGCACCTGATGGCGCAGCAGCCAGACCTACAAAACCGCCTTCTAAATGAACTTCAGCTTCAACAGTGGGATTGCCACGAGAGTCGATAATTTCACGACCGAGCACTTTAACGATTTTGGACATTCGGTTTTCCTCAGTACAAGTTGATTAAACTACAAACTGTAGATTGCGACACCTTATTGCGTCGCACACTCTGGCCTGATGTATCAATAAACGCTATGTCTGAACATACTGCATTTACCACCGGTAATCAGGCCGGGCTTACTGAATACTTTTAATGCTATTACTGACCGCTTAGTCTGCCTGACGCTTCTGGTACTCACCAGCCGCCTTCACAAAACCGGCAAACAGTGGGTGGCCATCACGCGGAGTTGATGTGAACTCCGGGTGGAACTGACTGGCAACAAACCAAGGATGATCAGGCAGTTCAATAATTTCCACCAGCTTATGGTCAGCAGAACGCCCTGCTACAAGTAACCCTGCTGCTTCAATCTGCGGCAGCAGCATATTGTTCACTTCATAGCGATGGCGATGACGTTCTGAAATTGTTGGTGAGCCATACAGTTTACGTACCAGACTGCCTTCAGTTAAATGACATAACTGGCTACCTAAACGCATGGTTCCGCCTAAATCGCTCTCTTCTGTGCGAACTTCAACATTCCCCTCTTCATCGCGCCATTCAGTGATCAGCGCAATAACCGGGTACTTACAGTCTGGCACAAATTCGGTCGAGTTAGCATCGGGCATACCAACAACATTACGTGCAAACTCCATCATCGCAACCTGCATGCCTAAACAGATACCCAAATAAGGGATCTTGTTTTCACGAGCATAGCGGGCGGCAGTGATTTTGCCTTCCACACCACGGTAGCCAAAACCACCGGGAACCAGAATCGCATCAAGACCAGACAGAACTTCTTCACCTCTGACCTCAACATCCTGCGAGTCGATTAGCTTTATATTAACGCTGAATCGATTCTTCAGTCCACCATGCTTTAATGCTTCGATGACAGATTTATAAGCATCTGGCAATTCTACGTACTTGCCGACCATGCCAATAGTGACTTCGCGAGTAGGATTGGACTCTTCATAAATCACCTGTTCCCACTCAGATAAGTTGGCCTCAGGAAGATCGAAACGGAAGCGTTTACAGATGAATTCATCCAGCCCTTGCGACTTCAACAATGCAGGGATTTTATAAATAGAATCAACATCTTTTAGAGAAATAACTGCCTTTTCAGGCACGTTACAGAACAGCGCTATTTTAGCCCGCTCGTTGGCAGGAACAGCGCGATCGGAACGGCATACCAGAATGTCTGGTTGAATACCGATAGAGAGTAATTCTTTTACCGAGTGCTGGGTTGGTTTAGTTTTCACTTCACCTGAAGCCGCCATGTATGGCACCAGTGTTAAATGCATAAACAGTGTGTGCTCACGACCTACTTCAACCGCTAACTGGCGAATGGCTTCTAAGAACGGTAGTGATTCGATATCACCAACGGTGCCACCCACTTCGACCAAAGCTACATCATGGCCTTCTGCACCAGCGATTACACGTTCTTTAATCGCATTGGTAATATGCGGAATAACCTGAACGGTTGCTCCCAGATAGTCACCGCGACGCTCTTTGCGTAATACATCGGAATAAATACGACCGGTCGTAAAGTTATTACGGCGGGTCATTTTAGTGCGGATAAAACGTTCGTAATGGCCCAAATCCAGATCGGTTTCTGCACCGTCTTCGGTGACGAATACTTCACCGTGTTGAATTGGGCTCATGGTACCTGGATCGAGGTTAATGTATGGATCCAGCTTCATCATAGTGACATTTAAGCCACGAGCTTCAAGAATAGCGGCCAGAGAGGCTGCTGCAATACCTTTACCGAGTGAGGATACAACCCCGCCTGTCACAAATATATAATTAGTTGTCATGCTGAACCTGAAGGTTAGGTTTAAAAGACTAAAATGGAGGTACTAGGACGGGAAAGTAGTATACCAGACCCTTTCCCTCACAACAAACGTTGAAATCAGATAGTGAAAATTAATCTATTTTTCTGTCTGATTTTCCAGGCTTTTTACCTGTTGCCATGCTGCTTCCATTTCATCCAGCGATGCTTGCTCCATCGATTTCCCTGATTGAGCAACCAATTGTTCTACCTGACGGAAACGACGTTCAAATTTACGATTAGCGGCCTGCAGGGCACTTTCTGCTTTATGGCCCAAGTGACGACTCAAGTTAACGGTGGCAAAAAATAAATCACCTAACTCCTCTTCCAGTTTAGACTGGTCGATGACAACTTGCTTAGCTTCATGCATCACTTCGTCGATCTCTTCATACACCTTATCCAATACCGGGCCTAATGTTGTCCAGTCAAATCCTACTGAAGCACAGCGCTTTTGAATTTTATGGGCACGCATCAATGCGGGTAACACTTCTGGAATATCATCCAACACAGAAAATTGAGCCTTCTGCGCGCGCTCTTCGCCTTTACGCTTCTCCCAACCGGCAATCACTTCCTGACTGTCATGTTGAGTTTGAGTATCAAAAACATGAGGATGGCGACGCTCCAGCTTATCGCTAATGCTGTTACAAATATCATCAAAATTAAACCGGTTTTGCTCATCCGCCATACGCGCATAAAACACCACCTGAAACAGCAAATCCCCCAGTTCCTCACGCAAATCGCCAAAATCCGAACGCCGGATCGCATCCAACACTTCATAAGTTTCTTCCAGCGTATAAGGCGCAATGGTCTCAAACGTCTGCTGTTTATCCCAAGGACATCCATTTTCCAGGTCACGTAACCGGCTCATAATATTCAGCAACCGCTGAATGGGCGTAATCTGGTCCATTATTTATCTTCTGATTGGTGAGTTGGTGTAACAAGACTCAAGCGAAAATATGAATAAAGGCAATTAAAGCCCTTATTAGTAACAAAGTTAAACGACGGGAGAGACGGGTGTTGGGGTCGACTTGGCGTCAGCCAACGAAGCGCCCCTAACCCGGCTAGGCCCGTCGCACTCCGCAGCTAAGTACAAATTGTTTTCCGGCCGAGCACAAAGGCAATATAAGCACTTTATAATTACGGCCGGAACATCCACAACAGCCAATAAAACAACCTCAACAAAAAAGGTTACTTAACCCCCAACCTCTTAGCCTCAATAATATCCGGCAACTGATTGATCCGCGACAGCACCCGATCCAACACCTGCAAATTATACAGCTCGATTTCCATATCAATGGTCGCCATCTGCTTTTTCACATCGCTGCGGCTGGAAACGCTCAGTACATTTACTTTTTCGTTGGCTAAAATCGTGGTGATATCACGCAACAACCCGCTACGGTCGTTGGCAACAACTCGAACTACCAGCGAATAACCGCTGGAGTAAAAATCCCCCCATACAGCCTCCACCAAACGCTCTGGCGCATGATTTTTCAGCTCATTTAACTGATCGCAATCGGAACGGTGAATTGAGATGCCACGGCCCTGAGTGATAAAACCAACAATATCATCACCCGGAATCGGCTGGCAGCAACGGGCGATATGGTGCATCAGGTTACCGACCCCTTCTACCACAATCTGGCTGTTATTCTTCGCATTGCGCTGTTGAGCATTTGCCGTTTTTTGATTCAACTGACGCAGCGCTTCGCGATCCGCCTCTTCTGCCGTTGGCTGATTAAATTTACTTTGCAGGAAATTCACCAGTTGGTTGAGACGAATATCGCCACCGCCAATACCTGCTAACACTTCATCAAAGGAGTGAACGTTATAACGCGGTACCAGTAGCTTCTCCGCATCTTTGAAACTGATGCTCAAACGCTCCAGTTCATCATCTAAGATTTGACGGCCAGCAAGAATATTCTTGTCCCGATCCTGCTTCTTAAACCACGCCTGAATTTTGGCTCGTGCTCTGCTGCTGTTAACGAATCCCAGATTTGGGTTCAACCAATCCCGGCTTGGGTTAGGTTGCTTTTGGGTGATGATTTCAATCTGATCGCCCATCTGCAATTGATAGGTGAAAGGAACGATACGTCCGCCAATTTTGGCACCGATACAGCGGTGACCCACATCGCTGTGAATGTGATAGGCGAAGTCCAACGGTGTGGAACCGGTTGGTAAATCAATCACATCGCCTTTCGGAGTAAATACATATACCCGATCGTCAAATACCTGACTTCTGACTTCATCCAGCATTTCGCCGCTGTCAGACATCTCTTCCTGCCAGGCGATCAGTTTACGTAACCAGGCAATACGCTCTTCATAACCGGAACGGCCAGAAACCGTACTGCCCTCTTTATATTTCCAGTGCGCTGCAACCCCCAGCTCCGCATCTTCATGCATCTGACGGGTACGAATTTGAATCTCTACCGCATGTCCTTTCGGGCCAAACACTACCGTATGAATCGACTGATAGCCATTAGGTTTTGGGTTAGCCACGTAGTCATCAAACTCACTGGGCAGATGACGGAAATGGGTATGCACAATACCTAACGCTGCATAACAATCCTGCAAACGTTCGACGACGATCCGCACGGCGCGCACGTCATACAACTCTTCAAAGGCCAGCGCTTTCTTCTGCATTTTGCGCCAGATGCTGTAAATATGCTTTGGTCGGCCGTAAATCACCCCCTGAATACCTTGTTCTTTCATCGAGTCGCGCAGGGTTTGCACAAAGGTATCGATATACACTTCACGATCGATACGTCGCTCATGCAATAAATTGGCAATCTGCTTGTATTCAGCAGGATGCAAATAGCGGAAACAGAAATCTTCCATTTCCCATTTTAACTGGCCAATCCCTAAACGATTAGCCAGTGGAGCATAGATGTTAAAACACTCTTTAGCTGCCAGAACGCGGACTTCCTCCGCTTCATCTTTAACTTCTCGCAGATGGGCAATGCGCTCGGCCAGTTTGATAACTACGCAGCGGAAATCTTCTACCATCGCCAGCAACATACGGCGAACATTATCCACCTGTATGGAGGTATTAGAACCATTGTGGGTTGCATTAAGCTGACGAATGGCATCCATATCCAGTACGCCATGAACCAGATTGGCGACTTCACTACCAAACTGCTCTTTGACCGTTTCTTCATCAATAATTTTGGCGTCAGCTAATGGAAACAGCAGCGCAGCACGCATACTTTCATTATCCATGCTGAGGGTGGCTAAAATTTCCACTACCTCCAACCCACGCCATAACAGGAGGGAAGCATCCGGATTGCCCTGAACCTGCTGCTCACAATACCGCCAGGTCGCTGCCAAACGTTCGCATAATTCCGGGCTGTTAATACCCAGAATACCGATCCATTTATCCAGCTCAAATTCTCCGGCTGTATTTAAATGCGCACTTCTTACCGCAACCATAAGGCTTCCTCATTACTGACTACTAAGATGCTTACTTTTTAATAAATAACGCCATGGACTCAATATGCCCCGTTTGTGGAAACATATCCAGCATACGCAGTTGGTTTAACTGGTATCCACCTGACAACAGAACTTTACTGTCTTCCACCAGCGTCACTGGATTGCAGGACACATACACAATGCGTTCAGGGTTTAAACTAACAATTTGCGCCATGGCTTCTGCTGCGCCCGCCCGGGCCGGATCCAGCAACACTTTATCAAAACCTTCTCTTGCCCACGACTGTTGACTGACATCCAGTTCTAAATTGTGGTGCAAAAACTCAACGTTTGATAAGCCATTTATGCGAGCATTCTGTTGCCCTCTGCTTACCAACGCCTCGACACCTTCCACTCCGGTCACCCGTAAAGCACGCTTAGCGATAGACAGGGTAAAGTTTCCCATGCCGCAAAACAGATCCAGAACTCTGTCAGTCGGCTGTAATTCCAGCCAGGCCAGCGCCTGCTCAACCATTAACTGATTAACACCGGCGTTAACCTGGATAAAATCCCGCGGATTAAAACCAAGGGTTAAATCATCCACCTGATAGTAAGGATCTTCACCAATCAGCCGTTCCAGCGAATCGCTCTCTCCCGCCAGATAAATCGCTATCTGATGACGTTCTGCAAACTGTAGCAGATGTTGACGATCGTTTTCTGCCAGCGGCACTAAATGGCGCAGCACCAGTAAAGGTCCGTTATCCGCCATCACCAGCTCGGCGTGCCCCAGTTTCTTCACCACGGATAACGCACTAAGACAATCTTTTAAAGGTACCAGCAACTGCTCCAGCTCAGAAACCAGAATCGGGCATTCCGTCATTTCCACCAAATCGTTAGAAGCCCGCTGGCGAAAGCCCATTTGCAGCCTCTGTTGCTTCGGTTGATACTGCAATCCGAGTCGGGCACGGCGTCGATAATGATATCCCTGAGAAAAAATGACTGCGCCCTGAGCAGGTTCCAGCCCGGTTTCTCGCTTAAACAACTGGCTGAGCGCTTTAGATTTGCTACTATGCTGCAAATCTGTGGAAACATGTTGCTGATTGCAGCCTCCGCAAATACCATAATGTGAGCAAGGCGGTGTCATTCGCTGCGGGCTCGGCGATAAGATACGGATCGCTTTGGCTTTAGAATAATTTCGTTTATTCTCGTAAATCTGCGCTTCAACCTGCTCCTGAGGAAGCGCGCCGGAAATAAAAATAGTTTTTCCGTTATCACGAGCAACCCCCTGCCCTTGAGTATCAAGTTCATGGGGAATAATATTGATAGTTTGTTGTGTCGCCTTACGGCGGCCGGGCGAGTAAAATTGCGCCATAATATCTGAATAAAGATTTCCGTAGTTTATTACTATCTATACAATCGGGTACGTCACTGAGTCGCTAATTGTCACATATTGTCGTCCCATATTGGAACCTTATGACCAAATACAGCCTTCGGGCCCGCATGATGATACTGATCCTTGCCCCCACCCTATTAATCGGGCTTCTGATCAGTACCTTTTTCGTGGTTCACCGCTATAACGAGCTACAGGATCAACTGGTTGATTCCGGCTCCAGCATCATCGAACCTCTTGCCATCGCCAGTGAATATGGCATGACGTTCAGTAACCGCGAAGGCGTTCGTCAATTGGTCAGTATGTTACACCGACGCCACTCAAATATCGTGCGTTCTATTGCTGTTTTTGACACTCAAAATCACTTATTAGTGACTTCTAACTTCCATCAAAATTATACCTTATTACAGCTGCCCAAGGGGGCGGCAATTCCGGATGATTTAACCGTCACGACCAAAGGGGACTCACTGATCCTCAGAACCCCGATCGTTTCGGAAAATCAGCTACCGGATATGGATGTCAGCCTGGAACCCGGCCACAGCACGCTGGGCTACATTGCCATTGAGCTGGATTTACGTACCGTTCGACTACAGCAATATAAAGAAATTTTCGTTGCCACCCTGCTACTCAGCCTCTGTTTATGTATTGCCATGCTGTTTGCCTATCGCCTGATGCGTGATGTCACCGGGCCAATCCGCAACATGGTTAACACCGTAGACCGTATTCGTCGCGGTCAGTTAGATAGCCGGGTTGAGGGGTATATGCTGGGCGAGTTGGATATGCTGAAGAACGGCATAAACTCAATGGCCATGTCCCTTGCTGCCTATCATGAAGAGATGCAGCAAAATATCGATCAGGCAACCTCTGACCTGCGGGAAACGCTGGAACAGATGGAGATCCAAAACGTAGAACTGGATCTGGCCAAAAAACGCGCGCAGGAAGCGGCCCGAATTAAATCTGAGTTCCTGGCGAATATGTCTCATGAGCTTCGAACCCCGCTTAACGGTGTGATTGGTTTCACTCGCCAAACCCTGAAAACATCGCTAACGCCAACGCAAACCGATTACCTGCAAACCATTGAACGTTCAGCAAACAACCTGTTAAACATCATTAATGATGTGCTGGACTTCTCCAAGCTGGAAGCCGGCAAACTGGTGTTAGAACATATTCCATTCTCACTGCGGGATACGGTAGATGAAACCGCGATTTTACTGGCACACAGCGCCCATGAGAAATCTCTGGAACTGACGCTGAACATCAACAACGATGTGCCGGACAACATCGTAGGTGATCCATTACGCTTACAGCAAGTGATCATGAACCTGCTGGGAAATGCCATCAAATTCACCGAACAGGGCAATATTGATATCAATATTGAACTGCGTATGCTGCATGAAAACAGTGCTGATATTGAGATTCAGGTGCACGACACCGGCATTGGTATTTCTGAACGCCAGCAATCTCAGCTGTTCCAGGCTTTCCGTCAGGCAGACGCGAGTATTTCCCGTCGTCATGGTGGTACCGGCCTGGGGCTGGTGATTACTCAGCGTTTGGTGAAGGAGATGGGTGGAGATATCTGTTTCCACAGCCAGCTACATAAAGGTTCAACCTTCTGGTTCCATATTAATCTGGAGCTAAGCGACCGCTCTATTTTGGGTGATGGTCGCCATCTGACCAAACTGTCAGGTCAACGAATTCTGTATGTGGAAGCGAACCCGGCTGCAACTCAGGCTACATTAAATATCTTCCAGTCAGAACCGGTAGAAGTTATTCATTATGATAATTTCGATCAAATCCCGGAGAAACATCAGCAATACGATATCGTTCTGCATGGCGTACCAATTGCTACTGATGATATTGATAAATACACCAATGGCGTAATGAAACAGGCGCTATCGCTTTCTGAACGTTTGATTCTGGCGATTCCAAATCAGCCTCATATGGATGCGGAAACCCTGAAACAAGCCGGGGCACAAGCCTGCCTGTTTAAACCACTTTCTCGCAATCGACTGTTTAATGCGCTACTGGCGGCGCAGTCATTACCCGAACCACAAGTATCAGAGAAAACTCATCACTTGCCACTCAACGTGATGGCCGTTGATGATAATCCGGCAAACCTAAAACTGATTGGCGTACTACTGGAAGATCTGGTGTCTAACGTCATTCTTTGCCACAGCGGTGAAGAAGCGATTGCACAGGCGAAAAAACACGATCTGGATATTATCCTGATGGATATTCAGATGCCGGAAATTGACGGTATCAAAGCCGCTGAGTTAATCCGTAAGCTACCAAACCATATCACTACGCCGATTGTTGCTGTCACCGCCCACGCGGCTATTGGTGAGCGGGAACGCCTGATGAATGCGGGGATGGATGATTATCTGGCTAAGCCAATAAACGAAGATATGCTGTTTAATGTGTTAAAAACTCAATGCCGCATTCCATTAAGTATTCAGACTAAAGAACCGCTCATTCCGGTAAGCCATGTGGAAACCCGACCGGTTAGCGTAGCCTCAACATCGCTGGACTGGGAGCTGGCGCTGCGTCAGGCAGCAAACAAAGAAGATTTAGCCCGAGACCTGCTAACAATATTGGTCGATTTCCTGTCTGAAGTTGAAGAACGGGTTCAGGCAGTACTGGACGGTAATAAAGACGATGACATCGTTAATATCATCCACAAACTGCACGGAAGCTGTAGCTACAGCGGCGTACCACGTCTGAAACAACTCTGTCAGTATCTGGAAAGCCAACTGCGTAACGGAACGCCAGCGGAAGATCTGGAACCGGAATGGATGGAACTGTTGGATGAATTCGAAAACGTCAGAAGAGAAGCGGTTGATTTTATCAAAACGGAGTAAGTGATAATTTAACGATTGCTCTGTTATTCTGCCTCTGTCGCCCCGTTAATCACGGGGCGATGTGGTTTTGGCCGTTATAAAAGCAGAACTACTTTCTTGCTGCCAGCATCAAGGCCTTCATATCCGCCACTGCCGCATGCAACCCTGACATTACCGCCCGACCAATAATGGCATGTCCAATATTCAATTCATAAATTTCAGGCAGTGCTGCGATTGCCTGAACATTATGGTAGGTCAATCCGTGCCCGGCATTCACATGCAGACCTTTGCCGGCGGCATAAGTGGCTGCCTGAGCAATGCGCAGCAGTTCTGCTTCACGCTCCAGTTCGTTTTCTGCATCAGCATAACGACCGGTATGGATTTCAATAAAAGTGGCACCTACTGCTACAGCGGCATCAATTTGACGATGGTCTGCATCAATAAACAGTGATACAGCAATACCGGCTTCCACCAGACGCCCAACCGCCACGGTCATTTTATCAATTTGACCGGCCACATCTAACCCACCATCAGTGGTCACTTCCTGACGTTTTTCCGGAACCAGACAGCAGAATGCTGGTTTGATTTCACAGGCAATATTCACCATCTCATCGGTTACCGCCATTTCCAGATTCATACGGGTTTGAATGGTCTGGTTAAGCAGCTTAACATCCCGATCGGTAATATGACGGCGGTCTTCCCGCAGGTGAATAGTAATACCATCGGCTCCTGCCTGTTCGGCGATAAACGCGGCCTGAACCGGATCCGGATATTGAGTACCACGGGCATTACGTAACGTTGCGATATGGTCGATATTGACGCCTAACAATAAATCCGACATGACTCCACCTTAAAAGTTAATGAATGCCTTTCCGACACCAGAAGTTGACATTTTTCATTTTCCAATCGTTTTTAATCACCATCCTGTGTGATATAGCGCCTGATGTTCTGAATGGACTAAAAAATCTGTTCCATTCTTTTACCGGATTTAATCAAAAAAGAAAATGAAATCAGGAATTTTAACTGCTGAACAAGGTGTAAACCTTTAACGATTACTATTCATCAACAGGTAAGGTCGAGTCTGAGGCGGGTTTTTTAATGGTAAATTGTCGAAACAGCTCGCGGCTTTTCAGCGGCTTGCCCCCTAAATAGGGTTTCAGTGCGATGCGGGTAAAACGTTTGGCGGCTTTAAGCGTGTCAACATCGGGAAACTCCCGATTGGCCAAAGCCTGTAAATCACGGCCGGTAAAAGAGAAGTGGTCCACCACCAGACTGGCAATAAACCCTTTTTCTGCCCGATAGCGGTAAGTCATCTGCTCAGTGACAGGTTCACCGCTGCCAGCGCAGTGTAAAAAATCAATGCCGTATCCCAAATGGCCCAGCAGAGCGAGTTCAAAACGGCGAAGGATGCGTTCAGGTGAACCAGAGACACCAGCAAGCGATTGAATACATTCTAAATAATCGAAAAACAGCGAGGAGTATGGCGTTTCGGCTTCCAGTACCCTATCCAGCACTTCATTAACGTAAAGGCCGCTGTACAGCGTCAGGCCAGAAAGCGGTAACGAGAGGGAAACGGCTTCAGCGGCGCGTAACGTTTTAACACCACCTTTCCCCCCCAGCGAACTAAAAGAGGCGTAAAAGGCTGCAAGCAGCCTTTTAAATGTGAACGGCGACCGCGGGCACCTTTGGCTAACAACTTTATTCTGCCGTGACTTTCTGTAAACAGATCCAGTAGCAAACTGGTTTCACTGTAAGGTCGTCCGTGCAGAACAAAAGCCCGTTGCCAGCCGTCAATCATGCTTACCTTCAGAGGTCGTCGGTGTATCCCAGACTGCGCAATGCTCGTTCATCATCCGCCCAGCCTGATTTCACTTTCACCCAAAGCTCCAGATGAACTTTGGCTTCGAACATCTCTTCCATGTCGTGACGGGCTTCAATACCAATCGTTTTGATTTTTTGGCCTTTATTGCCAATAACCATCTTCTTCTGGCCTTCACGCTCAACCAGAATCAAACCATTAATGTCATAGCCGCCACGCTCATTGGTCACAAAACGTTCAATCTCTACCGTGACCGAATAAGGCAGTTCCTCACCCAGAAAACGCATCAGCTTCTCACGAATAATTTCAGAGGCCATAAAGCGCTGAGAGCGATCGGTAATGTAATCTTCAGGGAAGTGGTGTTCCGCTTCCGGTAGCAGTTTACGCACGATACCGGCGATAGTATCAAGATTCATGTTCTTCTCTGCGGAGATAGGAACAATATCCATAAAGTTCATCTGCTGGCTCAGGAAAGCCATGTGCGGCAGCAGCGCTTCTTTATCGGTAACGTTATCTACTTT
The DNA here is from genome assembly GCF_004295645.1 of Limnobaculum zhutongyuii. Taxonomy (NCBI): domain Bacteria; kingdom Pseudomonadati; phylum Pseudomonadota; class Gammaproteobacteria; order Enterobacterales; family Budviciaceae; genus Limnobaculum; species Limnobaculum zhutongyuii. The sequence continues at coordinate 2,787,068 of NZ_CP034752.1, forward strand.
GTTGATAGCCAGAATAACCGGGCATTTTAAGCTGCGCAGCTTATTCACCACCATCTCATCATCGGGTGTCCAGTGTGTACCTTCCACCACAAAGATCACCAGCTCGACATCACCAATCGAGCTACTGGCAGCCCGGTTCATCAGACGGTTGATGGCGCGTTTTTCTTCAATATGTAACCCCGGGGTATCCACATAAATTGCCTGATAAGGCCCTTCGGTGTGAATTCCCATAATACGGTGACGCGTGGTTTGCGCTTTACGTGAAGTAATCGATACCTTCTGACCTAAAAGCTGATTCAGCAATGTTGATTTACCAACGTTAGGGCGGCCCACGATAGCAATAAAGCCACAGTATTGCTTATCCGTATCGGTTAATTGATTATCTGTTGTCATTCCAATCCTAAATATAACGAATTATTTATTCATTAAAATCAATCAACTAATTTTTATGCGTTGATTCTAATGTATTTGCTAATAAGCAGACGTGAGCGTGGTTGATCTTTGCTCAGCGGTTTTCGTTGTGAATGTGGGTAATATTAGCATTGATTGGGGTGGTTTGATATCAGATGCTATGTGGAGGTTGATTAAGTTATAAGGTTACCGGGGCTGTAAAAGTAGTTCTGGTGTAAGTTTCGACCACTAATAGTATTGTGTTCTAATAATCCTCAGTGTGCGTGGCCGAGTCAAGGGGGCTGGCGAGCCCCCTTAACAATCCCGCGCTTTCGCCCCCGAATCCAGGTCGCCTATGGCGACTTCCCTTCGCCTTCACTCGGGCTTACGCACCGGCGCAGAGCCGCTCCAGACATCGCTGCGCCTCGCCGAACATCCATGTTCGCCGTGCTACCCTCTTTCAGTTGTCGGCTGAATTCCAGCGCTCAAATAAAAAGATCAAAAGATAAAATCTAAGGGCTAAAGGGTCGTTACCTTTATTAACTACAGTCGTCCAAGGCCGGTCGCTACTGTGGCGATAATCCCAACTAACGTTAAGCTGCTACCGATAATGATGATGGGAACCAGTGCACCGAGTACGATTGGGCGAGTGTAAGGGGCGACCTCTAATTTAAATTCGGAGCGAATCTTCTCTGGAGTGGTACAGGTAACCTGATATTTTCCGGGCCTGTCACACTGAAAATAGCCTAAAGGAAGTGATTTATTGCCACGCATATCTGTACGCCGTACGGTAAATAGATTAAAACGGCCAAAGGGAGTGTATTCGATACTTTGTGCAGAACTGCGTTCTTTAACGGAGAATTTGGCGGAAAAATGAGCCACACCGATAATAAACTTTAGCGGAGGTATAACCACCGAGATCACATAACGTCCCGGTTCTGAAAGTTCGATCTCTTCTCCCGGTTCAGGCGCGACCTCAAAAACATAGCGAGTTTTAGGTGAAATGATTTTTCGTGCTCGAACAATGGCGATCGCCAGAATTGCACTACCAGCGATAAAACAAATAGGGGCAAGAAAATAAAGAAATGGGAGTAGTATGCTCATCGCTTATCAATCCGTTGATAAAACACCAGCAAAGAAGTTTAGCTAATGCGCTCATCCGATTAAAATGAGCGCACCGTATCGATTATTCCAGGCCCAAATGTTTAAGCGCCTGTTCTGCCGCAGCCTGCTCTGCCTTACGGCGGCTGGAACCAATGCCAATAATCGCATCGTCAATGCCACTCACCTGACAGTGAATGGTAAATTCCTGATCGTGGGCTTCACCCTTCACTTGCGTGACTAAGTAGCTTGGTAACGGTAAGTGGCGCCCTTGCAAAAACTCTTGCAGACGGGTTTTAGGATCTTTTTGTTTATCGCCCGGGCTGATCTCATCTAAACGACTCTGATACCAGGCCAGAATCAATTGCTGAACTCGGTGAATATCGCTATCGAGATAAACCGCACCGATTAACGCTTCTACCGTATCGGCTAAAATGGATTCACGACGGAAACCACCGCTTTTCAATTCACCCGGCCCCAGACGCAAACATTCACCTAAATCGAACTCACGTCCCATTTCAGCCAGCGTATTGCCTCGAACCAGCGTTGCACGCATACGGCTCATATCGCCTTCATCAACCCGAGGAAAGCGCTGATATAGTGCATCAGCAATAACAAAACTCAAAATTGAATCGCCCAAAAACTCCAGACGTTCATTATGTTTACTGCTGGCACTTCGATGTGTCAGAGCTTGCTGTAAAAGCGATTGCTGTTGAAACGTATAACCCAGCTTTCGCTGTAGCCTCTCAATGATGATGGGGTTCATGCATTACCAACAAATTGTTCCAAACGAGAAAAAATAACGGCCTAGCTTAACGGTTATCCAGCTAAAGCACTACTATGTTATGGCGAGATGATAAAAAAATCCGGATCTAAGGGGTTCTAAATCCGGACTATTTACATCTGAGACAGTATAACTTAGAACGGATTAGTGAATTCCGCCAATACGGCTAAAACGAATACCGGTTGGCCACTCACCTTCTTGCTTCTCAAAGCTCATCCAGATCCCTGTTGCTTTACCAACAAAGTTCTCTTCCGGTACAAAACCCCAGAAACGGCTGTCCGCACTGTTGTCGCGGTTATCACCCATCATGAAGTATTTGCCTTCCGGTACAATCCAGGTATTAGCCGGAGCGCCTGGTTGCTGATAATAATCACTCGCGCTGTTCGCTACGCCAGGAATCATTAACGTCTGGTGAAATTCATTACCCAATTTTTCGTTACGTTCAACCATATACACGCCGCGTAAACCTTCAGCACGTTCTGCTTCGGTTTTAGTATCGAAGAAGCGAGTGGTCATCTGGTTGGCACCACCGGCCGAAGGTTCAAAGCCAATAAACCAGCTGCTTTTCTCCAAATCAGAATACTCAAGCTCAGCGGCTGGCTTACACTCTTTCCCCGTAGGACAGGCCGGAGTGATAGTTAACTTCTTCGAGTTTGGATCGAAATGAATGGTATCTCCCGGCAACCCGACAACACGCTTAATATAATCAATATTCTTATCCAGAGGATATTTGAATACCGCAATATCACCACGCTGCGGCGTACCGGTTTTAATCAGTGTCGTCTGGGTAATCGGATCTTTAACGCCATAAGCGTACTTTTCCACCAGAATAAAATCACCGATCAGCAGCGTTGGCATCATGGAACCGGATGGAATCTGAAAAGGCTCATATAAAAAAGAGCGCAACACAAATACCACGGCCAGTACGGGAAACACAGAAACACAGCTTTCAATCCAGCCTGGTTGTCTGGCCACTCTGGCCAGCGCTTTACCATCAATCTTTCCGTCGGTCTCAACCCTGAGGGCTTCAATCTTAATGCGTCGCGCAGGCGCCCACTTAAAGCGGTCCAGACACCAGATGATTCCCGTCACCAGTGTGGCCACAGCTAAAATTAAGGCAAACATATTCGCCATGCGAACTCCTTATTACTTATTTACCAACGTGAAGAATAGCCAGGAACGCTTCCTGAGGAACTTCGACGTTCCCCACTTGCTTCATGCGCTTCTTACCATCTTTCTGTTTCTGCAATAGCTTTTTCTTACGGCTCACGTCGCCACCGTAACATTTGGCCAATACGTTCTTACGTAACTGCTTGACCGTTGAACGGGCAATCACGTGGTTACCAATAGCGGCCTGAATCGCGATATCAAACTGCTGGCGTGGAATTAATTCACGCATTTTTTCTACCAGATCGCGACCGCGGTTTTGTGAATTATCCCGGTGAGTGATCAATGCTAAAGCATCCACTCGATCGCCGTTAATCAACACGTCTACCCGCACCATGTCAGAAGTCTGGAAGCGTTTAAAACCATAATCCAGTGAAGCATAACCACGAGAGGTAGACTTCAGGCGATCGAAGAAATCCAGAACCACTTCAGCCATCGGGATATCATAGCTCAGAGCAACCTGATTGCCGTGATACACCATATTGGTCTGCACGCCACGCTTCTCAATACACAGCGTGATGACATTACCCAGAAACTCCTGAGGTAATAACATATGGCACTCCGCGATAGGCTCACGCAGCTCTTCAATATTGTTCAACGGCGGCAATTTAGACGGGCTGTCGACATAAACCGTCTCACCAGTCGTGGTGATCACTTCATATACCACCGTTGGTGCGGTAGTAATCAGGTCAAGATCGTATTCGCGCTCCAGACGTTCCTGAATGATCTCCATATGCAGCAGGCCCAGGAAACCACAGCGGAAGCCAAAGCCCAGCGCCGTTGAGTTTTCTGGTTCATAAAACAGAGACGCATCATTCAGGCTCAATTTGCCCAATGCATCACGGAACGCTTCATAGTCATCAGAACTGATCGGGAACAGACCTGCATATACCTGAGGCTTAACTTTTTTAAAGCCCGGCAGCACTTTTTCTGCTGGCTTATGCGCATTGGTCAGGGTATCCCCTACCGGTGCGCCAAGAATATCTTTAATGGCACAAACTACCCAGCCTACTTCGCCGCAGCCAAGGGCTTCGGTATCTATCCGTTTCGGTGTAAATATACCTAAGCGATCCACGCCATAAGTTTGGCCGGTACTCATCACTTTGATCTTATCGTTTTTACGCAGTACGCCATTTTTAATACGCACCAGCGACACAACGCCAAGATAGTTATCAAACCAAGAATCGATGATCAGCGCCTGTAAAGGCTCATCTGCCGAACCTGACGGTGGCGGAATATCGCGAACTAGGCGCTCCAGTACGTCAGGCACACCCATACCGGTTTTAGCCGAACAGCGAACGGCATCGGTCGCGTCGATTCCAACAATATCTTCAATTTCCTGAGCCGCACGATCGGGATCCGCAGCCGGTAAATCGATTTTATTCAGAACCGGAACCACTTCCAGATCCATTTCAATCGCGGTGTAGCAGTTTGCCAGCGTTTGGGCTTCTACCCCTTGTCCGGCATCAACCACCAGCAACGCACCTTCACAAGCCGCCAGTGAACGCGATACTTCATAAGAGAAGTCAACGTGCCCCGGGGTATCGATAAAGTTCAACTGATAGGTTTGACCATCCTGTGACTTATAATCCAACGTCACGCTTTGCGCTTTAATGGTAATGCCACGCTCCCGCTCCAGATCCATAGAATCCAGAACCTGTGCCGCCATTTCACGATCGCTCAACCCGCCACAAATTTGAATAATACGGTCGGACAACGTCGACTTACCGTGGTCAATGTGGGCGATGATCGAAAAGTTTCTTATATTCTTATTTGCTATACTTTTATTATCAGTCATTTACCTAGATCCGGCTGATACAGAAACCCACTGATGCAAGGAATATATTGCCAATCCCCACACAGCAAAAATTAACTTAATCTCTAAACTGGCGGACATTCTACACGTCACTATGACTAAAACATAGCAACATACGCTATCTGCTAACCAGTTAACTGCTGCTGTAACTGTTTTTTTCCGATGAATTATTACTGAAATCTGTCATCGCGTTAAATTGAAAAAAAATGAAACTTCAGATGTAAAACATCACGTGCTTATAAATTCAAATAAATTGAACAAGTAAATCAATTCTCTCCGCTATTCATTTAGAGTAACTCATCTAGAATGTGTGTTACCGAAAGACAACAATCTTTCAACATTTTAACTAACTGGAGTTACCCACTATGAAAAGCATCAAATTTATTGCTACTGCCGCTATCCTGACTACTTTGTCTTTCAGCACTTTCGCTGCTGAACAAGTGACTCGCACTCAAACAGAAAATTTGGATAAGATTGGTACTGTTTCTGCCAGCGATGCGCGTTCTTTATCCGCATTGGAAAGTAAACTGGCAGCTAAAGCTGATGCGATGGGTGCAAGTCATTATTATATTAACTCTGCATCTACCAGCGAAAACATCCACGGTACTGCGATCATTTATAAATAAGTCAGATACGCTTTCATCATCCTATCTTCCTGAATCAATCACTCCGCCCCGCGGGGTGATTTTTCTATTGTGTTATTGAGAATAGATAAAAACGGCAAGAACGCAGGAATTCGGTGAAATTTAATTCCCGGTTTGACTAACAGCAGGAATACCTATCTGCAATATAATCGGGTGAACTGATGCATTAGTCGCAAACCTGGCGGCATAAAAACGCGCAATAGCAAAACCACCAACACCCCCAATGACGGCCCCGATAATCGCAGCAATATCGCTTTCCAACCAATAATAAAACAGCCCGGAACACAATAGAAGGCCGAACAGAGGCACCATATACACTAACAGTGCAGATAGCAGTACACCGGCTTCAGGGATTCCCAGTTCAACACGCTGTCCTGGTAATAAGGGTTGCTCAACCGCAATTTGCAAATCGTGAATAACCTGAGGCCCTAACTTATTCAATACACGGGTACCACAGGAAGCTTTTGACTGACAGCTACTGCAACCCGCCTGCTGTTCACAGCGTAAAGTCGCAATGCCCTGTTGCCAGTCGATGACGGTCGCCCACTCACGTAACATTTATCAGCCTTAATTCACAACGACGCTGGTAGCAACACGTTTGGCTGTAGCCGGAGGTAATTCACCAATCACCGTAATTTCTACATTATTACGGATTTCAGTATGAATAGTTCTACGCCCCTGACGTAACGAATGTTCGCTGGACTGACCCTGATAATTATTCGGGGACACATTCAAAGAGAAACTGAATAAACCATCAGAATAGAGTCGGGATTCCACTACGCTATTTTTCGCATCAGAAACCGTATGACGACTGCGTGAGGATTCGGAAAAACCTTGAGGTAACCAGCCCACACTCCAGCGCATGGTTAGTTTATCACCGGGAGGAACGGCTAACAGCGGTGGCATAACCGGCATTGAAAAGTTGGCCATTTTCGCTTTTACGCTATCACCATCACTAAAAGCCACTACGCGAAACTGCTCCAGCGTGTCGCCATCCCGATCGAGTAAATCAGTACGCAGAGGCAACTTAGTTTCAGTATCTAACCAAACGACATAGCTATAGCGTAACCCATCGCGCGGCACGACCCGCACAACATCACAAATACGATTAGCAATACGTGACCGTCCCACCGGAACAAAATCATAGTTTTGTTCTAAGCGATCAATATCGGCAAATACCAGAGAGGGTAATGAGTCAACAATATGGTCACCGCGAATGCTAAAAGGCTCCATGCCGGGCTCAAAGTAACTCACTTCGATACCGCGCAGTATTGCCTCCCGCTGAGGTCCATCCATATTAATTAGCTGAACCAGTGGTTTACCATTTTGTATAGAGTGTCTGTACTGCAGGGATTCAATGCCAACTTTGCTAACGTTCACATAAGAGAACTCATAGCTTAAAGTCTGACTGGCATTAGTCATTTGCTGCAATAAAACTTCTGTTGGATTCGGTGCGGAAACCGCAGCCAGGGGGAGTCCCCCCAGCAAACTACAAACAATAAACGCGATTGGTTTCATCGACTACTGAGTTAACCCTGTTGACGCAGAATTACTGGTTTTTGCACTGGTATCAGCCCTTGGTGCGATTTTCAGCTGTTCCGCGTGTAAACGTCGTTGTAATTCGTAGTCCTGCAGCATGGCGTTAATACGTTTACGCTGCTCCAGAACCTGTTGATTAGTATTCTGAGCGCCTTCCGTTGCCACATCAAAACTAACTGGTGATGCCTGCCCGCCTAACGGAATAGTATTAAATACCGGAGCGTCTGGCGTACTGTCAGAACCCTGTTGGTTATATTGTTGAACACCAACAATCACCGCCAGAGACACACAGGCTGCTACACCAATTTGCCCAACCTGAGCAAACCATGGGCGAACCTTGTGCCAGAACGGCATCTTCTGCCAGGTTGCCGGATGAGGCTGTGATACCACCGGTTTATCAACACCAGATAACGCTGGTTCCAGCGCCAGTGCGGCGGCGACTTTGTCTGCTATATCGAAATGAACCACTTCGCCGATATCTCCACGCAGAGTATCGCGAATCAGGTGGTAGCGATGCCAGCTTTGCTGAAGCGTTCTATCTTGGGACAGTCCATTGATAACCATGTTATCAATGCTTTCTCCATCCATCAGAGCGGAAAGCTTTTCTTTTTGCATGCCTAATACCCTTTCTCTTACAACATCCTGGAAGTCAGATACAAATACTATCGCTGTATCAGTGGTTGTACTTTATTATCAATTGCTTCACGGGCCCGGAATATTCTTGATCTTACTGTTCCTACCGGGCAATCCATGATTTCTGCAATCTCTTCATAGCTTAAACCATCGATTTCACGCAGGGTGATTGCCATCTTTAAATCTTCAGGCAATGACTCGATAGTTCCAAAAACGATACGTCTCAGTTCTTCTGACAACATTAAGTTCTCAGGGTTCGAAATTTCTTTTAATGCACCTGCATTTTCGAAGTTTTCTGCATCGCCGGCATCCACATCACTTGAGGGAGGACGGCGCCCCTGAGCCACTAAATAATTTTTCGCGGTATTTACTGCTATTCGGTATAACCAGGTATAAAAAGCGCTGTCACCACGAAAAGACTCCAACGCTCTGTAGGCCTTAATAAAGGATTCCTGCGCCACATCGGCGACATCCGCCTGTGGTACATAGCGGGAAACAAGGCCCGCAACTTTATTCTGGTAACGAACGACCAGAATATTAAATGCGTTTTTATCGCCCTTTTGGACCCGTTCAACCAACACCTGGTCGGTTAACTGCTCGCTCATTCGAGGTAAAGTCTCCTCAACTATCTCGATGCGTTTCGTGCTGCCAAACTTATTGTTGTACTAATTTGAGCAAGCAACCTCTTAGAGACGCTGTTGAATGATTAGTTCCCAACATCTCACGCGTAATTGTATCGTTAGCTGGTTTTTCAACCAATCTGCCTGTTATTTTGTCGTTCCGGAGCTCCCATCAGGCGCATGGCGTCAGGATATTTAGCCAATACGCTGCTGTTTCCGGCCTGATTCGGTGTAGGCTAACATGATTTTCCATTTTCAGCCTCACTCTATACAAAAGATTGCATTAATTCATCACGCAATTTTTATATATTTTTCAGAGAGCAAGATAAAAATCTTTGGCTAACTGCTTAAATGCTTCGGTGTAATCTTTTCTACCCGGTTGATGCGTCACCAACTTCTGTTCATCGCAAATCAGTGGTGTTTTGGATAACTCAAGTAGCACAATATACGGTGCTTTATCCGGAACATCACAAACCCAGGTACGACGTGCAACAAACCATCCCATCGCCAACGCCTGTTTTTCCAGCTGTTCACCAGAGGCGCAGGGTAACATCACCGAGAATCGCCCCTGTGGCGTCAGCAATTTATCAACATACATTAATAAATTCTGATGGTTAAGAATATGGGTATAACGCGCTTTAGCCCTGGATTCATCGCGGCAATCCGTTCCCTCCGGGAAATAAGGAGGATTACTGATGATTAAATCATAGCCGCTATCTGCTATTTCAGCATAATCAGCAATATCCTGATGAAATACCCGGATACGCTGATGCCACGGAGAAGCCTGAACATTCTCTTGCGCTTGCTGACAGGCGGCAAGATCAATCTCAACCGCATCAATCATAACCTGCTGTTCGCTACGTTGCGCCAGCATCAGTGCTAATAATCCGGTTCCGGTACCAATATCCAGAACGCGTCGACCTGAACCTACATGAGTCCAGGCGCCCAAAATAACGCCGTCCGTCGTGACCTTCATTCCACAGCGATCATGACCGACAAAAAATTGCTTAAATGTGAAACCACCGCGGCGAAGTAAAGGTTTCTCACTGCTCTGTTTCATCGTAACCTGCATAAATAGCCCATACGCTTTTATGGCCAATACAGAGAATTACACTGTATTTTGCCAATAATTTCACTCATCAATAATGCCAGATGAATTCTAACTGAAAACGAAGATAAATGCCTGATGTCAACAATAACAGATGAAGATCCTGCCCAATACATCTATAATCGGCGCCCCAAGCAGAGGTAGACCATGACAGTATTAGACTTTTCCGCACTCGATCTCGACCAGCCGTTGCTGGATGCATTAAGTGACAAGGGCTATGAGCGCCCAACCGCCATTCAAGCCGCGGCTATTCCGGCTGCAATGGATGGACGTGACGTACTGGGTTCCGCACCGACGGGAACCGGTAAAACTGCGGCATTCCTGCTGCCCGCACTTCAGCACCTGCTCGATTATCCGCGCAAAAAGTCCGGCCCACCGCGCATTCTGATCCTGACGCCAACCCGAGAGCTGGCAATGCAGGTAGCAGAACAGGCGCGTGAACTGGCGGCCCATACTCATCTGGACATTGCGACTATTACCGGCGGTGTGGCTTATATGAATCACGCTGAAGTGTTCAGCGAGAATCAGGATATTGTAGTCGCGACTACCGGTCGCCTGCTGCAATATATTAAAGAAGAGAATTTTGACTGTCGTGCGGTAGAAACGCTAATCCTTGATGAAGCAGACCGTATGTTAGACATGGGTTTTGCTCAGGACATCGAACGCATCGCAGCCGAGACCCGCTGGCGTAAACAAACGTTGCTGTTTTCTGCCACCCTGGAAGGGGAAGCGATTCGTGATTTCGCTGAGCGTCTGTTAAACGATCCGGTAGAAATTGAAGCAGACCCTTCACGCCGCGAACGTAAAAAAATTCATCAGTGGTATTATCGTGCTGATGATATTAAACATAAAACCGCCCTGCTTTGCCATTTGCTGAAACAGCCCGATATACATAAAGCCATTATCTTCGTGCGTAAACGTGAACGTTTGCATGAGCTGGTAACCTGGCTGCGTGATGCCGGTATTACCTGTTTCTATCTTGAAGGTGAAATGGTACAGGCGAAACGTAATGAAGCGATTAAACGCCTGCAGGATGGAACCGTTAACGTACTGGTAGCCACCGATGTCGCCGCTCGCGGTCTGGATATTCTGGACATCAGTCACGTCTTCAACTTTGACTTACCGCGCACTGCCGACACCTACCTGCACCGTATTGGCCGCACCGGCCGTGCAGGTAAAAAAGGTATCGCTATTTCTCTGGTGGAATCTCACGACCATCTGTTGCTGGGTAAAATCGAACGCTATCTTCAGGAACCACTGAAAATGCGCGTGATTGATGAATTACGCCCAACCAGCAAAGCCCCGGGACCAACCAACGGCCGCAAGCAATCCAAGAGAGCTAAAGAAAAAGCGGCAGAAAAGAAAAAAGAGAAAAATAAAGAAAAGGTCAAAGTAAAAGTCCGCCATCGGGACAGTAAAAACGTAGGTAAACGGCGTAAGCCAGCCAATGAGCCCGCCTCTCCGGATACACCTACTGATAAAGCATAATGAAATAACGGCTCCCTTCGGAGCCGTTATCTTTTGAAGCCCTTAGCCCTTAGCCCTTAGCCCTTAGCCCTTAGCCCTTAGCCCTTAGCCCTTAGCCCTTAGCCCTTAGCCCTTAGCCCTTAGCCCTTAGCCCTTAGCCCTTAGCCCTTAGCCCTTAGCCCTTAGCCCTTAGCCCTTAGCCCTTAGCCCTTCAAGTTAAAGCATCCGAATGTTGCCGAAGGAAGCAAAAAAATAGCACGACACGCAGGGATGCGGGTCGAGGCGCAGCGACGTCGGACAAAATTGCAGGAGCAATTTTGAACAGCACAAAGTGCTGGCCCAAAGGGCCGAGCCTCATGGATGAGGCGAGTACTCCGGCTCTGCGCCGGTGCGTCATTTTTTTTGCTGACTGAGGTTGCCGCCGCAACGCGGCGGTCAACAGTCGGCTGCGCAGGCGCGGGGAGTGCAGAGGGGCGTTCGCCCCAACGTCCCTCTGCTCGACGCAAACTCCACTGCAGAGATAAACACCGCACTTAAAGCGGCGAAATTTACACTGAACCAAACATTCAAACAGCAAGACTATGTAGAAGCCGTTCGCCCCAATACCCGACGCAGACACCACCGCCGAAATAAACACAACACCCAAAGCAGCGAAACTTACACTGCAACTATCCGCCTAAAAACAATAAAAAAAGGCCGCTGTTCCCAGCGGCCCTTCAAAAAACAACTACCTACTACAGACTTTCAGTGAAAGTACGAGTAATAACATCACGCTGTTGTTCCGGAGTCAGTGAGTTAAAACGCACTGCATAGCCAGATACACGAATCGTCAGCTGTGGGTATTTCTCCGGGTTCTTAACCGCATCTTCCAGAGTATCACGGCTCAGTACGTTAACGTTCAGGTGTTGACCACCTTCTACACGTACGGTTGGCTTAACTTCCATTGGAACTTCGCGGTATTCGATTTTGCCCAGTTGGCTAACAGGAACAACCTGATCTTCTGAATAATCAGCTTTTGCACAAACACAACGTGCTTCAGCAGTTTCATCATCCAACAACCAGAAAGAGTTCAGAAGCGCAGAGTTATCAGCTTTAGTAATTTGGATACCAGTAATCATTTGGTGCCTCCATCAGTATTTTAAATTTAAGTTCCCCCTAATCTTTTGGGGTAACAATATCGAATTCATTCAGTCGTAACATTAGTGATACAAAACTAACATTATTTTTCATCTTATATATCAGTGATACTGTTAACATTCTTTGATTAAAATCAATTTTAAAATCATACCAAAAATTACATTTTGGTCAGTTTTTTGTTTTATATCAATTTTTGTCAGTTTTTAACATTTAATTATTTTTGTAAATTTTCAACTTTTTTTATAACCACCGTCGATTCATTGCCTGAAAGTGCGATTAAAAGATCATAATCGTCATCGCCTTGCTGTATTATTCAGCGATAACTTTTTCTTAGCGCTCGATAGACCATTCAAAAGAAAGGAGATCCTTTATGAGCGACAAACTGACATGGCACGATGTTATTGGTCAGGAAAAACAGCAGCCCTACTTTCAGGACACCCTCAAGTTTGTCGCTTGTGAAAGAGCGGCTGGAAAAGTGATCTACCCTCCACAAAAAGATGTTTTCAATGCGTTCAGTTCAACAGAGTTGGCAGACATCAAAGTGGTGATACTGGGTCAGGATCCTTATCACGGCCCTAATCAGGCACACGGTCTGTCATTTTCAGTATTACCGGGAATCCAACCACCGCCGTCACTGGTCAATATGTATAAAGAACTTATGACCGATATTCCCGGTTTTCAACGCCCAAACCATGGTTATTTGCAAAGCTGGGCGGAACAAGGGGTGATGTTACTTAATACCGTACTCACCGTTGAGGCTGGTAAAGCGCACTCCCATGCCAGTTTAGGTTGGGAAACGTTTACCGATAAGGTGATTGCATCTATCAACGAACATCGTGATGGAATTGTCTTTATGTTATGGGGTTCTCATGCGCAAAAGAAAGGACGGATTATCGACCGTCAACGCCATCACGTACTGACAGCACCTCACCCATCCCCTTTATCTGCTCATCGCGGTTTCCTTGGCTGTAAGCACTTCTCTCAGGCGAATACATTGTTAGAACAGCAAGGTTTAACACCTATTCGCTGGCAATTAGATAACCTTTAATTTTCTGTCTGACGCAAAAAAATAACCGCGCTATTTAGCGCGGTTATACATGGTAACGTCAGTCAATATTAAAGCTTAGTTGGTTGATCCAGCTTATATTCACCGGTAGTAGACTTCAGAAACTCAACGATATCGTCTACATCTTTCTCTGGCAGATTAACTTCTAACTGGTACTTAAGCATCATCTCAACCGCCCCTTTCAGGGTGTCCATACTGCCGTCATGCAGATATGGCGCCGTCAGTTCGATGTTTCTCAGCGTTGGCACCTTAAAGCGGTTGCGGTCACGTTCAAAGGTAGTGAAGTTGAAACGGCCCTGATCCACATCAGTAATACTACCGCGAGCAGCGAAGTAGTCTTCTTTCAGGCCCATCATTTCAAACGACTGACCACCCAGGTTTTTACCTACGTGACAGGTTCCACACTTGTTGTCTTTAAACAGTTGGAAGCCGCGCTTCTGCTGAGCAGTCAATGCACTATCATCACCCTTCATAAAGCGGTCAAATGCACTGTTTGGCGTTACCAGGGTCTTTTCAAACTCAGCAATAGCATCAGTGATAGTATCTGCGCTGAAACCCTGCGGATAAACTTCAGTAAATGCCGCGGTCAGAGCCGGATCCTGAGACAGTTTGCCAATGATTTGATCCCAGGATTCTGAGCCCATTTCAATTGGGTTAAGCGGTGGTCCACCCGCTTGCTCTTGCAGGTTTTTCGCACGGCCATCCCAGAACTGCTCAACGTTATATACCGAGTTAAATACGGTTGGTGCGTTGATTGGTCCAATTGAACCATTGATACCTTTTGACGTAATCAGATTATCAACACCGCCGCCGTCTAACTTATGACAAGTTTCACATGACAGTGAGTTGTCACCGGATAAACGGTTGTCATGATAAAGGATGGAACCCATGGCCACTTTCTTTGGATCCGTTGGCATAGGTGCTGGTAATGGTTGAACGACTTCGTTTTTAAAGGCCGGACTTACACCTTCAGTCACGTAGTATTTAGAACGCTGATCTTGTGCCCACGCCAGAATAGCTGCTTTGTCTTCTGCCGTTACGCCACCACTCCAGTGCACCGCCGTATAGCGGCTAGGAGGCATGATCTCGTCCTGAATAGCACGTTCAATTTTAGCCAAATCAGACTCTGGTGCCGCCGTATTATTAACCAGGCTGTCCATGGTGGCCTGCAGGTTAAAGTGTACATAGCCCATCTTCACATCATGTTCCATCAATTGCTTGGCAATTGGGAATGACGCATAGAAAGGCATATCGGCATTAGCGGTATGGCAATATTCGCAACCGCGCTGATAAAAAATTTCCCTTACGTGTGCATCACCTTTCGGTGCCGCGGTGGCAATTAAACGCTCGCTTCGCTTAGCGTCATAATTGTAGATATAGGCTGCCGTCCCCAGATAACCGACTATGCCTAAAGCACAAGCTCCTACGATTAGCTTCTTTATCATAGTTCCCTCACATTCTTCTCTGTCTTATTGGAATGTCATGAGAAAATCCTACCTCATGATGAAAATCGCTTGGATTATCTCTGGTAAGGGAAATATCAAATTGATACTGATCAAGTATCACGGGCGGTCTTACCTATCATTAGAATAGGCTCTAGCTATTAATGGGTATTTAGTAAGGTATAACTGATGGAAAATGGAAGGAAAAACAGAAAATAGAAGTTAACTTAATGAATAATAATGAAAATTCAAAAATGTGAGATAAGACCTGTTTTAGACTCTTATCTCACATTAATCATAACGCTAATTATTATCAAGCTTCATTAGCATTAATTTTTATACCAGCTATTTAGAAACCGCGACCATGGCCGGACGAATCAGACGACCATTTAGGGTATAACCTTTTTGCATCACCATCATTACGTGGTTTGGTGCATGGTCAGCAGACTCCATCATCGTCATTGCCTGATGCAGCTCAGGGTTGAACGGAACATTAACCTCTTCCACCACTTCTACGCCAAATTTACGTACTGCATTCAACAGTGATTTCAGGGTCAGATCTACACCTTCCACCAGAGCAGCAAAATCCGGGTTCTCTTGATCGGCAGAGGCCAGAGCACGCTCCAGGTTATCAATGACCGGAAGCAACTCAATAGAGAATTTCTCCAGAGCAAATTTATGTGCTTTTTCCACATCCTGCTCTGCGCGACGACGAACGTTTTCAACTTCGGCACGAACGCGTAAAATATTCTCGCGCTCCTGCTGTTGAGCCTGAGCCAGTTGAGCTTCCAGGTTAGCAATTTGCTCAAAAAATTGAGTATTTATGACTGACTCTGCGGCTTGTTCTGCGCCTTCCACTTGCTGGTGCTCGTTTAATGTCTCATCCAAGACTTGCTCATTAGGGGTGTTTTGTTCTTTACTACTCATGTAAATCTCCGCAGTTTGGCATTACGCTCACTTGTTCGCTTATATTATGGGGATGAAAATTGACGAATCAAGGAAGTCATTCATATTGTATGGATGCTATTGTCGCATCTGACAGGAAAAATTAAATGAATAATAACAAGTTCAGTTGCATTGGGTTAGTCGGACACCCACGTCATCCTTCAGCACTAGCGACACACAAGACACTATACCATTGGCTAAAGAGCAACGGTTATACCGTTATTGTAGAGCAACAAATAGCAAACGACCTGAAACTGGAAGATATGACCACTGGCAGCCTGTCAGAAATTGGTCAACAGGCCGACCTGGCCGTGGTGATTGGCGGTGACGGAAATATGTTGGGGGCAGCCCGGGTTCTCTCGCGCTATGATATTAAAGTGATTGGGGTTAACCGTGGCAATCTCGGTTTTCTTACCGACCTTAATCCAGATAATCTGCACCAGCAACTTTCTGAAGTGCTTGCCGGAGAGTACATCACCGAAAAACGCTTTTTACTGGAAGCTCAGTTGCATCGCGCAGGCCAGCCAACCCGTCTTAGCACCGCCATTAACGAAGTGGTGCTGCATCCGGGGAAAGTCGCCCATATGATCGAGTTTGAAGTGTATATAGACAATAACTTTGCCTTCTCGCAACGTTCTGATGGTCTGATCATTTCAACCCCTACCGGTTCTACCGCTTACTCCCTGTCCGCCGGTGGCCCTATTCTGACACCAACGCTGGATGCCATTGCTCTGGTACCGATGTTCCCACACACTCTAACCTCCAGACCGCTGGTTATCAGTAGTAACAGCGTTATTCATCTGAAGTTCTCTCACTATAGTCGTGACCTGGAAATCAGCTGTGACAGCCAGATAGCCCTACCAATCCAAAAAGATGAAGAAGTGATCATCAAACGCAGTGAGGCTCATCTCAATTTAATTCATCCTAAAAACTACAGCTACTACAATACATTAAGTACAAAATTAGGATGGTCTAAAAAATTATTCTGAAAAATCAGCTATCCCTCTTTACTGTATATAAAACCATATTATACTGTATGTAACTACAGTTATTAGGTTATACAGGAAGATAATCATGCTGGCACAGTTAACCATTAGTAATTTTGCCATTGTTCGCGAACTGGAAATTGATTTTCAGTCAGGTATGACTGCCATTACCGGTGAAACCGGTGCCGGTAAGTCTATTGCTATTGATGCATTAGGCTTATGTCTGGGTAGCCGTTCTGAAGCGGCAATGGTACGTAATGGCGCCAATCGGGCCGATATCTGTGCCCGCTTCTCCCTGAAAGATACCCCGGCAGCTCGCCAGTGGCTGGAAGATAATCAGTTAGACGATCAGCACGAGTGCCTGCTACGCCGGGTGATCAGTGCCGATGGTCGTTCCCGTGGTTTTATTAACGGTACCGCCGTTCCCGTTTCGCAACTGCGTGAACTGGGCCAGCTACTGATTCAAATTCATGGTCAACATGCGCACCAGCTCCTGCTAAAACCTGAACACCAAAAACACCTGCTGGATGCTTATATGCATCAGACTGAGCTGGCTACTGAGATGCAACGGGCATATCAATGCTGGCATCAGAGCTGTGCGCAACTGGCTCTGTTCCAACAGCAGAGCCTTGAACATGAGTCTCGCCAGCAGCTATTACAATATCAACTGAAAGAGCTGAATGAGTTTGCTCCTCAGGCCGGTGAATATGAGCAGATAGATGAAGAGTACAAGCGTCTGGCTAACAGTGGTCAGTTGCTTTCACTCAGTCAGGATGCCTTACAGGTACTGGCTGAAAATGAAGAGCAGAACGTACTCAGCCTGCTGAATCATGCCAAACATAGCCTGCAAGAGCTTTCCTCTATCGATGAAAAAATGGCTGGCCTGTTGACCATGCTGGAGGAGGCCTCTATTCAGGTTAGCGAAACCAGCGAAGAGCTTCGCCATTATTCAGAGCGAATGGATATGGATCCGGTACGCCTGTATGAACTGGAACAGCGCCTGTCCCGTCAATTAGCTTTAGCACGTAAGCATCATATTGCACCAGAGCAACTGCCCGAACTTCACCAGCAACTGTTGGATGAACAACAGCAAATTAACCGTCAGGGCGATGGCTACGAAGCATTGACCGAAGCGGTTGCTCAGCATCACAAACAAGCACTGGAAGTGGCTAAACGTTTGCATGTTCAACGTGCTCACTATGCGGCAGAGCTCTCTACCATGATAACTGACAGTATGCACTCGCTGGCCATGCCGCACGGCCAATTGGTTATTGATGTGGAATGGCAACCAGAACATCTGAACACTGAAGGTGCGGATCGGGTTGATTTCCGGGTCAGCACTAACCCGGGGCAACCGTTACAGGGCCTGTCTAAAGTAGCGTCTGGTGGTGAACTGTCACGTATTGCTTTAGCGGTTCAGGTGATTACCGCACAGAAAATGGATACCCCGGCGCTAATATTCGATGAAGTGGATGTCGGTATCAGCGGACCAACCGCCGCTATCGTCGGCAAACTGCTGCGTCAGTTAGGTGAATCGACTCAGGTTATGTGCGTTACGCACTTACCGCAGGTTGCTGGTAATGGTCACCAGCACTTCTATGTCAGCAAGCAAACCGATGGGGAAGAGACTGAAACCCAAATGCTACTGCTGGACAAAAATGCCCGTCTGCAAGAACTGGCTCGCTTACTGGGCGGCAGTGAAATCACCCGTAATACCCTTGCTAACGCCAAAGAGCTTCTGGCCGCCTGATAGTTATGCGAACGTTGAATAAGCGTTAAGCGATAGTAACCGCCGATAAAAAGAGCCACATTAACAACAAAAGTTTTAATGTGGCTCAACTTTTTGTGATAATTGGGGTCGAATCAACACATATCTGAAGCATAAGAACAGATTTGCAGATAGAATTTTACTAAATGACCTCGATAAACAACCAGTAAAGGTTTCCAAATGTCGCAAGGTCTATTATCATCGACAGCCTATGTTCTAAAGGAAAGTACTATTATGCGCTGCAAATTGCTGACTGCCGCTGTGGTGGCTCTTGGGATTCTGGTAACCGGTTGTTCTACATTACAAAAAGTAGTTTACCGTCCGGATATCAATCAGGGTAATTTCTTAACGCCAGCTGACGTCTCCAAACTGCAAAAAGGCATGACCAAGCAGCAGGTGGCTTATATTTTAGGCACACCGATGTTGCAGGACCCATTTGGTTCCGATACCTGGTTCTATGTCTTCCGCCAGCAGCCAGGACACCAGGACGTGACACAACAAACGTTAACGCTAACGTTTGATGGTGGCGGTTCATTAAGCGGTATCACCAACGATACTTCAATGATGAAGCAAGAAAACTAAGTAACACCAGACAGTTACTGGTACGAATGACATAAATAAGACGCCGAATGGCGTCTTATTTTTTTGAGCGCTCCGCCCGTATCCGACGCAACTCTTTAGGATCGGCAATCAGCGGGCGATAGATTTCAACCCGATCGCCATCATGAACCGAATCGTTTAATTTGGCACCACGGCTAAAAATACCGACCTTATTTACTTTCAGGTCGATCTCTTTACGCATGTCCAGAATGCCTGAGGCAATAATCGCCTGTTCTACGCTACATCCTTCTTCTACAGTAAGATGTTTAACGTATTGTTGATCAGGTAAGGCATAGACCACTTCGATATGAATGTCAGACACCGTATACCTCTTTCGCTCTGCGGGTAAACGCCTGCACCATATTTTGCGCTAAATCCTGAAAAATTCGGCCAAAGGCAATTTCAATCAGCTTACTGCTAAATTCAAACTCAAGATTAAACTCAATACGACAGGCATCATCACCTAAAGGGGTAAACAACCAGCCACCCTGTAGGGTGCGAAATGGGCCATCCACCAGCTTCATATCAATGATTGAATTTTCTACCATTTGATTACTGGTAGTGAAGGTTTTACGAATTCCCACCTTGGCAACATCAATGGATGCCGTCATGGTGTTTTCTGTCTGCTCAAGTATGCGGCTGCTCACACAACCCGGTAAAAACTTCGGGTAAGAAAGAACATCGTTAGCCAGTTTATACATTTGCCCGGCGCTATAATTGACCAGTGCCGAACGTTTGATACGCTGCATAACATTTCCTAATCAATGGGTCTGAAAAGCGAGAAAAATTTAAACGGCGCAAATCATATCATCTAACCGGATTGTGACCAAAAACCTTATCACCCGTCTCTTTTTCCTGCAAAAAAGTAAACCACAGGCCATCATCCTGCGAATACCCCGATATAATAGAACCTGATGGAAGAAAATTACCTGAGCAAAGGGCTTAGGGGATATCTTTCAAATCAGCATTAAGTATAATAAAAACATTATGACAAAGAAAAAAGCATACAAACCCGGTTCCGCAACCATTGCGATGAACAAACGAGCACGCCACGAATACTTCATTGAAGAAGAGATCGAGGCGGGTTTAGCCCTGCAAGGCTGGGAAGTAAAATCCATGCGCGCGGGCAAAGCAAATATCAGCGACAGCTATGTGGTATTCCGTGACGGTGAAGCCTATTTGTTTGGCGCCACCATTATTCCACTTAACGTTGCCTCCTCACATATTGTTTGTGACCCAACCCGTACCCGCAAACTTCTGTTAAACAGAAAAGAGCTGGATAAGCTGTTTGGCTTGGCAAATCGCGATGGTTACACCATTGTTGCCCTTTCCATGTACTGGAAAAACGCCTGGAGCAAAATCAAAATCGGCGTGGCAAAAGGTAAGCAACTGCACGATAAACGTACCGATATTAAAGATCGCGAATGGCAGCTAAATAAAGCGCGGATTATGAAAAACGCCAACCGCTAAGGGTTGGCACTTTTCTTTTAATACTGCGTTTGCCAACAGGATAAGCATCGAGCCCTATTCTGTTGGCAAATCACTTTCTGACCTCTGATTTACTTTCCTTTCCACACCGGATCGCGCTTCTCTGCAAAAGCTTTTGGCCCTTCCAGTGCATCTTCTGAATGAAGAACGGACGGATAATTTTTCAGCTTGCCACTACGTATATGGCGATAACCCTCTTCCACCGACATTTCACCGGTTTCACGATAGATCTCTTTTATTGCCGCCACCGCTAAAGGCGCACTGAGAGCCAGTTGATGTGCCAGCTCACGAGCCGTTTCCATTAACTGTCCGCTTTCCACTACCCGATTAACTATTCCCCAACGCAAGGCTTCCTCGGCATTCATCTGGCGTCCGGTCATCATCATTTCGTTGGCAATGGCAGGTGGCAGTATCTTCGGCAGGCGCAGCATACCGCCGCTGTCAGGTACAATGCCCAACTTCGTTTCGGGAACCGCGAAACTGGCGTTTTGAGAGCAAACGATCATATCTGCCGCCAGCGCTAGTTCAAAACCACCACCAAAAGCGTAGCCATTTACCGCAGCGATCACCGGCTTATCCAGATTGAAAAGCTCCGTCAGCCCCGCAAATCCGCCCGGGCCGAAATCAGCATCAGGGGCTTCCCCTTCCGCGGCGGCTTTTAAGTCCCAACCGGCAGAGAAGAAACGCTCACCGGCACCGACAATAATCGCTACCCGCAATTCAGGATCGTCACGAAACTGAATAAACACATCACCCATTTCAAAACTGGTTTTAGCATCGATAGCATTCGCTTTAGGTCGGTCTAAAATAATCTCCAGAATGTGGCCATTCCGGCTTACGTGTAACGATTCGCTCATGTTAATACTCCATTGACTGGCAATTAATAACGTCACTGAGCTGATAATGGAGCGCAGTAAACCAATACGACATCAGCATAAATAATCATGTCGTATCAGCGCTCTGTTTATGATTTCTTCAACACACTCAGTGCAGACCTTTTTTAATAATTTTTCCCGAGCAGCTTCTTGGTAAGCTCTTTCTGATTTCCAGAAAGGATGGCACTTTAAATTTGGCCATATGGCTTTCACAAAATGAGAAGAACTCCTCTTCGGTTATGGTTTCCCCTTCATTGAGCACCACAAAAGCCTTAATGGCTTCATCCCGAATCGAATCCTTCAGACCAATGACCGTGACATCCATGATTTTGGGATGAGTGGAAATAATATTCTCCAGTTCGACGCAGGAAATATTTTCACCACTGCGTTTGATCATGTTGCAGCTACGCTCAACGAAGTAGAAGAAGCCTTCGTTATCGACATAACCATAATCACCGGTACGCAGCCAGCCATCGGCACTCAGTGCTTTAGCGGTCTCTTCAGGCATACGGTAATACTCTTTGAACAAGGTTTTGCCGGGGATGCCTTTAATACAGATTTCTCCGGTCACATTAGCGTCCAACAGCGTTCCATCCCGATCGCGGATCTCTATTTCATAGGCAAATCCGGCGCGACCTATGGATGGCCAGCGGCGTTTATCTCCGGGGCGGTCACCAATGGCACCAACGATAGTCTCTGTCATACCGTAAGAGGTGAATAGCCGAACGCCAAAACGCTGAACAAAAGCCTCTTTTTCCCGATCGGAAATATTGAGATAAAACAGCACTTCACGCAGGCAGTGCTGCTTTTCCCATGGCATCTGCGGCTGCATCATCATGGTTTTGATCATCAGCGGTATGCATTCGGTTACCGTCGCCCGGTATTTGCATACCTGCGCCCAAAACGTACGTGCACTGAATTTCTCCAACAGCACAAAGGTCGCACCAGCGGAGAAAGCGGCCATCGCCGCGGTACACTGGCAATCAATATGAAAGGCAGGCATTGGCGTCAGATAGACATCATCCTGACGCAAGGCGCACTGCCAGGAGGTATAGTAACCGGCAAACCTCAGGTTATAGTGAGTGATCACTACTCCCTTGGGACGAGAAGTGGTGCCGGAGGTAAACAATATTTCCGCCGTATCTTCAACATCGAGATCTTCCCAATGCATCAAATGAAGGGGTTGAACCTGTTTCAGATGGTGAAAGTCCAGCACATCAGATAGAGATTTATCTTCTGCGATCGCGTCGATCAACATGAGCCGCTGTATTGGCGCCAGCGCCTCCTGCTGAATCTCCTGATACATGGCAATAAATTCCCTGCTGGTTACTACCATCGAAGCTTCGCACTGATTAACGATATAGGCGCTCTCGTTTTTTAGCAGGTTGGCATTAACCGGTACCATGACCGCGCCAATTTTCGCCAAACCAAACCAGCAAAAGAAAAACTCAGCACAGTTACAGTTATTGAGATGCAGAGCTATCTTGTCGCCTTTAGCCACTCCGAGTGAATGAAAGAGATTAGCGGTACGATTAATCTCCTCATTTAACTCACGGTAGCTATATTCCAGCGCCAGCCCCTGAAGGTTCTCTACAATCAATGCAGTTTTATCGCCATGCAGTTCTGCAAGGTCATCCCACATTTGACGTAAATCTTGTCTACCTACTATATCCATTCCATACCTACCCAATATTGCTGCACGGTTGGTGGGGTGCAATGACGACAAAATCTTATTCAATGAGTAACTAAAGCGGTTATCCCACCTTGGCCAGACCTTTAGTTACCAGTTGCTGGATTTCCGCCTCACTGTAGCCAACGTTGGCTAAAATGGCGGCAGTGTCCATTCCCAGGGTTGGCATACCGCGCCAAATTTGTCCCGGATTATTCTTAAACTTCGGCATGACGTTTGGCCCTTTACAGTCCTGGCCATCAATGGTTTGCCAATGAGTGATAGACTCACGGGCAACATACTGCGGATTGTCTTCCAGCTCAGGAATGGTCAGCACTTTAGTCGATGCGATTTTCAGTTCGGCAAAGCGCGCCAGCACCTGAGCAATTGGCCTTTCGGCTAAAAACTCATCCAGTTTATCTTCAACAAACTGACCTTTAGGACATTCGATGCGGTGTATCAGTTGCGTATCTTCCGGAATTTCAGGCGTTCCCCACAGGTCATCAATCCCCATATCCTTAAACATTTCCTGAATCTGGTTCACACCCACCAGCTCCATCACTATGTAGCCATCCTGGCATTTATACAGGCCACAGCCGGTATAATAAGGGTCTTTCCCTTTGGTCATACGCGGACAAATTTCGCCGCCGTTAAAGTAATCCATCATGAAGTACTGACCCATACGCAACATCACTTCATACATTGCCACGTCGATACTTTCACCCACGCCGGTTTCGCGCACCTTATGCAATGCAGCCAGCGTTGCCGTGGTTACCGTCATACCAGAGAAATAGTCTGCCGTATAAGGGAAAGCCGGCATCGGTTGATCTTTATCACCATTTTGAATCAGATAGCCGCTAAAAGCCTGAGCAATGGTGTTATAAGCAGCAAGATTGGTGTACTCCGGCGTACCGTACTGACCAAAACCTGAGAGGTGAGCAATCACCAACTTTGGGTTATGTTCCCACAGCACTTCATCCGTAATACCACGACGGGCAAAAGCAGGCCCTTTACTGGCTTCAATGAAAATATCTGTGGTTTCAATCAGCTTCAGAAAAGCTTCACGCCCTTCATCTTTAAAGATATTCAGTGACAGTGCGTGCAGGTTACGCCTTGAGAGCTGGGGATAATTAGGTTGAATACGAATGGTATCGCCGTAAGTGACGTTTTCGATCCAGATAACTTCTGCGCCCCACTCGGCAAACATTTGTCCGGCAAAGGGACCGGCGATCTCAATTCCGGAAAAAACTACCCGTAAACCGGAAAGTGGGCCGAATGTGGGCATGGATAACCGTTCAGACATAATTATTAGCCTTTTGTATGGCACCAGCTCAGGAATGCTTCAGGTCAGCACTTCACCAAAAGCACCCCTGTTGTCTGGTGAAAGTGATTAACGATACTTTTTCAGTTCGGCACGGCCCAGAGTCAGAATCTGCATTTCATCTGAACCACCGGAAATACGGTCAACCCGCAGGTCACGCCAGAAGCGAGTGACCCGATGGTCTCCGGCAATACCGATACCACCCAGCACCTGCATGGCAGAGTCCACCACTTCAAAAGCGGCGTTCGCACAATAGAATTTACACATTGCCGCATCGCCAGAGGTCATCAGGCCGTTATCGCTTTTCCAGGCTGATTCAAACAGCATATTTTTCATGGCGTTCAGTTTGATCGCCATATGGGCAAACTTTTCCTGAATCAGCTGGAAGCGACCAATGGTTTCACCAAACTGCACGTGCTGGTTAGCGTACTTAGCCGCATCTTCATAGGCACAGTAAGCGGTACCGTAGTTGGTTAAAGCCACAATGAAACGTTCATGATCGAACTCTTCTTTCACCCGGTTAAAACCGTTACCTTCGCGGCCGAACATGTCTTTCTCTTCCAGTTCGACATTATCGAATACGATTTCGCAGCAGCTATCCATTCTCAGCCCCAGCTTCTCCAGCTTGGAGGCTTTAACACCCGGCTTGCTCATATCCACAAACCATTCTGAGTAAACCGGCTTATCCGGTGAAGCGGCATCCCGGGCCATCACCACGATATAAGGGGTGTAGGCACTACTGGTAATAAAGCACTTGCTACCGTTGAGATACACTTTGCCATTCTTGCGGGTGTAGTTAGTCTGCAGGCTTCCTACATCAGAACCCGCGCCCGGTTCGGTAATGGCGGAGTTCCACATCTGCTTACCCGTGCCCTGAAACGCCATAATCTTGTCGATTTGTTCCTGAGTACCTTCGCGCAGAACGGTATTAAAGCCACCCGGCAGTTGATACAGCACATAAGTCGGTGCCCCCAAACGCCCCAGCTCCGCCCACACTGCCGCCAGCGTGACAAATCCGGCATCCAGTCCACCGTGCTCTTCCGGCAGCAGCAGACTATCCAGCCCCATTTCTGCCAGCGCTCTGACAAAGCGCTCAGGATACTCACTGTTACGGTCGCATTCGGCAAAGTAGGCTTCCCAGTTTTCCTGCGCCATTAAATCTCGAATACCGGCAACAAACAGCTCCTGTTCATCGGTCAATGTAAAATCCATAGGTAAGGCCTCTTCTGTTTTCTGTGTTAAAAGATCAATATTTCCAATGAGTCGCTTTGGCGTCTTTCAGGAAAGAGATGGTTATCATTATGTTGACGAAGAACAGCGGACATCCTCCGGCAATAATCGCTGTCTGAATCGGCTTAAGGCCACCTAATGCCAGCAGGATGATGCCGATAATGCCCACCAGCACCGACCAGCCCACCCGTACCCAAACCGGCGGTTCGTCGTAGCCATTGGCTTCTTTACAGGTCGACATGGCCAGCGTGTAAGAACAGGCGTTAATCAGTGTTACCGTGGCGATAAAGCAGAGAATAAAGAATGCCCACATGGTGACCGTACTTAACGGCAATGCAGCCCAGGTTTGGATAATCGCCCTCGCCACACCGTGTTGTTCAATGATTTGTGGAATATTGATGGTTTGGTTATTAATCAGCGACAGGGTGTTACTACCCAGAATGGTCCACAGCAGCCAGGTTGATGCCGTCAGGCCACCTACCATTCCCAGACACAGTTGACGTACGCTACGTCCTTTAGAGATACGCGCCAGGAAGATACACATCTGGATGCCGTAAACGATCCACCACGCCCAGTAAAATACTGTCCAGCCCTGTGGGAACCCACTTTTGCTGATCGCATCGGTATAAAACAGCATCCGACCCACGTTCATCAGCAATACCCCAACCGAATCGGTGAAGTAGTTGACCGTAAAGCTGGTTGCACCAATGATAAATACCCAGGCCAGAATAATAATGCTCAGATAGTTACGCACATCACTGGCAATTTTGATCCCTTTTTGCAGACCAAACGCAACGCAAATGGCGTTAAATATGATCCAGCAGCCAATGATTAATGCATCCAGCTCCAGCGTATGAGGAATACCAAACAGATACTGAATACACTCGGTTACCAGTGGCGTTGCCAGCCCAAGGCTGGTGCCCATTGCCAGAATCAGCGCCACTAAGTAGAGGTTATCTACCATGGTACCGATGATCCCTTTACAGCGTTTTTCTCCCAGCAGGGGCACTAAGGTTCCGCTTGGGCGCATCACATTGATTTTTCTTACAAACATGAAGTAGCCAAAGGCTACTGCCAGGAAGCTATAGGTTGCCCACGGCAACGGCCCCCAGTGGAACAAACTATAAGCCAGACCTAACTCTTTAGCCGGAGTAGAGAACGGTTCCAGACCAAACGGAGGGGAAGAAACGTAGTAATAAATCTCAATGGAGCCCCAGAACAAAACTGCAGCCGAAGTACAGGAGGCGAACATCATGAAAATCCAGCTTAGGGTGCTAAATTCCGGCTTTTCATCCCCCAGAGTACGATGAGCAAACGGTCCAAAAATCAGCCAGAACCAGCCGCCGAACATAACGACCATGTACCATTCAAACGCCCATCCCCATTCATAGGTGATGTAGTTAAATACTGAATTGATAACCGCGTTTGACGCCTCCAGATCGCGAACCGTCAGATAGCAAAGTATTGCTACAATAATCAGTGAGGGAAAAAAGACTTTGGGTTCTATTCCCGTTTTCTTTTTACCAGCTTCATTTTCATTTTTCATTTTTGTATCT
The DNA here is from genome assembly GCF_004295645.1 of Limnobaculum zhutongyuii. NCBI lineage: Bacteria > Pseudomonadati > Pseudomonadota > Gammaproteobacteria > Enterobacterales > Budviciaceae > Limnobaculum > Limnobaculum zhutongyuii. The sequence goes on from NZ_CP034752.1 coordinate 2,814,420, forward strand.
GCCCCATGAAATATTCTCCTCACAATGGCAATATTGAGAGCTACGTTTCTAAACAGAAACTATCCATGTCACCTTAAACAGGTGAACACACCCGGCATAAAATTATCTTTTTAATTAGACTTCAGATTTATAAAATCAAAAACACAACGCATTAAATAAATAAACAGAATTCAGAACATATTCCTTAATGTAAAAAACTCAGCTAATTAACATGAGGTTTATAATGAAATTTGAACGGTGAATAATCCGTGATCTTAATCAAGTTATGTCCCTGATTTCGCCTTGCTACCGATAAGCCTCAGAGATACCACATCGTTTTAAATTCAAAAATATCATTTAAAATCATTATGATAAAAAACAAAACAACTACTAAAAAAGGGTTAGATGAAGAGGTGACACTTTCAATATTGGTGATCTACGTATTATTTTGACCCGATGAATCATGGTATTTCTATTGCCATCAGGATAATTTGATGTTGAGGAATGGATAAATAGAATATTAATTAATCACATTAAGTCTGGTGAACTATTTTACCGTTAATAACCACGTAAACTTTTAAACGGCTTCTAATATGCCGTTATATTATATTTTCCTTAATTTGTATTTACTTTCTAATTTGGGAAATACTTCACAATATTGAAAATTATATTGCCTAATCGGAGAAGTGATGAAAATAATTGCATGCTATAAGCTTATTCCTGAGGAGCAGGATATTACCGTTAACAGTGATGGCACGCTGAACCTCAATAAAACAGATGCAAAAATCAGCCAATTCGACCTTAACGCTATTGAAGCTGCCTGCGCGCTAAAACAGCAAAATAGCGATATTCATATTGTTGCCATGAGCTCCGGTGGTGAAGCGCTGGCAAATCCTAAAGGGCGTAAAGATGTACTGTCACGCGGCCCGGATGAGCTGATTGTTGTCTCTGAACCCGGGCTGGAAAATGCCCTGCCCCATCAAACGGCGGCGATTCTGGCCGCGGCAGCACAAAAATCAGGCTTCGATCTGATCCTCTGTGGTGATGGTTCCGCTGACCTCTATGCCCAGCAGGTTGGCCTGTTACTGGGTGAAGCCTTGGGTGTTAGCGCCATTAACGGTGTTAGCCGCATTATCAGCCTTTCCGATACACAAATTCAGGTGGAACGTACGCTGGAAGATGAGGTGGAAACCTTAACCCTCAATCTGCCTGCGGTGGTTGCCGTATCTACCGATATTAATGCGCCGCAAATCCCTTCCATGAAGGCGATTCTTGGCGCGGCTAAAAAACCGGTTCAGGCCTGGCAATCCGCAGATTTAGGTCTGGGTGATGTGAGCGGTTATACCACATTACTCAGCGTACTGGCCCCTCAACAGAAAGCGCGTGCTCGCGTAATCATTGAAGGCGATGGCGAAGAACAAATCGCCGAATTTGCAGAACACCTGCGTAAAGTAATTGGTTAATGAGGGGATGACATGAGCAAATTTTCAACTGTTTGGGTATTTAGTGATGCTGCATCCCGCCTGCCGGAACTGATGGGTGCAGCCCGTCAGCTTGGTGAAGACGTTCGCGTCATTGTTCAGGGTAATGAGCAGTCGGCTCAGGCTTTTCGCCTTGGCGCAGATGCGGCATATGATTTAGGCTCCATCCCGGCAGATCGCATTATCGAAGACTATGCAGATACGCTGGTACAAACCATTAAAAATCACGCGCCAAACGCTCTGGTGCTGTTACCCGCCACCCGACGCTGCAAAGCGCTGGCGGCACGACTGGGTGCCCGCCTTACTGCCGGTGTGGTTAATGACGCCAATGAACTGGTTTTGCAGGATGGTCACATCGTAGCAACCCACATGGTGTATGGCGGACTGGCGTTTGGTAAAGAGCAAATTACAACACCTTATGCGGTAACCACCCTGAACAGCGGCGTATTTGAGGTCGCTCAGGAAGATTCCGCCCGCACCGGTAGCGCCACATCGCTGGAGTTCGTCGCACCTAAGAATCCAATTATCTGCGTCTCCCGTAAGGTTAAGCAAAGTAACAGCGTCGACCTCGGCAAAGCCAGACTGGTGGTTAGCGTAGGCCGCGGTATCGGCAATCAGGCAAATATCTCGATTGCCGAAGCCCTTAGCAATGCGATGGGTGCTGAACTCGGCTGTTCGCGTCCGGTAGCTGAAAACGAAAAATGGATGGATCGGGAACGCTATGTCGGTATCTCCGGCATTATGATCAAGCCTGAGCTCTATCTGGCTCTGGGCATCTCCGGTCAAATCCAGCATATGGTTGGTGCCAACGGCGCTCAAATCATCATGGCGATCAACAAAGATAAAAACGCGCCGATTTTCCAGTATGCCGATTATGGTCTGGTTGGCGATCTAATGAAGATCGTTCCTGCGCTTACTGAGGCGTTAAAACGTTAACGAGACGGCGCGGTCATTCAGGGCTGCGCCATTTTATCGTCTACCTGGAGACACTATGTCCGAAGATATCTTTGATACCATTATCGTAGGTGCAGGGCTGGCAGGCTGTGTTTGCGCACTGGTGCTGGCACGAGAAGGCGCTAACGTATTAGTAATTGAGCGCGGCAACTATGCCGGTGCCAAAAACGTCACTGGCGGTCGACTGTACACTCACAGTCTGGAGCGTATTATTCCCGGCTTCGCCGAACAGGCGCCTGTTGAGCGCCGCATTACTCACGAGAAGATTTCATTTCTCACTGACGACAGTGCCGTAACCCTTGATTATCATCGTTCCGGCGATGCCACGCCGTTAAAAGACTCCTACTCGGTACTGCGTGCTCAATTCGATCCCTGGTTAATGGCGCAGGCAGAAGAAGCAGGAGCACAGTTCATCTGTGGTATCCGCGTCGATAAGCTGGTTCAGCGTGATGGGAAGGTGATTGGCGTTGAGGCGGATGGCGATGTACTGGAAGCCCATACTGTCATTCTGGCTGAAGGGGTTAATGCCATTCTGGCTGAGCAAATTGGCATGGCGAAGCCGGTGTCTCCTGCTTCCGTTGCCGTTGGCGTCAAAGAACTGATTGAACTACCGCAAGATCTGCTGGAAGCGCGCTTTAGTCTGGAGAGTAATCAGGGGGCCGCCTGGCTGTTTGCCGGTACGCCTTCCGATGGTCAAATGGGCGGAGGTTTTCTGTATACCAACCGTAATACTATCTCGTTGGGGCTGGTATATGGTTTGCACCACATTGAACAGGCGAATAAATCAGTACCGCAAATGTTGGAGGATTTTAAACATCATCCGGCAGTACGGCCTCTGATTGCCGGCGGCAAAACCATTGAGTATGCGGCTCATGTCGTACCGGAAGCCGGTATCAATATGATGCCAAAATTGATTGGTGATGGTGTGCTGATTGCCGGTGATACCGCAGGGATGTGCCTCAACCTTGGCTTTACCATTCGCGGTATGGATTTGGCTATCGCCTCCGGCGAAGCCGCAGCCCGTGCGGTACTGGATGCCAAAGCCAAAAACGACTTTAGCGCTCAGGGCTTAAGCAGCTATACCCAGCATCTGGAAACCCTGTCGGTAATGCAAGACCTGCGTCACTATCGCAAAGTGCCAGCCATGATGGATAACCCCCGCATGTTTACCCAATACCCGCAAATGGCGGCCAACGTCATGGCGGATCTATTCACTATTGACGGACAACCTCCACAGCCATTACGCAAAAAAATCATGCGACATGCTAAAGAGGTCGGCTACCTGAACCTGCTTAAGGACGGTATTAAAGGAGTAACTGCGCTATGAGTGAACCAGTCAATATTGACGTGAAGCTGGGCATTAACAAGTTTCATGTGGATGAGGGACATCCACATATCATTATTCGTGAACACCCTGACATGGCAGCATTTCGCACCCTGACTCTCGCCTGCCCTGCCGGATTGTACAAACAGCTGGAAGATGGCTCGATTCGTTTTGACTATGCCGGTTGTCTGGAATGTGGAACCTGTCGCATTCTATGTCGCCATTCAGTTTTAGAAGAGTGGACCTACCCGCGCGGTACCTTTGGGGTTGAATATCGTTACGGTTAAGGCCAATGCGGAGATGGATAACGTATCTATCTCCGCTCTTCACATAATAACAATAGCCTGACGGTTCCCGAACCGACCGAAGGCATAACAAATGTGGCCTGACACTTTATGGAACAATATAAAAAATTCGATGACATTAGTTTTTCACCGATACACCGCAGAATTATGTTGTGGGGTAGCGGAGGCCCTTTTCTTGATGGCTATGTTCTGGTCATCATCGGTATTTCACTGGAACAACTTACCCCGGTTTTAAAACTGGATGCTAACTGGATAGGTTTGATCGGTGCCGCTACGCTGGTTGGCCTGTTTATTGGCACAGCCCTGTTCGGCTATATTGCCGATCTGGTTGGTCGCCGCCTGATGTTTTTAATTGATATTCTGGCCATCGGTCTGATTTCCGTGGCGACTATGTTTGTCTCATCGCCGCTGGAACTGGTGGTAATGCGCTTTTTGATTGGCATTGTCATTGGGGCTGACTACCCCATCGCCACCTCAATGATTGCGGAATTCTCCAGTACCAAACAGCGAGCCTTTACCATGGGATTTATTGCCGCCATGTGGTATATCGGCGCGACGGCTGCCGATCTGGTGGGATATTTGCTCTATGATATGGAAAACGGCTGGCGCTGGATGCTGGGCAGTGCGGCCATTCCTTGTATTATCATACTATTAGGACGTTTTGAACTACCGGAGTCACCCCGCTGGCTGATTCGCAAAGGGCGGGTGAAAGAGTGCCGGGAGCTGATGTTTAAACTGTTTGGCGAGCATGTGGTTTTCGAAGAGGAAAAGGAACCTGAAACCCGCTACCGTCAGATTTTTAGCCGCCGCCATTTCACTTCGCTGCTGTTTGTCGCCATAATCTGGACTTGCCAGGTGATCCCGATGTTTGCCATTTATACTTTCGGTCCGCAAATCATCACTCAACTGGGGCTGAGCGAAGGGAAAGACGCGGTATTGGGCAATGTGATCATCAGTCTGTTTTTCATGCTCGGCTGCCTTCCTGCCATGTACTGGCTGAACAGTATTGGCCGCAGGCCGCTGTTGATTGGCAGTTTTACCATGATGACCATCGCGCTGGCGCTGTTAGGTTTTGTATCCGAACCCGGCATTCTGTTTATTATTATTGCCTTTGCTACCTATGCTTTCTTCTCCGGTGGTCCGGGGATCTTACAGTGGCTGTATCCTAATGAGCTGTTTCCCACCGCCATCCGCGCCTCGGCGGTTGGTGCGGCCATGTCTCTCAGCCGTATAGGTACCATGGTTTCTATCTATGGATTGCCGCTGTTTATGCAGCAGTATGGTATTTCTGCCACCATGCTGGTTGGTGCTGGCGTCTCCCTGTTTGGCTTACTGGTATCGGTGGTACTGGCTCCGGAAACTCGCGGTATGTCGCTGGAACAAACCAGTCAAATGAAACTTTATTAACCTATTTTTGAGAGGGTTGCCCACACGGGCAACCTCCCGGGAGTCAACTAATCCAGATGACGGCAAAAGTAGTCTGCCCCATCGCGCAAGGCTTGATCGGCACTTTTCATCATGCGGGAATAGTGTAAGAAGGCATGCAGGGTTCCGGCATACATCTGATAATGGCAAGGCTGTTGATGTTCACGCAATGTTTGGTACAGGGTTTTGCTATCGTCAATTAACGGGTCAAACTCCGCACCGACGATAAAGCATGGAGGAATATCGCGGGTTAAATCATTATTAAAGATACAGTAATAAGGTGATTCTTTATCCTGATCGTTGGCCAGATAGGCTTGCTCATACTCTTCTAAATCTTTCTGAGTGAGCCCATCCCAGCTGCCACCATACAGGCGACGAGTCATAGAATCCCGTAGGCCATACAACCCGTAATAAAGCAACACACCAGCAACACGGCCACAATCAATGCCACGATCCCGCAGCCACAACGCGGTAGCAAATGACAACATGGCACCAGCAGAATCTCCCGCAAAACCAATTTGTTGCATATTTAACTGATAATCCGCTGCCTGAGCATGAAAATATTGGCAGACGGCAACCGTCTCTTCAATCGCCTGCGGAAATCGCGCTTCAGGGGAAAGTGAATAATCTACCCCTATCACCGCACAGCCGGTGTAGTGTGCCAACAGGCGCATAATGCGATCGTGAGTATCGAGATTACCCACAATAAAACCACCGCCGTGTAAATAAAACAGCGTGGCCCGAGTTTTGTGTTGTGAATAATATATTCGCGTTTCGGTTTCACCATATTTTGTGGCTATTTTTACCGATTGCGTTTTTGCCATTTCAGGCCCTTCACTATTCCAGTATTTACGCTCGTCAATATAACTTTGCCGAATAGTTCCATAATCTGAATTAGCAGGTTGAGGTTTGGCATTTTGTAATTGAAATTGCAATACATCACGCATTTCCTGAGAAATACACTCAAGAACATTCACTTTATTTTCCGGCTTCATTTTATCCTCCAGGCAGATATTGATTAATTTTATTCGTTATCTGCAACCGAACTCTGATCCACTGCACAAAAACAGTAATTAAATGAAATTTATAATAAAATAATCATTCCCGGCGATAAATTGATTTACATTTCTACGCTAAAACAGCAAAAGGTCTAATCCAATATCAATAAATGATGACGATCAATAAATGTAGTCTCACCTTATTTAAATGTCACAAATAATCATTTTAAATTACGCCAAAGACACCTTATTGAAACAATGAGTTAACATTAACAATTAATTGATATTTTTATAAAAAATAGCATAAAAACACATAGTTCTTTGGGGCATGATTAGGTATATTCAGACATATTGATAATTAAAAACTTAAATATCAATACATCGTCGTGACATCTATTTATTGCACTAAAAAATAGATAAATGCTGGCAATATTATAGGTTAGTAGTCCTGATGAAATAGGTGAGAATATGTACAGACAGTATGTTCAAGAACCTTTATATCTTTCCGTCGCTCGCTGGGTAATGCAGCAAAGTCGTTGGATTAGCGCCACAGAGATAGCAGAGCACTTCGAGCTGACTCCGTGTAAAGCTATCAACACCGTATCCTATATTCTTTCTGCGGTTGACGAGATAACCTGCAAAACTAAAAGCGTGCCTAACCAGCTGGAAGGTCGTGGCTGTCAGTGTCAGCGCCTGATTCAGGTGAGCCATATTGATGAGGTAATCACTACTCGCATCAAGAACGCCGTTAATAATGAAGCTGACAACGATCCGGTATCACGTTTAGATCCATCCCTGCGCGTTCCCCCTCCGGAACTGAACCGCGAACAAAAATGGCAATGGATGCTCTCTAAAGGGCAACGCAAGTAATCCTCCACGGTTAACCGGCCTGACGGCTGAGTTTCAATACTCCGTCAGGCCCCTGTTCAGCCACTCTGCCTATAAAACCGGCAAACGGTTAAGTCGCTGGTGTGTACAGGGATAAATCTGTTATAATCGTTCAATCAACTTGGGGCTGATTCTGGATTCGACGGGATTTGCGAAACCCAAGGTGCATGCCGAGGTGCGGTAGGCCTCGTTAACAAACCGCAAAAAAATAGTCGCAAACGACGAAAACTACGCACTAGCAGCTTAATAACCTGCTCAGAGCCCTCTCTCCCTAGCCTCCGCTCTTAGGACGGGGATCAAGAGAGGTCAAAACCAAAAGAGATCGTGTGGATGCCTTGCTTGGGGTTGAAGCATTAAAATTAATCAAGCTAGTCTGGTAGTGGCGTGTCTGTCCGCAGCTGCCAGGCGAATGTAAAGACCAGACTAAGCATGTAGTACCGACGGTGTAGAAATTTCGGACGCGGGTTCAACTCCCGCCAGCTCCACCACATAAGATAGGACAGTGCATTTAAAAACAAAGAGTTATGATTTTAAGTGGACTGAGGCAGGACAGAGAATGGACAAAAAAGAATACGCAAAGGATACGCGGACGCTTTTAGTTAACTGTTCTACCTATCACTGGATTCTCGTTTCAAAAAGTAAATAAATGTAACAATTTTCTTTTTGTAAAAATTCACATCATCTTTACATCTAACATCATCAGACATTGCTGCCTCCATAAGATTACTGTATAAATAAACAGTAATCACAACCAACGGAGGTTCAGTATGCGTGTAGAAATCACTATCGATAAACGAAATCAGAAGCAGTTGCCAAGTAATGGTCTTGCTGTTGTGGAAAATGAACTACAAAAACGATTGTCAAAAAAGTATCCCGGTACCGGTATTCGAGTCCGCTTTTCATCTGCGACTAGTATTAGCGTTACTGGCGGCTCTAAAGATCAGTCTGCTGCTGTTAACAAAATCGTTGAGCAAATGTTTGAAGAGTCAGAAGATTGGATGTCTAATTAAAAGGTATTAGATATCCACAATGATGGAAATATGCTGATTCAGTGAAGAGAATGAGGATAAATGTAGTGCTTCTTTACTTGCTCATAAACGGGGGGATTGAAAAGAGCCACTGCTCATCTGTGGCTCATTATCATTATTTTTCGGTCAATGGTTCAAGATTAGGCTTATCAGAATAAACCTGTACCCGTAAATCAACCCATCGCCCTGTTGGAATATCAACGGGGTCTCCATCATTGTATCCTTGAATATTATTCTGAGCGAATAATGGGGCGTTAGGATGTGAGCGATGGTATGTCTTAACCAAAATATCACCGCTAGATCCCACCACGTAATCTACCCAAATCATGGGTTGTTTATTCTCGTCACATGGTATTTCAATATGCCATGCTCTATTGGAATTCAATCCCATAATTGCGCCAGATAAATGATATACCCCCTCAGAAACACGTTTAGATATTACCCCTTCTGCCTCTCCATTTGGCGCACATGAACCATCACTAAATAATTTAACAACAGGAGAAGCTCGTTTGATAAAGCCATTTACGTCAACGGTTGTATTGACCTGATTCCAGAATAAACCACCAATGGAATTTACAATGTTACCATCGTTACGGAATACCCATGTTCGAGTGTAAATATCACCGTCAGAGCACGCCATCGCTATGCCGCTTAAATTCGGATTAGAATCAGGTGAGGAATAGAAACCTATCGAACCATATAATGACCATTTACCAATAAGATTACATCTTTGCTTTAAATATGGCAGATATGAATCAGGCCAAACATCGATTTCATTTGTGTAACCCACCATCGCAATATCTCGCCACCCACCCTGCCCGGATGCTTGGGCCGAGTACATTGGTTGAGTTGCTCCTACAGTGACAACATTTCCTTTTAAGGTTCCTGTATCGAGAATTGCAGCATTACCAAGACCTAAACTCTCCCGTGCATTTATAGCATCAGCACAAGCTAGCAATACACGCCCCATTGCCCTTACCGAGCTTGTAGCTACTTCATTAACACCTGTAGTATAAATAATCTGATTTTCTGCTGTATCCAAACCAGAAATAGCCGTTAATAAATCGTTTTTGTCCTGTTTACCATCAGTGGCGGCCACTGCTCTATCAGCTTCTGTTTTAGCTCTATTTGCTTCCCAAATTGCCACATCCGTTTTTTCTGTCGCAGTAGTTGCCGCCTGCTGTGATAATTCTCTATCAGCTGCAACAGCCTGCTTATCACTACTCACAGCTGTTTTATCTGCTGCTGTAGCCATGGCATCCGCCGCCGCGGTTGTTGCAGCATTTACAGCTTCTGTTTTCGCTGCCAACACAGCGGTAGTATCAACCACAACTTGATCATATTTTTGGGTTAAATCAACCTGAATGTTTTCTGAAATGGTTCTTGCTGCTTCAGCTCTGGTTGCATCTGTGCTGGCTGCATTTTTCGACGCTTCAGCGCTGGCTGCTGCCTGTTCTGCTTTTTCTGCATCTGTGCTGGCTGCGTTTTTCGACGCTTCAGCACTATTGGCAGCAGCCTCTGCTGATGTTTTTAATGCTGTAACTGTCACAACGTCTGCCGCAGTACTGGCTGCATTGTCGCTTGATGTTGCAGCGGACGCCGCTGCACTGGTTTTAGAATTGCTTGCATCCAGAGTATCGGCACTGACTTGTTGTTGCTTTGCCGTCACATCGGTTTGAATAGAACGAACATCATTAAGAATATTATCAGCAAGATCTTTATCTGCTTTTGCTTCATCTGCCGCCTGTCGTGCCTCATCGCGCAGTTGTTGAAAAATAAGAACCAGCTCTGGAGTTAAATCACTTTCACCAAGCATCATCAGAAAATCATTTAAAGTACCAGGCAGCGAATCAGCATACACATCAATACTACCAACACGCTTTGGAGGAAATCCCCGGACATATAGTGAAACTTCGTATTTCCCCGGTTCGACCTGCATGGTGTATGCACCGGTAATATCAACCCCAAGGAGAGCGTCAGTTTCAACAACAACGGTTAAGGAAGTCTTTTTACAATGAAGCTCGATAGTACATTTCGGGATCGGTTTACCCATCCCATCGCGTAAAACGCCAGAGATTTTAATAGCCATGATTGACCTTTTAAATTGAGATTAGAAGTAGTCTGTTGCGTCTAAAATGGGAAGTGTGGTACTGGTTACACGCCAGCCTTGGTATATGCCACCAGTGTAAGTAAAGTTGGTTAACAACTGATTATTCCCCACGGCACACTGGTTGCCATTCATGGTTATGCCGGTTCGGTACATAAAATAGTTATTGGTATTTCGTATAACTAAATTCATGCCCGGTGAACAAACCGGTACCATCATCTGTTGAACACCAGCAGGGGCGCCGAGCCATTGCATCCCATTCGGTGTGGGTATAGTTACTTCACCTCGAAGTAGTAGTGGCCGGTGAGCACTGGTAAAAGTTGCTTGCCCCAATGCGTTATAAATAGCAAAACCATATTGCGGAATAGTGAGGCTAAAACCACTGGAAACATAAATTATATAGGTTTCAACAGTAGCGGAATTGCCATTAAAATCTGTTGCAATCACGCCAGTTAAATCTGATGTTGGAGCAAGAGAAACATTAGGATTGGTAAAGTTAGCAAATATCACACCATTCCCTCTACCCGGAATATTAGCAGGCAAATACCAGGTACCATTGATTAATACTCTCGCTGAATATGTGACAACGCCAGCCATACCGCTATTTGTAATCGCTGAATAATCCGTTGCATCCCTCAGCATCAATCCATATGAACCAGTGTTTCCTGCGGGGTAAATCTGCATCGCGGCTATTGCCATATCTTTAACAGAACTATCACCAGCAAAATTGGGAGTGACTTTACTCCCTGATATATTGAAGTGAGTGACATAAGCCGGAACTTTATATGCCAACCCTGGCACATTATTTCCATTACCCGTAATGATCGGAATAACATACATTTTTGTGCCAGAAACATAATCCGTAAAATAACAGTTATTCCAGTCCTGCCAGTTCGGGTACTCATCCTTTTTCGTTCCCAAAAAAGAAGCGGCCCGTGCGCCACTTGTCATATTGATTGACTTACCTTCCCCTTGATTCATCAAAAAACCATATTCAGCCATTACCAGAGTTTCCCCATGCGCGTCATCAGTTGACCATAGTCGTTATAGACATCAACCGAACTGGAAGTAATCTGTAATCCAACACTGGCGTTAGCATTGCGGATTGCTACATTTCCATACTGATCGACAATGAATCGGTCGTTAATATTAAGTGTCCCCCCCTGAATGCTGGCAGCAACAAGGGCACCACCTCTGATTACCGGTGCATAAATTTCCGTACCGGCTACCAGCCGATCGCCGCGAATAGTTCCCAGTGCAATCAGATCACCATCAATAAACAACATAGGCGTGATCCAGTCAGTGCCGTTATACATTCGAGAATCAGCCCGATCGACCTTGCCAGCACCATTAACTGAATAAAATGTTAATACTGTATCAATACCAGGATCGGTACCGAATGCCGACCGGAAAAGCGCATTTGCAACTTCTGCACTGCCGGGGAAAACACCCGAAGCTGATTTAATACGAAAAATCCCACCAGCCCCATTCCCCAAATCATTTTTAGAAGAAACACTGGTACCATCCAATAGCTGGATTTCACCTTTTAAAATCAGAGTTTTTCTGTTGTTGTCCCAGTATAAATTCCGTTCAAACGAATCAGGATCGGTAAATGAAACAAAATCAGCAAGAAAATCGATAGCGCTGGCCTCATCCCCTGCCGTGATCGTGATACCGGTTACCCGGTTATCTTTATTCACAACCAACGCGGCACGGTCTTCCAGTAGCACGATGTTGCTGCTATTTTCCTCTACCATTTCTGATAGTTCTTTCGCCCAGTCCAGCTTTGGAATTTCAGGACCAATCAAATCCAGAATATCTTCTGGCTTCAGTTGCGTCCGCACTTGCTGGATCATCATATTAGACCGGCCAACACCATTAACCGCCTGCACGCCATACCAGTATTCAGTGTCCGGCGTACAGTTCACATCATTAAGAACGGTTGCCCGTCCAAGATAGTTTGATTGTGCAATGACCTCTGCCTCAGTCATTCCTTTATAGAATTCGTACTGAGTACCAAGGCTGGTTGGCTTCGTTACAACCGGTTTTATGGTTACGTTAAAGTTGCCTACAGTAACCTGAAGATGATCGGGTAATGACGGAGGACCAATCTCAAAGACTGTCGTTGTCTCTGTTCCAAGTTGACCAGCAGGATTTTTACCCCGGATAGCTACGGAATAATTACCCAGTGGAAGGTTGCCACATAAGAATTCAGTATCAGACACGATTTCACGCTTATGCACCATATCTTCTCGCATCAGTTTCACATCGAACACTAAACCACTCATAACTCGTGGAGTGTCCCAGGTCATGCGGATCTGGAATACATCAGAATCTGGCATAGCTTCGATCTGTAAATGCTCAACAGGCGGGATCCTCCCGCTATATAACGTATTCGTGTCAGGGTCAAAGACGGTACCATTATCAACCACGCCCTCTTTTTCTGGTACGTGCTGAATAGCTGAAATGGTATAGATTCCCTCATCCTCAGATATACCCAGCGCCCTGAATAATCGCGGTTTAATTGTTGCTGTTGATAATGTCCACATCCCGTAATCGGTCATGCCATCAATGGCCCTGCCAAGTACCAAGATATTTGGTTCTGGATGGGAAAAAACCTGAACTTTTTGCGGTATGCCATTATTATCGATGTAACCAAAAAAAGCCTGTTCATCGTCAGTAATAACAACATCACGATCCAATGTTACGGTTTGTTTTCCATCATCAATACTGACTATACGACCACCAATTCTGGCGCCAGCAAAATTGTTATCAGCAACTTCAATAATATCGCCGGGTAGGTGTTTAATTCCCTCTCTGCCAACCTGAAAACTGACTGTCTGTTTTTCCAGTCGTTCTGTTTCTAATATCCATTTTCCTGCCCGGTGTGCCTGTCCGCGAGAAGTACAGCCGAAAGCATCAACCTGACTGACATTCAGTCCATATCGGGCGATCAACGTATCATCTGCTACATACTCTGTTGCTGTTTCCCACCCGTTATTCGGATCCACATAACGAACATGTACGGCGGTATGTCTCGCTTTTTGGGCGCTGGAGGAATAAGAAAACTTACCATCGATTACGTTGGCATTACTGTACCGCCAGACTGGATCTGACGGCCTGTCCATAATGCAGGACATTTGTAGCCCATCCCAAACCGGTATGGCCCGAAACACCGATGCCAAATCATCCAGTAAATCTTTAGCCTGCCGTTGATCGGTAATATAGGCATTACAGGTCATGCGGGGCTCTTTCCCGCCAAAACCATCATCAACAAGCTGATCACAATACTGAGAAATGATATACAGCGAAAACTTATCGCAGCCAAATTGCCCTAAACGCTTACCCAGTCCATACCGCTCGTTGGTGACTAAATCATAAAATATCCAGGCAGGATTATTGGTCCAACTGGGTTTAAAATTACCAGTCCATAATCCGTTATAAGTGCGGTTTACCGGATCGTAGTTATCAGGAACCTGAACAATTAACCCATCAATAAGATATTGTCGGCTTGGTACCCCGTTGAACTGTTCAGAATCAAACTGAAGCCCAACAACAGCGCTATTGGGGTAGGTTAGTTTGGTATCAATAATTTCGGTATAGCTCGACCAGAGCGTTTTATTTTCCAGCCGGGATGATGTGCTATCTTCATTCGTCCGGACAACCCGAATATTGAAAGGCCGCGCCGGGAGATCGTTAATAATGACAGAGCGTAAATATTGACTTCGGGTCTTACCGTTAATGTCGACCGTTTCCACAGTGCGCCAAATAGAACCGTTACCAACCTGTACAAGCATCTGAACCCAACTGCCATAGGTATCACCTTTATCAGTGATTTCATACAGCGCAGAAACCCCTACCGTGATACGAATGCGATCAATATCTACATCGGTAATCGTTCTGACAATTGGTGTTGCATGTTTTACTTCGCTTCCAACAGAAACCTCATTTTCTGAAGATGGAAACCCAGATAAATAATCCTGAGCCTGGGTACCAGCAACCCACTGTAAATTCACACCAGCAAAATTATTGGTACCATCATCACCCTGTACCTGCGTTTTATTCAGGTACACACCACGCAAGCCACCCACAGGGCCTTCGATCTGCCCTTCGCATAACATATCAATGATAGATAGTTTCTGTTTTGATTTTAGATTATCTGGTTGTTCCGTTGGAGTGTAAGAACTGCCGCCGCCTTTACCCATAGCTATTTAGCTCCACAAACAAAAAAACCTGCCGAAGCAGGTCATAAAATTATGTTTTATTTATTCCGTACTCAGTCCCTGAGAAAGGACTTTAGAGCCTATCATCATGCGACCATAACACAGTGGTACTGGCTGCCCTTGGGCTACCGTGTTATCCAGACTTGAAAAGGAGGTATTATTATTCGTTGCTCCTTCTTCTGCCTTTTTAGTCTTCGGTGTTTTTGTCAGCATTGTTGCTACTCCGCCCATTAGGAGCCCTAAACCAGCACCAAATGCAGCTGGCCCCAACCATATTGATGCAACCATTAAAGCAACACCGGCAACGGCCTGAAAAATTCCTATGCCAGACTTTGAACCAACAGACCGTGGGATAATATGGATAACATCGTTTTCTTTTAATACCGTTAACATCCCGTACTGCAGTCCACTTTCATTGATATCATTGCCAGCAATACGAACCCGGTAATAATCTCCCTGAATATGCTGACGTAAGCCGGGTATCTGTAATGCTAACGCTCTGATAGCTTCTGCCGCATTTACTACATTCAGATTGAACTTGCGGCCATATCGTTGTAGATCGCCGTAAAACCGCACGATAGCCATGCTTTATGCCTCCAGATTGAATGGGTGTACTTGAGCCAATAACCGTTATAAACGTCCCGTTTACTCATACGATTCGGACAATGATGTAATACTTGCTGATCACCACAATAAATAGCGGCATGATTGGCTTTATGGCTACCAAGACAAATTAAAATAATATCGCCAGCCTCTGGATTTTCTACCTGGTAAAATCCTGTTGCTGCCATATTATCAATATAGAGATCCTGCCCGGCTTCCCACCAATCCTCCGAGCGTGAAAATTCAGGCATATTTATGCCAGCCAGATGATAAGCATCCCTAAACAAGGTATAACAATCCATAACACCATGTTTGAAATCTCGCCCCAATAACGGAACTATGTTTCTGTATTGATAAAGTGAGCCATCACATACCAACCACCAATCAAGGTCTGTACGCCGCTGTATTTCTCTATCTGTAGCACTCAAAACCGGCAATCCGTCAGGGTGGCTGTGAACTAATGCAATAATCTCTCCTGCGGTATAAGCCCTCAGCCAATCATCCGGGGAAATTTCAAAATGTTCTGTTGGTACATCGGCTATATTCACGCAGGGCATGTAGTGCTGCCCGTTCGCTGTGGCTATCACAAAGCCGCATGATTCCTCTGGATAACATGCAGAAGCATGATCCAGTATTTGTCGTTCAATCATTTTATTTACCGGGACATTTTAGAAACAGAAGGGAAGCCACCAAAGGGGAGTGGATTGCTTTTGCCAAACCTGAGTTTGCAAGATGTCAGGCGTTTACCACATTTATCACATGCAGGATCTGTTGTTGGATTATCAAACTCATCAGCAACAGCCCCGCCGGTATATCCACACTCAGAACTACGATAAATCCAGTTACAGGTATCTGCGATAATAGCTCTGGCTGGTAATAATGCGCCGTCGCTC
Organism: Limnobaculum zhutongyuii; assembly: GCF_004295645.1. Taxonomy (NCBI): domain Bacteria; kingdom Pseudomonadati; phylum Pseudomonadota; class Gammaproteobacteria; order Enterobacterales; family Budviciaceae; genus Limnobaculum; species Limnobaculum zhutongyuii. The sequence goes on from NZ_CP034752.1 coordinate 2,830,628, forward strand.
TCACATGGCAGAGCTAATTCGAACTTGGCAAAGTCAGCTTCTAAGGCTGTCATCCGTTCAACAATGTAACGAGAAACCAGCTCTTGTGTTGGATCTGCCAGCGGATTGCCATCAAGAAAATTATCAGTATCAAGAAACTTACTATACATCTGACGGCGCGTAACAATCGCACCAACCAGATCATCATAATCCTGACTTAAACCAGTTATCAGTCCGGTAATATTGGCAGCGGTTAATGTTGGTCTGTTACTCGTCCCTTGCCCATTGAATTCAAACCCGCTAGCCTCAATTGGATATGGCTCGTATGTTTTTCCCTGCCATTTGATTGAACTTCTTATTTCATTCATTCCAGAATGAAATCGAAATAAATCACCGCCAATATGTGTTAAATCAAGCTCAAACAGTTCAACCAATACATCCTGATTAGGTCTTGCCGTTTCCAATAGAGTTTGTTTTGGTAAATCCTGCATATATTCCCCAGAATTTAGACAATAAAAAACCCCGCATGTAGCGAGGCTTAATAATTATAATGTTATTAAAATGCTGTAGGATGCATGCCAAAATCGCCGCCACTTCCATAGCCAACTCTGTAAATGATAGTTTTATTTTCTATAACATTTATGCTGGCTTCTACCAACCCACCAACGCAAATCCCATTTGGTTTCGCACTAATAATATGTTCTCCAATGGTAGGGTATATAACTAGCTTTTCACTGGTTGATAAATCAGCAATATCCATTCCATCAAGATATACTTTTGTATCGCATGGACTGCCCAATATCCCACTATCACGTTTAATAATTACTTCGCCAGTTCCGGATTTTTTTATAGCAAAATTTTTGTTAAAAACGCGGGAATCAGGAACGGACTTTGCTTCTGTAGTACTAACAGGATTCGTCGAACAACCACTCATAACTATAATACAGGCAAGTACAACCAATTTTTTACTCATCCTTCCACCTTGTAATTAGCTATAAACTGCATAATAAAGTTTAATCGAGTAACTTTATCATGCCACAACCTCTTCAAATTCACAGGATATTTCTGTAACCGTACTTCCTACTGATGGAGTCCACTTACGACAAACAACCTTAATTGGCTCGTAACGATGTGGGGGCGTCCACAAAAATGTTTCAACCCCACCATGTTGATACAGAAAATCATCAATTAACCATGCCTCATGTCGTGGCACTCTAAAAGTAAGTGAATAAGAACGAAGTTTATTATTAATACCATTTGGTTGACGCTGCTCATACCCATCACCAAATTTCACCACTCTAACTTTCGGTTCTGTTGGTACAGACATGCCAGGTGCAGCGCACCAATGAAAGGTTTCCATGCTTACCTCTTATTCAACAAACCACCTGAACGTTGCTCATTGGTTATCACCTCCATAACCTTGCTCTTGATTAAGCCACTTAATGCTTTAGCGTCCTCCATTCCTATCCCTTCACTAACTGAAAGTGGAACAGTGATATTAATATTTCCCCCTCCCCGATTGCCATTAGCATTACTCAGATAGTTTTTCAAATCAGCGTTTGTACGGGAATCAACAACACGCTCACCGCGATCAAGTAACCAGGTACCTTCGCGAGGAACGTTATCAATTCCATCATGAGCCATTCCTGAAATAGCTTGACCTGCTATCATCCCTATTGATGCATAACCTAAACCACGAACAACACTAGCTGCTGGAATTCCAAGAATTGTCCCCATTTCCAAAGCCTTTGTTGCTGCAACCTCTGTACTTATCATTGCCTGAGCGATCGCTGCGGCCTTACTGGCTAAAAACATGGTTTTATAAGCGGCGCTACTTTTATCTCCCATTTGTGACATCATGTCAGCCATCTGGCCGGTCATACTGGAAATAACGCCCAGAGAAGCAGATGCATACGCCATTTGAATATCTTTACGGCGATCGGCATTCATCTGTTCAATTTCAATCAGGCGATCAGAGTGTGTTTTTGCATCAATTTCTTTCTGTGCAAATAACTCATTCTGTAACTGAAGCTGCTGATCATTCCATTTTTTAAGCTCAACCTCAGCACCTGCAATGTTAATCAATTCACCGGCGGCACCACCTACTTCAGGAGATAAACCACCAAACTTTGGCGCTTTTGTTACGCTGGCTTTTGATGCCTTTTCAACTGCTGCGGCTAACTCCTCTGATGATAGTTTCGCATCACGAATAACCTTCAGTCGTTCTTTCGTTGTCGCCAATGCTTTTTCTTCTGCGGTTTGCAGATCGGACATAGTGTCCTGATAAGCCTTTTTAGCATTAAGCCGATCTATTTCGATCGCTCTTTGCTCTATTGCTGCTTTTTTTGCTGCATCCAGACTTTTCAGTTCACCATGAGCAAGCTGATAACGCTGCTTGGCCAGTTCCGTTGTTTGCCCGAATAATGCAATTTGTTGGTCAAGGCTTTCCAGTTGACGCTGATAAGACTGGGCTATTCCGTTAGAGGCTTTATGAGATGCGGTTAAAGCTTTTGTCTGCTTACCTTCATCAAAAAGTTGACCTAACTTTGCGGCATAATCAGTCAACTTTAGAGCCATTTCATCAGATATAGCCCCTGACATAATTTGCCCCTTTGCCAGAGCAATAAGGTCATCTTTATGCTTCAGTGCAGCATCACCGGCGGCTTTTTGTAATCCGGCAAGAATATAGGCTTCTCTTGCAGCTCCGGCGGCATTTAATCGAGAAACATCCAGTTGTAGCGCCAGAGAATCAGCAGCCTTGCCAAAACCTTCAAAATCTTTCGTTATTTCAGTCGTAGCAGGTGAAGCGCTTTCAATGGTTCCTGTCAGGGCTTCAACTGTTTTAGCCATCCAGGAGAATTTATCAGTCAGCATACCGCTAACATTGGCACTGGTTTCCTGCGTCTGATTTAACCGTTTCTGATCAAGTTCAAGCTCACCAAGAAGAACGGCTTTACGGCGTAATAATTCTTCCTCTGAACCCAGCGCCCGAATATAAAGCGATGAGATATTTCCATACCCAACCTGTCCTGCCTTATATTTTTCAAGCGCTACAGTTATTCCCTCTAATTCAGCTTTCTTTTTCGCAATAGAATCAGATTGAATATCTTCAGAATCAAGTAACTTCGCCTTATTTGCCCGTAACTGGGCTTCACTCATGCTATTAAGTGATTTTTCCAAATCTCCCAGTGAATCAGCAAATGCAATAGCTGACTCTCTGGCCTGCTCTGATTTTTGATGAAAATAGAATATTGCCCCGGCAGCAAGCATTGCAGCCCCAACCGGACCACCAAGTAACCCTAACGCTTTACTGGCTAAACCAGCCGTAACAGAAAGTCGGCTTTGTACCGCTGCCAGTTGTGCCGTTGCCGCAGTTTCTGCCTGAGTTAATCTTATAACTTCAGCTGAGTTAGCGGCTAATTGCCGACGAATGACAGCTCTGGACTGCTCTGTTTGTGCCAGATTCAATTGAGCAACTAATGATTTCTGGGCGGCAATAGCTCCGGCACGTTCTGTATTAATTAAAGAAAGTGATGTGGTTAATCCCTCTCTTTGTGCGGCGGCAAGCGCCAGTTGACCTTGTGTAGATGAAATTAACTGCCTAGTTGATCCTGCCAGACTGGAAGACCAGCCACCAATGGTTCTGGCAAGTCCAACGCTGACTAATACACCACCTGCCAACGCTACACTATCAATATTTTTAGCAACACCATCCAGAACGCCGGAGATACCCGCAGTAGCGCCACTGGCCTGATTAGCGCCACCAACCCACTCCATAAAGGCGTTTGACACGCGAGTTGAAGCGGCGCTGACACTATTTGGCATAGACTCAAATTCAGACCGGAGTTTTCCAATCTGGCTGATCAATGCCGGTACAATTTTATCAGTGGTTAACGCCCCTGCATCAGCCAGACCTTTCAGATCTTTCTGAGCAACTCCCATGCCATCCGCTAATGCTTTCATCAATCGCGGGCTGGACTGGGCTACAGAGTTAAAATCCTGCCCCCGAAGAACGCCACGCCCAAGTGCTTGGGACAATTGAGTAATTGCAGAGGATGTTTCCTGCGCGGTTGCTCCGGACACCTGCAACCCTGTCGATAACGCATCGGTGAGCTTCAGTATATCCTGAGTGCCATAGCCCCATTCACGAAGAGACGATGACGTTCTTGAGAATAATGCCGCATTATCTGCAAACGCCGTTCCGGTTCGCTGGCTGATTTCCATCAGTCCGGATTGTGCATTGGAAAAGTCGCCGGCATCCGTTGTGGCCAGTTTAATTCTGGCAGAAAGAGAATTATAAGAATCAGCAAGTTGGATCAAGTTCCGTGTTGCAAACGCACCGGCAAATGCCCCCGCCATTCCCAGCGCCATGTTTTTAGCTTCAGATAACTGAGCCGTTACAGAGGATAACGCCCGCTGTGAATCTCTTGAAGCAGCAGCTGCCTGACGTCCGCCACTTTGCATGGTGCGATAATAATCGCTCCCCATACGTGAAGCGCGGGCAATCTCAGACTGAAAAGATTGGGAGTTTGCCGAAATTTTAATAATGAGTTCACGTAAAGTGGCCATCATTCACCCTGTTTATTTTGCTGCCTGCTTAAATGACGCCTCAAGACTGGCTAACGGGTCTGTCTGTTCCCCATCAACCACAGGATGCCAGCGTAAGGTTGCATCCTGAATTGAAACATCGACACCCTGAGAGCCATACAACGCCGAAACTATCTGTGCAGCCTGATAATCCCCACGAACATCGCCTATCGGAGAAATTCGGTCGTATTCAGCCCACATCATGAGTTCATTTGCGCTCATGTGCTGGCGCAGCTCTGATAATGTTCGCCCCATTCGAAGAGCTAACATCATCAGAAACTGCATACCGGGACTAGCTACTTTTTTTTAATGGCGTCTGCGTTAGTAATTAACTCAAGTGCCTGCTTTAACAGACGGGAATGTACCGGCCCGTAATGAGCTACCACATCTTCCGTATCATCAACCGTGAAAACGGGTTGATAGCTTTCATCACACAGAACATCAATAAACAATGTCACATCAGCGCGAATATCACGAAGCGCCTTTTCGGGCAGAGATAATTCATCCTCTTTGTCTTCTTTGACAATTTCACGCCAGCGCAACCAGGCTTCACCTGACGGCTCCCGCAAAATGACTTTTGCACCTTCCCATTCAGGAACGTCCGTTTCCATATGACGAAAACCCGACAATGGCGATAACGCCAATGATTTAAGTGATTTCTTTGCCATGGGTTAATTATTCCTCTCCACCGGGTTCTACTGGTGCATTGATTTCAACCGGTTTCCCTTTCAGACGAAGCGAGAATGTTGCCGCGACAACACCATTCGATTGCGCATCCCAGGTATGTTGACGAACTTCAGCAAGAAAGTTATAGCCATTACCGGATGGAAAAATGATTTTGAAAGCATAAACGCCGTCAGTGTCGTACGCAGTACGTAAAACATCCTGTGCAGCATTACGGAAAAAGTTACCGGACAGACTAACTTCAGAAGCGGCTGCCAGACCGTTAATATTTTCCTGCTCTTCAGAACACAGCGTTGTAACGTCAATATCCTGTTTCTGCCCGGCGGTGAAACTGGCTTGCTTTAGCGCACATTGCAAAGCAAGATAGACTGCCGTCAACATTGTTTCTTTTGTGGCAGGAAGAGAAGAAACCAGTATTTGAGTACCCTGGGATTTTTCAAACAAAGCGGCCATATAGCCTCCATAATAAAAAACTCGCTCAGGTGGCGGGTTTGGTTGCAAGTAAAGTAAGTTAATCGATTATCTGAGCATCGAGTGTTGCCCGATAGAGTCCAGTTTCAGGATCGTATCCCTGAAGAAGCTGCTGATTTGTGAGTGACAGAGAGGATAGCGCATTAATCACCTTCTCCCTTATCGCCCTTGATTCGGCTAATGTCTTTGAATAAACATCTATCTGGAGTGAATTCCATTCCTCAGCCGTTCCACATAGAACATCCGCAGGATCCTGCGAAATAATAGAGAAAATGACCCAGGGTGGTGATACCGCTGGCTCACCGGCTGCATTAAGTTTCACCACATACGGATACACTTTTTTATCGGCTAAGTCGGCAATTCGTGAATACACATCAGCTTCTGTCATTTGCTCAGAACCTCATCAATAGCCTGATTCATTCGGCGCATGGCTGCATCTGTGGCTTCCTGAGTCTTTGCGTCAAACGATGTCCGAATAAACGGAATAGGCGCCATTTTCACCGTACCCAGTTCAACAAATCGCCAGTAATAGGCATTTCTTGGGCTATTAGCCTTCACCTTGCTATTACTGTTATTCCCCTTCGAATTGGTTCCCCGGATATGGATACCGGATGATATTTCTCCGCGTTGCTTGCCTTTCTGTGTCACAACTACAATATTTCGTTTCAGCTTCCCAGTCTTCTCCGGGGCTCTTCGCTGAACCTCATTTTTAAAGACTTCCGCACCCGATCGGGTGGCATCACGCAACACTTTGTTATTTTCCGCCCGGCTTAATAGTTCCAAATCTTTTGCTATATCATTCAAAGCAGAGAAATCCAGATTAATATCAATCACCGCTTTACCCCCTGCTTGCAGAAAATTTCAAGACGAGTACATTTAGCATTGGGAATAGGTTGACCAATAATATCAAGTACAATCCCCTGATAAGGACCAGCCCGGCACAATAAACGGGAAGACGCAGTAACATCAGAACGGTGGCGCATCCAGACACGGATCGTGGCTTCGGCCATTTCGGCACCTGCTGAAATCAGTTCCCTGCCGCTAATACCTTTTGTTTCCGCTGACACGGTATCAATATCAAACCATTCCTCTATTTCCTGCCCGAACTCATCACGGATAGTGGTAAAGTTCTGAATAGTCACCCGATGCCTAAACCGTCCAGGCTCCATGATTATTCCTCCTTATCAACAGTGCCGCGCCAGTTCCGGCAGTTAAACATCAGCGATTCAGCTATAGCGTTACTATATAGCTGTATTTCTGATTGCTCCGTTCTGTGCTCAAATAGATCGCCAAATACCAGAAGCGTGGCTGAAATAATCGGTGCCGGAATATCAGCCGCTAATTTCCAGCGGGGTTCATCACACCAGCGTAAACAGTAATCAAGTGCAGCCTGAGCATATATTTTTATCAGTGCGTCACGATCAGTAACATCAAGTTCAATATGCTGGCGTAACGTCTCAATATCTATTACATCAGTAACAATAATCGCCATGGTTACTCAGGGCGGTGTATCGCCGCCCCCTTCGTTGATTATTTGCCAGCAGGTGGTGCAGCAAAAGAACCTTTAATCAGCGCCTGTGGTCGATAATGAGCCAGAGCCACACGCTCTTCACAAAGAATAGTCAGCATGTTTTTAACGAAGTTATCCCGGTCTTCCCGGCTAACTTCAATGGTGGCATCCATGCGATCCCAAACCTGAGACGCCAGATCGAAACCACCAACCGTAAAGGTTCCCTTTTCTTGTGCTCGCGTTGGAACTACGGGTAATCCCCACATGATGTTGCTGGTAAATGCCTGCGGACCACCAAAAATATAACGCCCGTCACCATCTTTTAATAATGCAATGGTATGCCAGTCACGCGGGTTAAGAATAATACCGGAGGCGCTAAATTCTGATTCAGTCACCTGATAGATAGCATGGGCTACCATATCGGCCATGGTGTCACCAGTAGCATTCAACTCGGTATCATACGCGGTCGCTACGGAGTTAATACCCGTTAGGTTATCACCCGAGCCATCACCATTGAGTAACTGGTCTTCTTCAGCAAGCGCTAAACCATATAACAGACGGTTGTTAACATAGGATTGCAGCATCGGAGCATCATCCATAACCTGACGGGATGCCTGAACCCAGTGAGCAATCGTTTTAACGTTCGCCGTTTCCTTTTCGAATGTCATATCTGACTCAGGCTTCAGAGCCTTCTCTTTTACCGGTTTAGCATTATTGGTAAAGAGTTTTTCACGTACGTATTCAAGAGAATTGCTTGAAATCCGGCCCTGCGCTAACAGATCACGGATGACCAGACGGCGCAAGCCAGGTGCAACAATGCCCGGTACCTGCATTGGTTGAATCAATGAGCCTGCCGATGCCGCATCACTACCCAGAGATTTATTGAAGGTTTTTGCCTCAAAGATCCCTGTACTACCATTCCATGATTTAGTCAGTTCATCTGCTGCACGCTCAGAGAATGATTTACTTTGCTCCGGATTATCAGCACCGGTTGCACCTTTCTGTTCGAGATCAAACAGGCGGGTACCCGCTGTTTTTAATTCCTCCTGAACTTTTGCCAGATCATCTTGCAAAGCCTTTGAAACACGGCCTGTTTCTTCAATTTCTTTTTTCTGCGCATCGAAAAGCTCTTTGACCTTGTGTTGCGAGTCTTCAATGGCTTTCTGAATTTTTTCTAAATCAGACATAACGATTTCCTGTATTAAAGATAAAAAGAGTTAATCTGCTGAATAATTGAATCAATTTCAGCGTTAGGTGGGTTGCCTTCGGACTCGCTCCGAATTGCAGATTTGAAGCGGGAAATAAAACCCATTGCTTCAGACTTAGATAAACCAACTGAATCCCTCAGCCAGCTTTCAATATCACGGACAGTTTCAATGCTCTCAATGGATTTCATTGCAGACACGCCTGCCAGCTCATTAGCTGGGAAGGTACACACGCTGATCTCTCTTAATGCGGCAACGTTCTTAAAAATACGTCCACCACCGGGAACAATGGAGTAATCGTCCTTGCTCACAGAAAAACCAACAGACATTCCCTCAACAGTGCCATGCTGCATGGCGGCTTTCAGATCCAGAGCGCCACTATGATCAGGTGTTAGCTGTCCACGGACATAGAGCCCCTTGCTGTCTTCCTGTAAAGCATCCCATTTACCAACCGGCAGATCCCATGTTCGATGATTGAAGAACATAGCCACTTTTCGTGTCTGACTTTCCAGCGCATGTTTAAATGCGCCCGGTAAAATGATGTCACCATCAGAATCCACATTGCTGAATACAGCGGCGTACCCCTCAAAAATGCCTTGTGAACCATCCCCGGTGAACTTAATTTCTGTCTGGTCAAACGACAGTGTTTTATTAATTTCTGGCATATTGCCCCCATAAAAACTAAGCCCCGCTTTCGCTAGGCTCTTTGCTCATTCCGAGATCCGTTATTGGTACATACTGCGCCTGTCTCATGGCAACATCGCCACCCGGCAAAGGAGGATAGTTATCCAGTCGGCGCATCTCATTGATGGTTCTTAATCCAGATTCACCCATTGCCTTCATGAAGGCGGCGCGAGAAGTTGAATCACCGCGTAACAGCCCATCAAGGTTATGTTCAGCGTGAAGCCTCCCGACTTGATCCGGCTTTAATAACCAGCGCTGAATGCTGTTTTCCCATCGGGAAATATAAGGTTGCAGTGTGTACTGAAGAAACCCCATATTCTGTTGCTCAATACCTGTTCCCCAACTGGTGGACTTTTCAACATCACCAACCAGATGCGGAGGCACGCCAAAGAATCTAGCCAATTCACTGACCTGAAACTTACGGGATGCCATAGTTTCCGCATCTTGTGGGCTAACACCGATATCATGAGTAGCAAAGTTAGCTTCTAAAATCCAAAGCCGTTTTTTAACCGGGCCACCTGAAATCTCCCGGAAGTTATCTTCTAACTGAGCGCGTTGTTCTGTGGTCATCACCCGGTCACCCGTCGTTAATATCTTCGGTGACTTCGCCCCGTTCGCATAAAATTCCCGTTGCTGATCTTCCATGGCAACAGCCACACCCGCAGATTTACAGGCATGAGCAATCGGTGAGAGTCCCACTAAGCCATTAAACCCAAATCCTTTAAGGTGAAAAATTTCACGCTGAGGAAAGTTGGCGTATTCGGAGTCACGCTGATAACGGTAAACAATCCTCTTACCTTCCAGCCTGACATCCATGTTGGCGGAGAGAAGCGGGAGCAAGCTAATCACATCACCGCTGGCATTTCTTTCAACCAGCGCATACGCATTGCCATAAAAACAAAGCTGCATCGTCATGGCTTCGCGAAATTCCTGTGCGGTCATATATTGATTTGGGGAATAGCGTAGTAATCTGGCCAGCGGATTATCCATGCCCGCCTTCTGTCGGTTATCCCCTTTATCCGTTTCAAATACATCCAGTGGCAAGCAAGCGGTAAGCGTAGAAATGAGCGATACGCAGCGCCAGACAGTGGATATCTGTAAAATGCGCTCATCAGTGACTGAAGAATCCCCAAGACTGCCAGAGGCGGAAACGGGGCCTGTCTGAGAACCCTGATTCGGTGTAACAAGTCGCCCACCCGCAAACCACGATACTGCCCGGGCCCACCAGCCGTTATTCGTTCGCAGATCGATACTGTAATTCGTTTTATCTGTCATCACATGCTCAACGGTTTAGATAAGAAATCATCAATGTCGCCCTCTTCTTCAACGGCATCACCATTTGAAGCGCCCATTGCCATAGTCAGTGCCACCATGCCATCCATGCGGCCTGTCGCTTTCGATTTATCGAGTTTTCGGTTTGATGCGGCATCCTTGATCGTCACGGCATTCTGGGCACACATCGTTAATACCGGATGCATGCCATGCCGTAGCCGTCCATTCAAGAGATTCTCCTCCAGCGTATCGAGCGCCGGTGCCATATCCTTAAACCCCTGACCAAACGGGATTAACGGAAGCGTCAAATCTGCCGATTCAGCCGATTTGCGTAATATCTCGATCCGCCAGCGGTCAAAAGCGATAGCATCAATCTCAAACTCCAGCAGGATGTTGCCGATATCATTAACAACAAAATCGTAATCGACCGTGACGCCCGGCGTAGTGCGTAAAAAGCCTTGTTTAACCCAGACGTCATATGACACCCGGTCTGTTTTGGCCCTTTCGAGTAATGTTTTTTCAGGTGTCCAGAAGTACGGGTAAACATTCCAGAAGCCATCTGCTGACTGGCCGACTATCACAAAGGCTGTGAGGTCTTTTTTCTCGGATAAATCAAGCCCAGCAAAACAGGTTCCCGTAATAGCCAGAGGTGCTTCACCGCATAACTCCCACACAGACCGAGAGACAAACGGCGATACGACAGAAACTCGCTGATTCAAGTTAAGGTTCCGAAATGTATTCTCAAAGCTCGGCATCCGGCCAGCTTTTTCAGCCTGCCGGGACATGTCTTTTTCCGATCGGAAAGTCCCTAAGGCCGGATTAGCTGACAACCATGTATCACGAAGGGAGATATCAGCATCTTTATCTGCTTCATAGACATGACAGACAATATGCGGATCCTTTGACCTTACGGCATCATCAATCCAGATACTGAGTAAATCGGCATCGTTTGCCGCCTGAGTGCTAATAACAATGAGAAGCGGGTTTTCATGGGCACCCTGTGCAGTAGTGATAGCATCAATGAAATCATCCTGAGAACCGCGCACCTGTCCGGTTTCATCCAGAATAGCCAGAATTGGGGAAAGACCGTGCGTTGTCTTTCCTTCAGCAGACAATGCCTTGTATTCAACATTGCAAGGCAATCCAATGAGACGCTTACCGCTGGGAATAATGTGAACAATTTCCTGAAGTTCAGGGTTCAGGTTAATCATCTTCACTGCCAAATTGAAAACAATCGAGGCCTGTTCTCGACTCATTGCTCCGCTAACAATCTGTGAATTTTGTACCGCTTCCGGCCCCACAAGATGTGCAAGCAGAATACCTGCTATTAATCCTGTTTTTCCGTTTTTACGGGCGATACTCAATATCGCCATATCGGTACCGGACGGATTATCGTAAATATCCAGAATGAATTTTTTCTGAAACGGGTCCAGCTTCATCGGCTGTCCCAGCAATTTACCTTCCGGCACAATGCAATAACGTTCAATGAACGCTATTACGCGCTCACCTCGCGTCATAATTTCCTCTTAACCGTGTTTTGGAAAGGCAATCAGATTATTGTTGGTTTCAGGCGATACGTGTTTATCCGCAACAGTACGGGCATCTTTATCGTTCTGGTTTCGTTTTCGCTGATCACGACTTTCACCGTTGGTCGCATGCGAGTGGATTTGTAGATCACGGCGTTGGGCGAGGATTGTCCGCTGTAATTCGACAATCTGTTTGCGTAAGTCCTTAATCAGCGATTCTTCCCGCGCCTCACCTTTTTTTCGTTCCTCTGAGCGCAAATCCTTACGCAATATCGTGATATAGAGCTGATTATTTGCCAGTTCAGCAGCCGCCAGTAAATCAGACGGCGACCAGGAGTCCAGTGCTTTTGAACGGATGTTGTCATGCCAAAAAGGGAGGGCTTTTTTTTCTAAGCCCGCATGCGCTGGGGGTTGAATACTATCCTCCGTTGCATTTTTCATGGCCTGAATCGCCGCCGTCGAACTGTCGGAACGTGTTCTTTTTGTAGCCATTGGGTCATACCTTAGAAACTAAAAAAATCGGGTTAGCGTTAAATCTGAGTTTAGGCTGCGGTCATTTAGAGCAAACATTTTGAACTTTTTGACCGCCCCCACCCCTTTATTGAGAATTATTATCATTTAAACCAATGAGAATTTGGATCAAGCGGCATACCGTTAACATCACACCCGATGACCACATCACGCTTCTCCATACGTTGCTTGGTTGAATCATGATGCTGCTTACAGAGAGGCTGCCAGTTCTTCTTATCCCAGAACAATACCTGGGCTTTAGAGATTACTTCACGGCTACCTGACTTCAATGCTTCTTTCAGTTTATGTGGTTTGATGTGGTCAACTACTGTTGCTGGTTCAGTCCTTCCTTGTTGACTACACATGACACACAACGGATGGCTACGAAGGAAAGATAACCTGGCCTTGTCCCATCGGCTGTTATATATGCGTGGTTCTTTCATCTTTATCCCTGCAATGGAGTTATCAGTATTCTTCCGCCACGGTTACTGTTAGACCGCAATGAGAGGCATTACCCTCGGCGTTACCTGTTATTGATTAACCCTACCCGCTCACATGAAAGGAGCACCCTATCAGGGCATGGTCATAGCTAAGGCGGGGAGACTGCGACAGGCTGCGCTTAGTATTGTTAATCATTCAGAGCCAGGTGGATTCTTTTTTGGTTCAGGCCCATTCAGTGGTTGATAGCCACCAGTTATTACTTCAGCTCTAAAGCACTTATTTGCTAACCAGTTAAACTTGATGAGTGCCGCAATAACCAATACCCATTTCAAATGTTGCTTAATGGATATTTTGTAATTTATGCTCCCTATTGCCATTTCACTTTCCTTCAGGCGTAAAAAAGACCGCTTAGCGGCCTGATTAGAATTTTGTGCTGGATTGTGTGATATAACCCCGGAAACTTTTGAGAACACCTGATACCAATTCAACATGTTTATGCTGAATTAATCACACCATCACCACTTTCCACAGTATTTTATATAATCCAAATTGACAGTTATAACAGTTGTTATTATTGTTCTGCGGCGTGTTCATGCACGCTACTAAGATGAAGCTGTAAAGCTCGCATAACAATAACTAAACTGCCTGCCCCCTTCTCTTAGCCTCCTTGGACGAGGGGACTTTTTGCATTCAATGCCAGCCTCTCTTTGCAATCATCACACCATCAACTATATTTATTATGTGGTGCCTATTCGGGATCATGTCTGACATCTGAACCTCTTACCCCTCAATTATTTCGCATGGGTGATTGAGGGGCTTTTTTATGTCCCTTACCATCTCCACCGTCCATAGATATTTCCTCATTGAAAGTTAAAAAACTTGTATATAAATATATTGTACATATACAGCATTTTTATGCTGCGCCGATGAAATTAAAGAGTCAATAGCACTGCCTGAAGGATGGGTGTATGATATAGATTGACTGTAATAAATTGATAAATATGTATTTAAGGTAAGGAGACTCCGTGAAAAAATCTTCTGTCGTCCTGTTATGTACCGCGCTGACTATAACTACACTGATAACCACTGGTTGCACCCCGAAGACAAGCGTTGAGCGTCACGCCCGGCAGTATGTTTATGCGGTTGGTGACGACGGCCTCGACTCTAATTTTTATGTCAAGGAGGCCGACAACATCCGGTCGATGGTGTCGTTCTTCCATCAGTTCCGGGACATGGGGGTAAAAGACAAAACTACAGGCCTGTCCCGTGACGATGCGATGAAACGGGCCTCTCTGTTCCGCAGTGAGGAATTTCTGAAATCCATTCAGTCAGTGCAGGTGTTTGCGGGCAGGACATACGCGAACAGCAGTACCCCCTCCCCGAAAAAACTTAAGGCGATGGGAGACGCGATTTCAGCAACATATATGGATGGTTATGAAGGGAGGCCGTGATGAGTCGGCGTCATATTTCACTGCATAGTTACCAACTGAGCGACTGAGTTGTCAAAATTTTGGTGGCTTCCGGCTTATAACCCCCAAATAAGCCCAGTAAGTTGAGCTATACATTTCGCCGGTTTCCCACCGCTTCTCAGTAGTGGTAACTAACTTGCTGTAGTTACAGCCATTAAGAATGACCACCTCCTATTGAGATAGACAAACGTTTTTAATGTAGCCTTGTAGGTACTCTATCTTTGCTCTGTCTCGGATGATTCCAGCTCGGATATCGAAAACAGCTTGTCCAGAAGCACCAGTGAGTTCGACACTGGCATCATCGCCCACGCTGCCGGTTGAGGTGGCTGGACACTTGGCTTTGATGTACAGCTTGCGATTAGCAGTGGCAAGCTCATTACGAAGACGATTGTTTTCAGATTCGGATGCATGAAGTTTCTCCGTTGCGCGTTTATCCAGTTCAGCAGCTTTATTCTGCTGTGCCTGTATTTCGTCGATAGTACTGTTTGCTGTGTTCAGTTCGGCAGTTAGCGCTCTTTTATCTGATTCAAGAAGCGAGATACGTATCGAAAAGAGATACCCGGCGGCAGAAAGCAAAGCTGCGGCAATTAAGCCAATAACAATCTCTCTTCCGGTCATGATTTCTCACTCCATAAACAGACTTCACGCTCAATCTCCCTACGTGTAATCAACCCTTTCCATCGTTTACCGCCAGCATACGTCCAGCGTCGTAGCTCATTGCATGCTCCGGCTGTATCACCTGAGTTTAATTTCTTCAGTAGCGTTGACCGCTTAAAAGCACTAGCGCCAACGTTATATGTAAAAGAGTAAAGCGCAGCCTTCTGTGAGTCAGTGGTTTTCACTTTGATAAGCGGATCGACAGATTTCTGAACTGATGACAAGTCTTTCTGTAGCAACCATTCACACTCTGCTTTTGAGTATATCTTACCCAGAATAATATCTTTCCCTGTATGCCCGTAGCAGACCGTCAGAACGCCAACAACATCACGGTAAGGTTTTGCCTCGTAGCCTTCAAAATTAGCTATTAGTACACCAGCTATTGCCATGACTCCACCCACCATTGCCATAGATAGCTTGTTTCGTAAGACTTCGTTCATCAGATATCCTTCGGCGCTTTGCTCATGATTTGGGCTGCCAGTGTTGCTGCCGCTGATGGATTCGCTGATTCAGCTCTGTTAACTAAATGCTGGAACAGTGCCGTTCGTTTCTTTTGCTCATGCCGGTTCATCATGTAGGTCATGATACCCAGCGCCATACTAAAGGCCATGCCGATGATAAACCCCCACTCATACAAGGTCAGGCTGGCGAAAAATGCTGTTAACCCGGCACTCCCGTAAGTGGCATTCGTGTATTTATCCATACGCATTTGCACCTCCATTGGAAGTGTCCGTTATTCGTTAAATTTAAAGAGAAATGATTATCCTTTACCCGGATGAGACATAGTGATATCTTTTGATATCCTATAAATCAAAAGGATAATCGTCATGAGCACATATTCAGATTTATGGCACGTCATCATTTCCAGAGTTGCAGACATTAGAGGTATTGCTCACTCAAGCATTGGTTTTAAAAACTACGATAACGCCGATACTGTTAAGCTATATCTACGAGCTGCTCAGATTTTCACTCTAGAGCTAATACTGCATATTCACCGTTCAAAATATGGAACAAAATTTGAGCCATTAAACGGGATCAAAGCACTCCATCATTTAATTTTCATGAAAACTAAATGGAGAATTGAAGATATCGAAAAAATGTCTTTAAACCACTGCTTGCTGGCTCTGCAAGAGGACATCCGGATAGATAAGCTACCGGCTGATGCTCAAGAATATCTCAGTTATCTGCCTGATTATTCTCTAACGTTTGATGGTTTTCTTGATAATGAGTGGGCTCCTGGGGAAAACTCAACTTTCCTTCATGATATTCAGGTTGATAATCACTTATAATCAAGTCAAGCTCTCCGAGCCGTTCTATCAGTTCGGCTCTTTCGTTTTTCAATTTCATATAGTAGGACAAGGCTATATGCTGCCGCTTCAACCATTCAACTAACTCATCTTCGGTTAAATCGCCAATACAAATGTACTGCTGAGTATTTTTCATACGAATGCCTCTAATAGGATTAGCCCTCAGTCGTTTTCTGATAGATGAGGGTGTGTTGGTTTTGACTGGGGCTAAAATGAAGAAGCAGCTATTAGATCTTGGCCTAGGAAACTAAGGGGTCTAATAGCTGCCGGTGACTCAATTTGACACGAAAAAGCCCCAACGATTAGGCTGGGACTCTGTGGACGCAACGCCACTCTTCTCGCTACGCATTTTTTAACTTCTCTACGGTTGACTCGAAGCGCTCTGCCTCAAGTTCAACCCCTACACCTTTTCGACCAGTCTGTTTGGCTGCTAATAAAGAATTACCGCCACCAAGAAAGAAATCCGCTACCACTTCACCAGGTCGCGAACTGGCATTAATGATATCAATCATCATTTCCAGCGGTTTTTCGCATGGGTGTTTGCCTGGATAATACTGTACCGGCGGATAATGCCATACGTCAGTATGTGGTACTTCTTTCCTTACTGAGAACGGTCGCCTTAAATCTTCATATTGCTGTTTTAAATCAGCATACTCAGCAACTAATTCATTATGCGGAACCGATATCAGGCAGTGTCTTCAAATAGATTAAACAATCGGCATTCACCAGCGTTAAATCACTAAATTCAATTTTTTCTATAGTCATGTCTACCGCGCTTTTGTAGTATAACGCCCGTTCATGCATGAACAGTGGGCCTTGGTTTATACTCATGACTAGTGCTGTGGGTATAGATGTCCGCCAGTAGCTCTAACTACTGGTGGTCGCCCATCTTTGAGATTAAGAAGAATGCCGTAGGGTTATCCCTGCGGCTTTTTTTGTGATAAATCCGCACTAAACAGGATTTATGAGAATTTAGGCAATAAAAAACCCCGCCATTTCTGGCAGGGCTTAAGTATGCTTTAGTGGTGTATAGATAGACTTTCCCACTATTTATACAAATTACGCCACTTTCGGACAAAATGCAAGTTTGTGATAAAAATATTGTATCCGTCTCTATCACTATTTTGTTATTTTCTGAAATTCATCTGCCGCCACACTTTCTTCTATGTCGCACTTAGTCACTAACAGGTCATAAAGTGGTTTCCAGTTTCTGCGCCATGTTCTTTCATTCAGTTCTGGCAATAATGCTGTAATCGCCCTGTAAGCTACCGATGACGGCATCCGGCTATATCCCTTTCCGCCACAACGTTCACACCCTTTAATGACCGGCGCACCAGCATCCTTTGTTGCATCTCTATCAATCGCTTTCCCTGTGCCTTTACAGTTGCGGCAACGTTTATATATTACTCCTTTCCCGTTGCAGGGCTGGCAGAGTTCACGAACGATTTCACGTTCAATGACTGGTGGTATTTTCTCTTCACCATCAGCACCGATGTACCCGGGATACTTAACAACATCCCGCCAAACTTCTACAGTCCCTTTTCCATAACAACTGTGACATGTCACACTGGCACCTGCTGAGTGAGAATATTCCTCATAAGCGAGAGTGGCCAGAATCTGCATACAACGAGCCATTCGACGGCCAGCAACTTTACCCACCAGCTTTGGCGCTTTCTGGTAAGCGTACTGAATTAGCTCATGGATGGCCTTTTTCTTATCTTCAGTGCTAATCCCTGTTTTACCCAGGAATGCAGATATACCGAAACTCGCCTTTGCTTTTGTCATCCCAATAGCAGCCATGACATCAGTTCCCGTAAGACGGTCTGCTGACGTTCCATTAGGCGTGTCAGTGATAGTCATCCCTTGTGGGCTAAAGTGCTTTAGCGAAGATTCCAGTTTCATCAGCCACACTCCCCCACCAGATTGAGTATGATTGCGTCAGTTAACTCGCCGCGATCCATAAAGCGTTCTTCTTCCAGTATCCATTTACACACATCGATTGCTTCCTGTCGTGTAATTGGTTTAATTTTGGGGAGCAATGTTTCAAGGTATTCTTCACGATCATTCACATGGCAACGGCCTCCATCGGCATATTCATAGCCAAGTTCTTTTTCGGCGCTGTTGCGCATGGAGTAAAGCCAATCCCAGTATTGGAATTCACGAACAACATCAGATAAAGATGATGGTTCTGGTAGCTGTTCAACGAAACCTTTTGATATAGACTTTCTCTGCATATCAATTTCATTGCAGCGTTCTCCCTGTACACATTGCGCTGCGATTTCTTTCTTCGTCCAACCCCAGCATGCACTATAGACATCGCTTAATTCACCAACCAGCATGAGTTTTTCAGGAGGCATGTTCTCTAATGCAGCATCATAGTTACCAAAATAAGACCGTACTGAACAGGCATTCTCAATATTTTGTTTTGCTCTGCTGATATAACTCTGTGGGTTATCCATTGACATCGTACCAAACGCAATTTGGAATGGTGCAGCGCCAGATGCCATCAAATAATCAGAGTAACGCTTCTGAGCCTCTTTAGGCGTTATCTTTAACTTACTCAACGCTTCTTCTGCGGCATCTAAATGTGCCGGTTCATTAGTATTTATAACCTCCAGAACCCACAAATAAGCGTCGGTCTGCTTATGTCCAGTTATCTTACGTTGAGGAGGTAAAGGTTTTACTGTTGCTATCGCGGTGCTGTGAGAAGCTACAGGGATAGAAAATAATACTTTATGCTTTAAGTTATCTGTACGCTTCATGCTGCTACCCTCTTTGTAAAAGTTAATTCTCGGACCTGATCGCCGTTAATCAGAAGATCGTTAAAATCTCCGTTATCTCCCCAACGGACACTTACCTTAACTAAATCATTTCTTACCGTAAGATTACTGTGTGCACATGCAAAAGCGGCAGAGTGCCCAGTAGCTGAATGCGGGTCCATATCAGCAAAAATAATTAAATGTTTTACTCCGGTTGGAACACGGAATTTCTCCATAATATTAGCGTTCATTACAGACCATGTGTTTACACCATAAATCTGTTTGCATGACAGCGCGGTTTCTATCCCCTCAGCAATACCTAACGTTGACGCAGGTGGAAACATTCGGATTGCAATAGAATTTGCATAGCTCAGATAACTATCCTCCTGCAGCGCTTTCATTTTTTTAGGGTGGTCCACGTTCGCTTTTTTATCACCATCCAATAACGTGCGATGTAAATAACATAAGGCCCCTTTGTCATCCGTAGCCAGTGAGTAAATGGCCTGATACGTTTTTCCGTTAGCGGGTTGATTGTCACAGTAGCGAATATGTTCAAGGGGCAAAGAGTGGATCCCGCGCAAATTAAGATAAGATTCTGCTGGTGTTCCTTTTAAACTCAGTAATGACGAAAATTTATGGCTAACCCATTTACGTAAAGATGAGCGATCATCCCTTTTGGGATTTTCAGAATTTTCCTTGATATATTCATTACCGATGATTTTATCGACTTCACTCGCTAGAGTTTTAAAGTCTTTCCCCTGAGTAAGCTCAAGTAATTTCCAGCCATCTCCTGCATTGCATTTACAAATAAAGGTTCCACGTTCATCTTTATTGTCAATTCGGAATGAGCCTTTAGATCCGCAGATAGGACATTCGTCGCCATAATGCCGCCTGCCTGTAACTTGGGGTAATTTGTAATGCTCAAAAACTTCTGGCCATCTTCCTATCACTGCCTCTGTGGTCTTCCTTCGGGTCATCATTGTTGCAACCCTCCGATACTCCGGATCTGCCTAAGAGCATCTCTGGACTCTAAGATAGTACTGATACCACTCAGGCTCATTTGAGGTTCACTTTCTCCCTGCTGTTTCTGTTGTTTTTCCCGAACTTTTGCATAGGCGATAAGTTTAGATTTAATGAAGTTACTTACTTCCGGACCTATTTCCTGCGGATAATCCTGTAACCCATTAGGCCATGTTCCAAACTTACTTTTATAGGTATGTGCACACCAGCCATCACTAACCGGTTTCCCTTGCGACAATCGCTGCCTCTGGTAATACTTAATTTGTGACCACCAGCGCTGCTTATCTTCTTTGGTGTACTTCCGTTCCTGTTTGCTGAATTTCTTTAATCCGCGACTGGTATCAACATCAACATCTTCACCAGCTAAAGGTTTATGCCCGCATTTAGGACAAACATAAACGCCGGCAGGCTTCATGTAGTGGCACTGGCTGCACTCCTTTGGTAATTTTTCAATTTTTTCTGTACGTTCCTGCGCCCTGCTATCTTTCATGCCATCACTTTTGTTTGGCAATTCGCCATACTCGATAGCATCAGGAAAGCCCAGGCGATGAACAGAGCCACTGTGATCGAAGATAAGGCATGTATCTTTATCCGGCGCTGTACGTAATCCACGACCAATAGTTTGTAACCAACGAATTTCTGATTTAGTTGGCCTCGCATAAATGACCGCCCGAACATCACTGTCGAACCCTGCCACCAGCACGCCGACATTGACGATAATCTTGGTTGCACCCTGTTCAAATCGGTGAATGATCAGTTGACGTTCATCATGTGGCGTTCCCGCTGTCATCACCTCGGCAGCAATACCAGCCCGATTAAACTCAATCGTCACGTAGTTAGCATGGCGTACATTCACGCAAAAGCAGATTGTCGGGCGATCCTGGCCGTGTTCCAGCCAGTTACGAACGATGTCACCAACCAGATCCGCACCACTCATAATCTCCGCTAGTTGTTCTTCGTTATAGTCAGAACCATACTCGTTACTACGGTTACTCTTTACCCCTTTCAGGTCAGGCATGGAGGGAGCAAAGAACTCATAAGTGCTCAAATCTCCACGGTTGATTAATTCCTTTATGGTGGTAGGTTTAATTAGCTGCTGGTAATACTGGCCGAGGAATGACGAAAAAGGTGTACCGGACAAACCAATCACTTTCACTTGCGTTTTTTCAGTCAAATATTTAATGACCTCCAGCAGCTTCTTCCGGCGTAAGTGAGCTTCGTCGATAATCAGCAAATCGATGTTATCGGGAAAGTCACGACGGATGAGCGTATCGGCAGAAGCAATCTGAATCATTCGCTCTGGATCGTAATTTGGATGGTCACGCCAGATATACCCGATTTCATCTTCCGGAAGCCCGTACTGGATAAACCGGTCTGAGGTTTGTGTAATCAAAGTCGTGTAAGGCACCACAAACATAACCCGCATTCCACGAGAAACATGTCCGTCAGTGATAAAGCTCGCCAGACCCGTCTTGCCACTTCCTGTCGGGCTGTAAACCATGAAAGAATTATATTGCTTCCAGTCACGGCGCAGCATGTTTAATGCCCGTTCCTGTGCGAAATTAGGCGTGATAGTCAGCATAGATGCCCCCTACTAGCACTGAATGCCACTTGATGGCATAATCATATTCGAATGAAATGTTCATCATTTCTTCTCTCCCGCAAGAACCGTTTCAGTATCACTCGTCAAAGTTCCCTGATTCGGTTTCTTGCCCTCTACCGGTTCAAATGTTGCCGCTACAGACATTCCTTCCTGATGTTTACTGGCTGCGTTCAGCCGATACTTCACATTCCGATCAATCGTTTTCTTTCCTGCCGTCATGAACAATGCGCTGCTCTTACGGTTTGAATGCCCCTTCCATGCCCCTTCCGGGTTTATTTCAAACAGGTTCCGGTGACGGCTAACCACGTGACCAGACTTCTTCAGTGTTGTTAATGCCCGATACAGAGTTGCCTGAGAGATACCAAGGTCAGAGATAATTGAGCTTAAATCCGTCACTATCGCCCCGCTGTTACGATCCATGTTCTTAACCAGATGCAGATACACCCTCGCGGCTGAAGCCTCACCGTCACGTAACAACCCATCAATAAATTCAAACCCAGTGTCATAAATCATTGCGAAGTTAATCTGCTTACCTTTCATCAGCGGTATTTCATCGATAATCTGTTTTGCTGATTTTCCGTCCACTGAACACCTCTTTATAACTTATTGTTTTTTCTTGCTTTCTCATACATGACCGATTTCCTTATCATGGGTGAGAAAAATACACCTCTTAACTTGTTGTTTTTTAACGATTCGCGAAAGTCCCCTTATCTATGTTCTAGGAGGTTGAGTATTCTGTGACTCGATCCGGTGTTGACCTTGACCTTTGTTTTCATACTTAACTACATGGAAGTCATTAACATTTTCACTTTGCCAAGTGACACGGCCCAAAACGGTGATCGTTGTAATATCCAGTCTCGGACTTAGCAGCCCTGCTGCTGGCTGGTTCCTTTGGCTTGGTGCCCTTTAAACACAGGGGCTGGTATACATAATCCATCACTGGCACCAGCGTACTTCTCAACAAATTCCCTTAATCGCTTATTAGCTTCATGCCTGGCGCGATTGACTTGCTTATAGCTGATCGGTTCAGCATCGAAAGCAGCCTGATAAACCTCTGCGTACTTCACTGCAACCTTGCGCCTGACGGTCGGCCTAAGCTCCATCAGTTGCCCCTGAATCCATGCCGCATCCTCAGGGCAATAGGCTGCCGGCATGATCGCGCTTAGGTATGCTTCTCTGTGCATGGTTGGTTGTCAGGGTGAGGGAAAACAGACGGGATATCTGGCCGCAGCTCATAAGGTTTAACCACACCACCAACGGCGTTAGAAATAGCAACGGCGTTAACGGGCGAGATCTTTTTAAGCCCACGAACCCACTTCCAAACAGCGCCTTGAGTAACGCCAACTTTTTTTGCCAAGGCAGTTTGTCCACCAGCAATATACACAGCCTCTTCAATAGGTGTTTTTGTGTAAAGCATAAATACTCCTTAATTATTTGGGTTTAATTTAAACTTTTGGTTTTTATTTTGCAAGTAAAACAGTCATTGACACTTAAGTACCATGGTTGTAATTTAAGCGGATTATTATTGGAGGATTATGCAGATGAGTTTGACTTTGGCGCAACGCCTGAGGATCGCAATGGCTGAGGTTGGAATAACACAAAGCTCTTTAGCTGAAAAAGTAGGCGTTTCTCAAGCAACCATACAAAAAATTGTGACAGGAAAAACTACCAGAACAGTTTTCTTATTACCGATCGCAAAAGTATTAAATATTCGTCCTGAATGGCTTGAAAATGGTGATGGTGAGATGCGTGATAGTACCAATAACAAACCCAGAGATGGTGTGTCTGTATCCGAAGCGGTCGGTAGGCCAATAAAGGCATGGGATAGCTCAGATCCGCTTGAAGATGAGGAGGTAGAAATTCCTTACTACAAAAGCATTGAGTTAGCTGCCGGTAACGGGCGTTGTGAGAACGCAGACTATAACGGTTTTAAATTAAGATTCTCACGCGCAACCCTGAGACGCTATGGTATAGCACCGTCAAATACAGCCGCTTTTCCAGTACATGGTGACAGTATGGCACCAGTGATACCGAATGGTTCTACCGTCATGGTTGACCGAGGTAGCACCAATATCGTTGATGGCGGAATTTATTTCATTGAGCAAGATGAATTATTCCGGATAAAACTTCTTTATCGGCAACCAGGAGGGAAATTGATTATCCGTAGCTATAATTCCATGGAGTTCCCAGATGAAATAGCGGATATGGATACTGTAAAAATCATAGGTCGCGTATTTAACTCATCGACAATGTTAATTTAGCCCTCCAAAACCTACAGGCTGCTAAGTTTATAGCCCTGCCTCAACGCAGGGCTTTTTATGCCTGCAATTCCTCAGGTTTCGTAACACTCCCCACAATTTCATAACCTCACTTCAGATTCCATGACCGGGGATTAAAATATTTTCGAAATAAATTCAGATTAAAAACATAAGATTATCGCAAAACAAATTTAAATTATCGTTTTGTGGTTGATTTCAAAAAATCCAAACACTCATAAAAAACACCCAAAATCATAAAAAAAAACCTTTGACTTAAATTAAACCCTAGGTATTATTGCGTGTAATAAAAAACCCCAGCACACCACTTCGAATAGTTGCTGGGGTTGTAGGTCACAATAAACGGAGGGTCTATATGACCAGTGTAAATCATACCGCAAATCAGCATTCATTTGTAGTGGATGCCTGTCCAGTGAGATTACCCCTGTTCCGCTTTCGGTTTTGGGATACTCACACATCAACTTTATCACGACGTGAAATTATCGCTCCAGATGAACACTGTGCCCGCCAAATGCTATCTGGTGGTTTTCTACTGACGTTCTCTGCCCGTATTCGTCAGGGGGGGGCAATGACTGATATTTTTGCTCTGCACGATATCCTATCAAAGATAGAGGCACTTGCCGCAGCAGCCAGTTTTTTAACTGCCACGCAGGACGAACGAGATACTCAACTAGCCCTTCTTGGTCATATTGAAGATGCGGCAGGGAAAGCAGTTAAGACCGAAAAAAGCGAGGTGAATCATGCGTGAACATTCCCTTGATATCTACAACGAAACCATGGATCGCATTAGCGCCGTTATTGGCTACACAGGTACCTCAACTGAGAACATCTCTCGTGACCGCCTACTGCGGGTACAAAAAGGTCTGCGTCACCTACTTACCGAAATTATCCCTACAATCGAGGATGAACAACTACGGTTTGAGGTCTATTGCTGGGTTAGCTGTATTCACGATATCACTCGATGTGAGGAATGTGACTTAAAGTGGGAGACTGCTCATGCGTAAACCAATTACCTTAAATCCCGCCGCGTATAAAGCGAGTCAGTTAGACATGTTGATATTTACCATTGAAGAGGTTGCTCATGATGAGGAAGCATCAAAAAAGCTTGTGACACTGATATCAATTGCCGCTGACCTAATAGCAGAAATTAACGAGTCATTACATTCAGAGGTGTCACATGGATAACCGCGAATTAGCAATGAGCAAGGATAAAATCAGTGAGGCAAAGCTCAGAATTGAGAGGCTTCAAGTAGTTCTTGAAGTATGGGCCGATGCTGCCAGTGACAACAATGAGGCCTGTTTAGTATTCGCAGTAATGGATTTACTCAGCAATGTAAACCGTGCCTTGGAGGGTGGGAAATGAAAGATAACACCTTAACCATTACTGAAGTAGCCGTACTTGCCGATGAACTTCAGTCTCTATTGTGCATTTTATACGAGAAGGAAGACGTTACACCGGAATTCAACAATTGTATCGGTATTGCGTGGAAAACTAGCTGCCGGATATCTACATGGTTGGATAAGGAGAATGGGAAAAGTGACTAACTATGACCCTACTGTAGTAGCAGAAGAAATTGAAGAACTCACCGCAATGTTGGCGACACTGGCGCTCGCTACAAGTGATGATGGTGAGAGTGATTTATATTTCACCACCCGAGCGATGTTCAAAAAGGCCAGAGCATTGGAAGCCCAAATACACGAATGGTCTACAGATGAAATACTCCGGAGAAGCCGCAATGAAAAAGCAGCCTGATATTTCAGCGGAAGAACTTGTAGCGCAGCTCAAAGCTACCGGTATGCAATTACCAGCATGGATGACCGACGTAGACCACATAAAAAACGGTGAACCATTAACCCGTGAAGAATCACTGGAGTTTACAGAGATTTTCGTGGGTCAGCAAAGAGCTGTATTGGCACTGAGATACTTAGTGTCGTGTGGTGAGCGATTTGGTCAGCAATATGGCGGTTATGTGTTTAAGCATGACAATGTGATTATCCAGATCGATCAGAACATCATCGAAACCCTGCTACAGGCGCAGGTTGAATCAGCCATTTTAGAGCGCCCGGAAGCCGACGGTTATATCAGCGTTATGGAATTCTACATGATGAATGCGCAGAAGCAGGAGCAAGAGGGCTGTAACTGGCTGAATGATTTCATCGATGAATTTTTAACTGAAGGTTCTGCCCTGCTGCTTTCTGGAAATTTACAGCCACCGGCAGAATTACATTAAGAGGAATAACGAAAATGAAAAATCAATTGATGACATTTAAATCGCACGAACTGGGTATTTCTCTGAATGGAATGCTGTACCAAGGTAAGCCAGTATTTGTAGCTGTAGATTTAGCGGAGTCGCTGGGGTATGCGGATCCTCATGGTGCATTAACTAAACACTGTAAGTCCCTGATTAAACTAGATTCCGCCGAAACGGGGGAATTAGGTTTAGGATTCAGACCTAAAGGCATTATTCTTGCCTTAGAGTCCGATGCATATCGCCTTATTATGCGTAGCCACCTTCCATCCGCCGAACGGGTTCAGGACTGGGTTTGTGAAGAGGTTCTTCCATCAATCCGTGAAACTGGCAGCTATGGGCACCAACCTAAACCAATGTCAGAAATGGAAATGATTGCGGCTATGGCTGCGGATGCGGTTCGTCAGCAAAATCGCCTAATCCATATTGAAGACAAAGTTGCAGAGGTAACTGACCTGCTCGACGATATTTCTCGCGGAGCTACACCATCCGGATGGGCAGGTTATTCAGAACTTAAAGCCCAATGCGGACTATCTGATACTAAATGCCGACAATTAGTTGCTGCGTATGATATTGACCATAAGCCAATCCCCTTTATTGCTCCTGGTGGAACTAAATCCACAATGACAATAGTTCGTGAGCTGCCATTTATGACCGCATTCAGAAAACTGATGCATGAAGCTGAACCACGAGGTACCCGCTGGTATCACTCTAAGATGGGAATATTTCAAGTCATCGGCTGGGAGAAATAATCATGCAGCAATATATTAAATATATTGTTACTTACCTTGGTGATTATCCGTGTGGTCACAGACACCCATTACAGATGACAGTATCAGCGACTGATGCACAGGAAGCCATTAATAAAACAAATACAGCACTGAATGATGATCGGATTGATTCAACTAATCACTCGTTATTTTCCGTGCTCCCTAAAGATTATGGCGATGAGCTTAGAGAACTCGATATATGCCACAAGGAAAAATAACGCGCTAACAAATTAATTAAAAACTTTATTAATTAAATTTAATTACAGCTTAACGGCTGAGGAAAAACTCAGCCCAAATATGAGAAATACAAAATGGAAAAAGTTTCTTTACTTGAAAGAAGAAGAAAGGCTTTTATTGATTCTGTTTTTCATTATTTAAAAAGTAAAAGCAAATCCCCTTCCTGCATCAGAATTATAGAGGATGCGGAATATCAAATTGATTTGGATAAGCAGGTATTAAATAGCGCGTTACTCAACTTGTATGAAAACAAGGTATGTAAGGGATTAATGAAGATGTCTGATGAACAAATAATATCAGCATATGCAGCGCTATATACCAGAGACGGGAATATAACCAAAGAAGGAAAGGATTTTTTTGGTTATATCACAGAATTAATTGCAGAACGATTACATCAAAAGGCATTAGCTAATGAAAAAGATTAAACGTTACACACCTGATTATCATGTTTCATTGAGTCACGAAGGTCTATTAATGCGTGAAAGTGAAAATGGCGAATATATTAAGTATGAGGATTATGAATTATTGATAAATAAATCCAACTCATTAGAAGAGTTTAAGGTTCGCGTGAATTATTTATTAGAAAAGCATTTTGAAGATGATGAAGCTATCCGCAAATTGTCATTCACTCTCGGTTTAATTATGGGATTTACCAGTGAGGAAAATAACTAAAATGAAAATTAAATCTGCAATGCTCCGTGCAGCGCTGGTATGCGTTGCCAAAAATGACGCCCGCTATTATTTAAATGGTATTCACATTACGCCTAAATATATTGAGGCAACTAATGGTCACGTTGCCTTACGTCTTGAACACGGTATTAACACTCGCCGAAATATCATTGTTCAGTTTATTGGTCACATTCCTGTTAGGGCCGACATGACCGAGTTGACATTCGGGAAGTCACTGCTTGCGACGCATTATGACGCTCATGGACAACGTATAGGGTTTACCGCCATAAAGCTGCTGGATGGACGTTTTCCCGATCTGGATCGCGTCGTACCAACAATGGTAGACCACAACATCAACCCCGTAGTCCAGGCTGGACTTCTTAGTTACCCAGAGAAGATGTTCGGGCGAGAACGGAAATTTATCCCTATGCAGTTGCTGCCATCAGGCAAAGAGAGCGCCGTTCTCATCAAATTCGATACGACAGTCAATAGCATGTATGGCAATCCAAAGTTTGTCGTAATGCCCTGCCGTGATAGTGCCTTTGAAGTAGTTAAGGAGTTCTTAGGATGAAATTTGAATACCAAGATCAGGGCAGCATTGCAACGCTAACCATAACCAGTACAGCCTTTGAGTTTAGAAGACATAACCGCGTTGTTGATGCTGTCCTACTGAGAGCTAATGTCACTATGAGACGAAGTGGCTTTTTCTTCCTCACCACCGTTATTAAGGGGAAAACACCAGCGGTAATGCGAGCCTACAAACTCGCAATAAGGGAGATAGAGCGATGACCGACATAGAAACAAACGACTGCGGCATGGTGGATATTGACGATGTAATCATCCGGAGCACTTTAATTGTCGATGATGGTTGCGACTGGACAGCGCACCATGTATGGCGCATGAACACCAGACGCAGAATGCGAAATGGCATTTACGAGCCTCCACCGGACAGACCTAAAGTTTCCGAAATAAAGCTGACGCCAATTAAAAAGCCGAAAAAGAAACGCCAGAGAAAGGCAGAAGTGGTCGATTAATCGTCTATATCACAAGACACCGCGCCCCACAAGGATCGTAGCGTAGTTGTGCAGATTAAAGAATGGAAAATAAAATGAATATTAAAAAATCACCTGTAGTTGAAGCGCTCGAAATATTAGGCGCCTGTGATGTAGAGACACTGGCAGGCCATCTTGACTATAAAGAAAGTATGGTGAATGCCATGCTTACCGCATTACTCAGACGTGAAACCGTTATCCGTGATGGTGATAAGTATCGTCTGGCTGATGAAGCACCAGCACCAGCACCAGCACCAGCACCAGCACCAGCACCAGCACCAGCACCAGCAGGAATTAAAGCCGAGCTGGAAGAAAAATCAACTGTCCGTGTAGTTAATAAATCCGGTCTTGGGCCAACGGAACGGTGTCGTTCAGTGCTGAACAATATCAATACCGAAATTACAGCTAATGACCTGGCTGAACGTGCAAACGTCCCATTAAAAAGCATTAGCGGACTATTATCTCATGACGTTAAAAGCGGGAAGATTTCCGTCCGTAAAATCGATGGGCGTAATTTTTACAAGGTGGCCACCGTTGAAATCACGCCATCAGAGGGATCAGCCCCTGAAAGCATGGATATTCAGGCCACTTGCAGAACACTGTTATCAGTTGCCGGCGAGACACAAACCGTGACGCTACCAACGATAGCCTGTATCGAAAGAAAAATGGAAGAAGCTCGCGTGGAATTTAAGCGACTAAATGAGCTTAAAGACGTTCTGGTTAGGCTGAAAGTGATTTTAGATGGAGAGGTTAAAAATGTTATCTCTTGATTGCGTTCCGTTAACAACCTACTACCAAATGACGGGCGAAACTGCTGATGCCGTTAACAAACGGATACAAAGAGGGTTATGGATTGAGGGTGTCCATGTTTTAAAAATAGAAGGAGTGAAGGAACGATGGATTGATTTAGTGGAGGTAGCAAAGTGGGCCAGAACGAACAAAAAGACTTACCCAGGGGAATAACCGTCAGGAAGCACCGTTCAGGTAGTACGATCAATATTGCATTCACCTACAGAGGGGTTAAATGTAGAGAGCCCCTCTCTAACCTTGATGTAACACCAAAGAACATTAAATATGCGGAGCGGTTACTTGGGGAAATACATAATAAAATTGAGCGTGGTACCTTTAACTATGCAGATCATTTCCCCAAATCAACCAGACTAAAAATTTTCGGTAATAGCCAATCGTTTAAAACAGTAAAACAGTACCTCAATGACTACCTATTGATTTGTGAGAATCGAAACCTGTCCCCTTCTACATTGGGCGGTTATCGCAAGTGTTTAAGCTCATTGTCTGCTATGCATGAAGTTTTAGTTGCCGAACTAACGCCGGCAATGATTAAGGGATGGGTTCAGAATCAAGACACAACAATTAAAACTATCCGGAACCGCCTATCTTTCTTCCGTTCTGCAATTGATGAAGCAGTTACAGACGGATTATTGTCCATAAATCCTGTAGCCCAAATATCTGCTGCAAGATATAAGAATACAAGTGACGTAAAACAAGATGACTATGAAGTTGACCCATTCACACCTAAAGAAGTAACAGCAATATTATCTGCAACAACATATCGACAATGGTCTAATTTATTTAAGTTCGCTTTAAATACTGGTATGAGAAGCTCTGAACTATGCGCGCTGCGTTGGTCGAATATCGACTTTATAAACGAATTAGCCGCTGTGAAAAATGCATCAGTAGTTGGTATAGAAAAAGGAACAAAGACAAAGGCCGGGAGGAGGATGATTGAATTAAATGAAGATGCTATTGCCGCGCTTAATGCTCAAAAAGAATTCACGTTTTTACACAGTGACTATATATTCTCTGATCCAAAAACAGGCCTACCATGGGCCGGAGCTGATGCAATCAGAAAGAAGGCATGGGTACCAACTCTAAAGAAAGCTGGTGTTCGCTATCGTAATCCTTACCAAACAAGACATACCTTTGCCACAATGCACATCAGCCGAGGCGTGAACCTGTTCTGGCTATCATCTCAAATGGGGCATAAAGGACCTGAAATGCTATTTAGGCATTATGGTTCATACTTGGCGGAGTATGCAGGGAATTCCGGACGCCAGTTCAACTCCTTAACTGGAAGTTGAACTGGTGAAAATAAACGTTATCAATAAAATGTAACCCACTGATTTAATAAGACAGCACAAGGACACCAGAGAGTACGCGAAGGATACGCGCAAGAGAAAAAATCAATTAACTTCTTATTTATCAAATTATTAACCCTTAAACGACGCGGGTTCAACTCCCGCCAGCTCCACCACATAACCTTCCAAGGACGTCCAGACAAGTCCTTAAAAGTACAGGAAACCGTATCTTCTTCAAGAGGATACGGTTTTTTTATGTCCATATTAGTCCATATGCATCCACACCATTCTACAAAAAATCGGCCCAGATATCGGCCCAACATCTGACACATCAATTTTCTTGGGCCCAAATTCAGTTTCGTATAGCTGAAATTACTTACGCCACAGATGATTACGACGGTTTGCCTCAGCGTCCTCAGGCACTACTGAGTACTAACCCACTCCCTCTCACTGTCAACGTTAGGAGCTAGCCATGGCTATCATTACTCGTCCTTTAACCCATGCAGAAGTGAGTAAAGCTAAACCCGCAACTAAAGAGTTTTCTCTTTCAGATGGTAATGGTCTTAGCTTGGTCGTATCACCTACCGGCAATAAATACTGGCACTTTCGTTATAAGCGCCCTTACAGCAACGCAAGGAACCGAATTAGTTTAGGGTCTTACCCCTCTATTTCAATAGCCCAGGCAAGAGAGCTACGAGCAACTTATTTATCGATGCTGGCGAGTGGTATCGATCCTAAAGTTAAAGAAACGGCGGATAAAGAGGAACAAAAAGTATTAGAGGCAAGTATCTTCCTCAATGTAGCTAAGGAATGGTTTGAGTTAAAGAAAGAAACGGTCACTGAAGATTATGCGTTAGATGTGTGGCGCTCTTTAGAAAATGACGTTATACCCGCGATCCAAAATATCCCCATCAGCGAAATTTCAGCCCGAAAGCTCATTGACATATTACAGCCGGTAAAAGAGAGAGGTGCGCTTGAAACACTGCGTCGGATAATACAACGCATTAATGAAATAATGATATATGCGATGAATGTTGGTTTGTTAGATGCTAATCCTGCCTCCGGTATTGCTAAAGCATTTCAAAAGCCGCTCAAAAAAAACCTCCCAACTATTAGGCCTGAATTATTACCAGAACTGATGTCCTCAATTAGGTTATCTAACCTGTCATTGACGACAAGATATTTAATTGAATGGCAAATGCTAACGTTAATCAGACCCAATGAGGCGGTCAACGCTCGATGGGAAAATATCGATCTTGAACAAGCTATTTGGCATATCCCGGCGGAGAATATGAAAGGCAGAACAGGACTGCGCCGGGCCCATTCCGTG
Organism: Limnobaculum zhutongyuii; assembly: GCF_004295645.1. Classification (NCBI taxonomy): domain Bacteria; kingdom Pseudomonadati; phylum Pseudomonadota; class Gammaproteobacteria; order Enterobacterales; family Budviciaceae; genus Limnobaculum; species Limnobaculum zhutongyuii. The sequence goes on from NZ_CP034752.1 coordinate 2,862,991, forward strand.
CCTTTATCTCCTCAGGCAATAAAGATACTGGAACGAATGAAACCAATTAGTGGAGCATACTCATACGTATTTCCAAGCAGAATTCACCCAGGAAAACCGATGAATAGCCAAACGGCTAATGCGGCATTAAAACGAATCGGATGGGGTGGAAGGCTTGTTGCACACGGTTTACGCTCAATAGCTAGTACTGCAATGAATGAAGCTGAATGGAATCCAGACGTTATTGAAGCAGCGTTAGCCCATGTGGATCAGAATGATGTTCGTCGTTCTTATAATCGTTCAACCTACCTTGAGCAACGTAAAGAACTCATGGCATGGTGGGGAAATAAAGTTCAAGAAGCTAGTTAAAGTCCCGATCTGAAATAATTAATTTTAAGTTTAAAAAGAAGGCAGCAAATTACCTGCCTTTTTTAACCATGCATAATTTAATCGAAATTCATTGGTCATCCATAAAGAGATAAATTATATTTATTAAAATACAATATACGATAACATCCTAATTTTAATTACCGATAACTTTATTAATATAAAAAAGAAACAAATATCATTTAAGATATTAATAAGAAATAAACACATGCCCAATATTATATATAAAAATCATCTCACAATCAGCAGAGCAACACCTATAGGTTTAAACCGCATCATAGCAACGCATTGGTTACATCAACTCGATTTTTTCCAACTGCGCTCACATTACCAAACATAATCATCCTATATAGAGTTTCAAATCGTGCTATCGCCATATAATTAGTACATTAGCGTTCCATTTATTGAATTTTCATGAAGTTATCTTAAACCTAGCCGTTAAAAGGAGTCTTTATGTCTGTATGTGATGAGCTTAATACACCCGCTGTTCCTAAAGCTATTGAATGGTTAACAATTAGAGAGGCAATATACTTAATTAATAAATCATGCAATTTATCGCTTACTGAAAGCAATATATATAGATTCGCACTTAACAGTGAAATAACGTTATCCATATATTTTCAATCACCTGTTATTTTGAAGAAAATAGTTAATGAGAATAATGCTATTTTAAAAAGAGATATCGACAATCACAACTTGTTGTATAAACTGTGTTTTCTTAACCCTATAGATTATAAATATTATAGAAGTAAATGTTGTGATGCAATTGCGCATACTGAAGGAGAATTTATATTTCCAATTGACTTTATTTGGGATACAAAACTTATAGGTGTAGAAAGTATTGTTATTCAAAAACTACTTGCTCGCTCACTTGGTTTACCCGCCCCTATCATCGGTCAATACCAATATCACTGTGGTGTATTAGTTCATGATAGCAATCACAATACTTATCAGGTTTTTGAAAGAAACACGGTCAAATACAGAATTCAAACCCAACTAGAAAAACTAGAACATTCTGAACACCTTATTTTTAGAGCTGCAAATCGTATCAAAAATTGCCGCTCAATTTCCATAAAGAAGTTACTTAAAACAAAGATGTTCTTCCCTCTATATCAATTACCTAACGATGCCTTCTTCGTGATTAAAAAAGAATACGTTGATAAGTTCATTGCTAAACATAGCGCAATAAATGTAACAGATAAACCAGAGAGCCGGATGTCATCCCCTTTAGCTCGCTTTTTGTGGCTTGCATGCAAAAACAATCCATTGATTGGCACAGAGCTTATCCAACACCCTTATAAGCTACTCGCGTTATTTGAAGTTTGGGCAAAAGAAGATGGTATTAGTGACAAACTCAGTGGTGACACACTCAAGAAAGCACTCAGCCGTGGATCCCCCGTTGTTTAAGAATCCGTAATACGGGTTTGAAAAACCTTAACTCGACCTTAACTGATTAATTTATCAGCATTTCTATGATTCAGTATAGGCACTCATTAGAGTTACTACCCTTTTGCACTTAGAGGTACTGATATGGAATCTCAAAAATTATTACGTTTAGCTCAAGTTCGAGCAAAGACGGGGCTATGTAAATCCCAGATCTATGCGCACATGAAAGAAAAGCAATTTCCCTCATCAATCAAAATTGGCCCAACTGCGGTCGCTTGGTTGGAGCAAGAAATAGATGAGTGGATAAATATTAAAATCTCCGAAAGCCGGGGTGTGATTTCCAACTAACTCTATTTCATTGCTATTTAAGAGGTTTTACATGAAAAAGGAAACATACCACCCGATAGAATCCCCCCGACTGGTCACGTTAGATCAACTCAGGCCCTTTGACCTAAACCCTAGAATCATCCGTAACCCTTTTTACGATGAAATTAAAGAATCAATCCGCTATCGAGGATTGGATAATCCGCCACAGATAACCCAACGCCCCGATGAGGAGTTCTTCATTATAGCTAATGGCGGGAATACTCGATTAGCCATATTGAATGAACTATGGCAAGAGACCCACAATGAGTCATATTTCAATATTTACTGCTTATTTCGTTCTTGGCCCGAATCAAATAACGTGTTACGAGGTAATTTACGTTGCCTGACCGGACATTTAGCCGAAAGCGATTTACATGGTCGATTAACATTTATCGAACGGGCTCTGGGCATTGCCAGAGCCAAAGACTTATATGAACAAGAAGAGAAAACTGAACTATCACAAAATATGTTGGCACGAAAGCTTCGCGATGACGGCTACCCAGCAATTCAACAGCATATCGGTAAAATGCTGCAATCAATTGAGTTTCTGCTTCCCCATATCCCGGAAACGCTGTATGGAGGTTTAGGTAGACCCCAAATTGAGAAACTTCTTTCGCTGCGAACAAATGCTGAAAACTTATGGAATATTTACAGTGAAGGTCGCCAGCTTGGTGAAAATTTTGACGATATTTTTTCTATGTCACTAACCCCCTTTAACGGCCCTATTGAAGGTTTTTCTCATTCTCATGTTCAAGATGAATTACTTGGCATGATGAGCCAAGCGCTTGGGGTTGATTACAATTTATTAGCACTCAATACCGATGCATCAGAGCAAAAACGGCAAACGTTATTTGGGCCGCCGACTGAACCAATTGTAGCGATTGCCAACGTTCCAGAGCATATCAGTACTGCTGAAGTAGACTTAGAAAGCTGTATTGAACTATCTACCGCTTCTGATGATTCAGCCTTAGATATTGATGAGTCTGATGAGCTAAGAGAAGAACAACAGTGGCAGGAGCCAGAAGAAAGTCCTAACGATAGCCCACAACCTTTGCAAGCAAATGAATATTCCTCCCAGCTTGTCGTCTCTACAAATACTCAAGTTTGCAATGAATCGGTTAAGCCGTCTAATACACTCTGGGATATAGACCCTCTATTCGATTACCCTGAATCATTGATGTCAATGTCAGACCGTCTGGCATGGGAAATAGCAACGTCCTGCGGCATTGAAAATCTTATCACTCCCACATCTGCTGACTCCTCACTTACAGGCTTTGAGCTTTCAGAACTCAACAAAGATGCATCAAATGAAGCAAAGAGTTGCTGGCAGGTTCTATCATTTTTATCCAGTACTGATAATCCCAGCACGCATGTGCTTTGGCGCTCTCTATTGTTAGGTGACTCCACCACCGCACCAGGTTGGCCAGATGAGTTCGTCATCAATTTATTCCGATTAATCCGAATAATACGCCGCTTGAGAGAAAAACAACTGATGGAGGTGCAACTATGATCTCGTCAATTAACCACTCGATTTTGACTCAGGTTTTAAGAGCGCTTAAAGATGGAAACATTAGGCACTGTGAATCGTTAGGTTTTACTCATAGCGAGCTAAACCAGCTTAACCAACTCACCATGGATGAGCTATTTTGCCTGAGTCGGTCTGCCGCACAATTTATGTCTGTAACGGTTCAACATGAAGTTCTTCGGAAAATGTTAGCTCAGGCAAAACAAGAGATTTTTCTGCAACAACGTATTGAAAAAGCGATATCACTCGGTGGTTCCATCGAGCTTCTCAATAAATTTTTTGGCATGTCATCGAACGAAATCAGTGCCAGACGGCGATTAATGGGCATTCATATTCCCCAAGGCCGAACACAGATCCCTAATGAAGCCGATGATGCGAAAATCTGGGAACATTGGCAGCAATCACCTCCTGACAAGATCTACTCCCTCGACGCATTAGACAAAATGATTGAAATTGTTGAAAAGATATCCTCTGACGATAACCCTATATCACTCACCGTCGTATGGAATCGAATCGTTATTTGGGCAAAGGATGAGTCTGACAATGGATGATATCGATAGAGACAGTGATATCTATGAACTGATGCTCACGATACAAATAGAACGCGTACGACTATGCGTTTCTAATGAGTCATCGTCACATTTATGCATCGAATGCAATGCCCCTATCCCCGCTAAACGTCGACAAATCTTACCCGGGGTATCGCTTTGTATTGAGTGCCAAACCTTAAGAGAAGTATCCCGATGAATATATATAGGGCGGGGGCTAATTTTGTTATGGAGAAAGTTTGTCATGTCACCGACGTCAACACTTGCAGCGTTTATTGATCATGCAACAGATCGGCTATTGCAACGTGCTGACGTTAAAGCATCACCATCAAATTCGAATCATTCTCGCTGGGACAGCCTCATTTTTCTTGGCAATTTACACGATGTCGTTCCTCGCCGATTATTACTGGATAGTATCCTAAACCCACGGGAAAAATTCGCCTGGCAGCTCATACGCCTACACGCCACCGATAATAATACCGGTGCAGCCTTCCCTTCTTACGATGAGCTACAAATACAATTATCTAATTATCCCGTAAAAGAAAAGGCCTCCAGAAGTACGGTCAGCTTGACGCTGTTAACATTACGCCTTACTCGATGGCTAAGCCTATGTCATCGCGCTAGGGATAAAAGAAATGGCCGTATACTCGGCAATATCTATGTACTACATGATGAACCGCTAACGTTGTTAGATGCCCAAACGTTCGATCCTGACTATTTAAAATTACTGGCGCATTGCATCTGTCATGCTAATCCACGTTTACGCTCTGTCGCAGAGGAGCTATTGGTCACCATTCACAGTGATGGCACCTTAAAATACTTATCGTCACGGATGAGTTTAATTGAAGAACGAATCATCTGGCAGCAAGAACAAGCAATGACCCAGTCTGCTCAGGAAACCAAGCATAAAAGCCCTAATTTTAGTGCTAAGTCTTATAGCAAGACTCAGCCTAAATCACCCTGTTTTAATAAAGAACCAAGTGCTACAAATAGAAATACTTCTTTAAAATCAAACAAAAAAACAACGGTCTTACTACAAGACTCCAGTACTACATTACAGAGTAGTAAAAAAAGAAAACTACAAGTACCGCGCGCGAACGGCAAACTGCAATGGCCAGAAGTTATTGCATTACAGGCACACGAAATCCAATTAGTGCAGCAAATTACTCATCAACTCGATTTAGCATTGGCACAAGCGGTACTAGATGATACTGCGGCTCGAATTAGTCGCGGCGGCATACAAAATCCAGCCGCCTACCTCTTGGCAACATTGAAACGCGCTAAAAAGGGTGAGTTCAATGCGTTAAGTAAGCATTCATCGGCCATTTCACCGCCAATTTCCACCTCACATCATCCGGTAGAACAAGACACATTCCGTAGCAGCGATCCACAAAATGTCTTAGCAATCCTTAACGAGATTAAAAACCGGATCAAACTGGTCAAAGGAAGGTAATAACTATCAAAAACACAACTTTAAATAGGCATAGCATTACACCAATGGTTTAATGCTACGCCTATCAATATTTCCATTTTGATTGTTGGTTCTTTGAGTTCGTATTTATCTCCTTGCCATAAATTGTTCCATTTCCTAACTCTATTTTCGCATTGCGGCAAACATCTTCCAGTTGCACCCTGCTCCAACACTAAACAGAGCGCCATGGCGCAGAGGTAAAAATGAGTGATTACCAACTTACTAGCGGCCCCTTACGCAGTGCGATTACCATCGAATTGCATACTCACCGGGCTACCCAACTCTGGCAAGGACGAAGAGGTTCTATCGAAGATAAAGTACATCCAATTATCGGTATGCCTCGTTTTTTAGTCATTATGAATACCATCAAAATGGATGCCGCTCGCAATAATCTCTATGCTGATATGTGGATGCTACAACTCGAAGAGCGCTTACTCGAAGCGCGTACCGAAATGAATGAACTGCTACACGAAGCCGAAAAAGCCCTTGTTGCAATACCTGATACGATTAATATCGAAAGCTGCCTGAGTATCCAACCGGCCAAATTTCCATTATTTGTATCGGCACAACTTGGCTATATAGCGATCTATCTACTGACTGACTTCGATCAATTAGCGCGTAAAATGATGCTAGCCAACCATATGGCGGTCTGCTCCAGCACTTATACCAAGGATTTTCTGGAACGCGCTTCCGGCATGATCCGTAGCATTTACAGTCTGGCGCAGAAGTATCAGCGCGTTCCGGTGACCCGGCAAGATTTCATTGATGGTCATAGACGAGCTAAAGATGCAGAAGAACATTATGGGCCTGTACCCGTAGATATTCTCAATGCTACTCGGCGTTCCCAATATGCTCCCCCCATCCTACGCACTACGTTAACCTCTGTCGAAGAAGAAAATACGGCGGGCACGCCTGATGAAATAGCAACTTCAGTTGTTGAAGCTATCACAGGAAACCCGCCAGCACCAATTCGTCAGCGAAGAGCCAAAATTGATACCACGCCTCCCGAAAATAATGAGGCAGCTAAATGAGCGACCTCTCTAAAGCACCTGATTTATCAAAGGCTGAATATCGAGCACTTGCTTACGAAGACTATAATTCGATTGCTTACAAAAGCTCGCTAAAAGGCCTTTTAAAGGGTAAGGGGGAACTGGATCTTCTGGCCCAGGACGCTCTTGATGCGAGGGTAGTTCTAATGCAACTACAAACCCAAATTCTTCAGCGAGCATGGCGATTCCCAATCCGTTACCTACCATTAATACTTTGCCGTGGGCCAGCGCGATCTGGTGCAAATTTCCTTCGCTGGCGCAATCAAGAAAATAACAGAAGCGGAACATTAGCCTGGGGTGAACACTTACAATCACTTGCGATATCAGCACCTGTTCGCTCCGCTCTATTAGCCATTGAACATGACCGCATCATATTCAATATGCAGATGTCGATAGTCACTTTTATTATTCGCCAAACCCGTGAGTGTTCAGAAAAAATCTTATCGGCAAACTCGTTAGCAAAATCTCTTCCCATTTCCCCATCCCAAAATTTGCGGAGATAATTATGGCTCATCGTGATTTAAATAAAGTCTGTCTTATCGGCTATTTGGGGCAAGACCCAGAAATTCGTTATATGCCCGATGGCAGAGCAGTTGCTACTGTCTCATTAGCCACATCGGAAAGTTGGAAAGATAAAGATGCCGGTGAACAACGTCACCGTACTGAATGGCACAGAATAGTGATATTTGGCGGACTTGCAGAGGTTGCCGGTCGGCATCTTAAAAAAGGATCTCAGATATATGTTGAAGGACAACTACGAACCCGAAAATGGAAAGATAATATCGGGGCAGAACGCCAGACAACAGAAGTCGTTATCGATATGCATGGCCTTATGCAAATGCTTGGTTCTAAATCTAGCAATGCGCCAACGGAAAGTCCGCCAATTGACGAACTGCCGTTGACTGAAAGCAGGGACTAACCCTTATCGACAAGCTCTGCGTTGTAAGTGAATCTGCTTACAACGCCCCATTAGCCCTGCACCTAATGTTTCCTTGTTGGTTTATCTCAAAAACTCCCCCATCCTGAAAATCAATTCTGCCTTCTCAACTACCGTCTTTTTTTGTTAACTACTCAGACTTTCTACTGCCATTCACTGGCAGCCCCGGTAGTCAGAGTCCTATAGCTACCCATGCATCAGCATGTGACTCACCCCCAGGCCCGATGCAACCTGAAAAAACGGGCTACGCGTTATGATACCCAACGTGGCTGTTGCTCACTTCACACATTATTTACTTTCCTTACGGGAGACACTCTTCCATAGGGATACGTGGCTCTGAATTCTTTTCTCTGGAGACCTATCATGACAACTAAACTAACCTCTTATTTTGATTTACACACAACGGGTATTGGCTATGTCAACCGGCTGCGTGAAGTCACGCCCAAAAAGGGTTCTTCTTTCACTGCCTGTACGATTAGCGCGATGAGAGGCGAGTCTAATGCGGTTGAATATACCTATATCGATGTCAGAGTTTATAACCAAGATGCGGCCAACCTACTTTGGCAATACAAAGATGCACTGGACAATAAACAACGGGTAACCATTTCATTTCGCATTGGTGACCTGTATGCAGAAACGTTTGAATATAAAAATGGCGAAAGGAAAGGTGAAATCGGCATATCGCTCAAAGGCCGTTTAATCGCCATCACGTCAATTTCCGTTAATGGGGAAAGCGTCTATCGAGCGATATACAACCCCACGTCGGAATTACCAAAAGCCAACGTTGTAAGCAGTGATACTAACGTTTCCATATCCGCTGGCTGTATAGAATCGACTATCAACGCTTCCTCAAAACCACTCAACGCAGTGGCCTAATACTTCATTTCACTCACCCCACAGGGACACTCCCTTACGGGATATCCCTGCTTACTACCTAAATAGGAAAATAAAATGGGACTCGACATTTACTTTTTTGAGCTTCAAAAAAACACCACTACTCCGGTAAGTGAACTTACTGAACAACCTATCGATGTTGGCTATTTTCGTAAGGTTAATGCGCTCTTAAACTGGATTAATACCCACGTAGAACCTGTCCAGAACTGTGTTGATATTGATATTACTCGGTCACACCTACAGCGGTTGTACGATAATCTAACCCAACTAACGCCTAAAAACTGTGGGGAACAATTTCCGACGACTGAAGGGTTTTTCTTCGGTTCTACAAAATATGATCATTCATACTGGCAAGACGTCCATGACGTGAAGGTATGGGTTCATGACATACTGGAAACGTTTGATTTCGACGAAAGTCGCCTCGTTTTTCACGCCTGGTGGTGATATTTCACTAAATACCTCCGTTTTACTTAATCGCCTTTCACCCTGATGGTGTACTTTTGCCATCGGGCTGGGTACACCTTATTTGGAGTATCCTATGACGCAAGAAAATCACACAATAACACGTACCAATGGAGCTCATAACGACCTCTATCAAGCTGTAACCGATAGAATCATTGCCGCTCTTGAGTCAGGCACACCGCCTTGGAAACAGCCCTGGCGATCTGTCGAAGGCAAAGCCGGTAACATGATGCCATGCAATGCCATCACAGGACGCCGTTACAGTGGTGTCAATGTTCTGCTGTTATGGATGGCGTCTGCTGAATGCGGCTTTCACTCACATCGTTGGCTCACCTATCGGCAAGCTGAAGCCGCTGGCGGTCACGTCAAGAAAGGCGAGTTAGCTAATTTTGCTATCTTGTTTAAACCCTTCCAGGTTGAACTACAGGACAAAGAGGGTCATCCGCTCTTAGATGAACAAGGTCAACCAATTCAGGCTGAACGAGCCTTTATCAAACATATGCCACTATTCAATATTGAACAATGTGATGGTTTGCCCGATTCTATCAAGGGTACGCCACCCTCCCCTCTAACGGATAGTTCTCCTCCACAAACCGATGAAGGTGCTGTTGATACTCAAACATTTAATCGAGTCATGACAATGATTAACCAGACAGGCGTCAGCTTTCTGTCTCATCCACAAAATCAGGCATTCTATCGTCCGGCAACCGACCAGATAGTCATGCCGGAACACCAGCAATTCTTCACCGAGGCTGACTATTGGTCTACCGTACTCCATGAGTTAACCCATGCCACCGGTCATTCCCTTAGATTAAACCGGGCAGGCATCACCTCAACAACTCGGCGTTTTGGCGATACGGTTTACGGATTCGAAGAATTGATTGCCGAAATTGGCAGCGCCTTTCTTTGCACCGAGCTGGGTATTTTTGGTGATGTGCAACATGAAAGCTACCTCTCTTCTTGGTTGAAAACGCTGAAAGAAGATAAGCATGCCATATTCCGGGCCAGCCGCTTTGCTCGGGAGGCCTTTGAATACCTGATAGACCACCACGGTATGGCGCAACAGTCGGCCGCTTAACTCATCTTAATAAGGCTCATCATCATGATGGGCCTTTTCTTTTATCGCCAAAAAAGAGTTTAGGCTACCTAAGCTGTATTTATATCCTTCCCATAATGCATAGGTTCCTAACCTGTTCGGGTGCAGATCCACACTGCGCCCATTTTTTGCTCACCCAATAAACAGTTTCACCTATTTAATTAACGAAGAACCGCTAACACTCTTCAGAACAATGGCCATAATCTGGGAATAAGCCAATGAAACTGTTCTTATGTGAAAAACCCTCTCAGGGACGGGATATCGCGAAAATTGTTGGTGCCACAAAGCGCTCTGATGGTTGTATAGTCGGCGATGGCGTTACTGTAACCTGGGCCTTCGGTCATCTATTAGAAATGACCGGCCCTGAAGGATATGGCGAACAATATAAACAATGGAAAATGGCGTCGTTGCCTATAATACCGCAACAATGGCAACTCTCAGTTAAGCCTGAAGCGAAAAAGCAGTTTAAAGTCATTCAGTCACTCCTTAAAAAAGCGACTACCGTTATTATTGCTACAGACGCTGACCGAGAAGGCGAGACGATAGCCAGACAACTGTTAGAATATTGTCAGTACAAGGGTAAAACACAGCGCCTCTGGCTCTCAGCGCTTGATGATGTCAGTATCCGCAAAGGATTATCGTCACTAAAATCAGATGCAGAAACCTACCCTCTATATTTAGCAGGATTAGGCCGTGCCCGAGCAGACTGGCTGGTCGGTATGAATATGACCCGCGTTTATACCCTACTCGGACGCAATGCGGGGCTACAAAAAACCGTCCTCTCGGTCGGTCGAGTGCAAACCCCAACGCTGAGACTGGTCGTAGATCGTGACAGACAAATTACTTCATTTATCCCAAAGCCCTTCTGGTCGCTATTCTTAACGTTGAATACCGGCACTGATTCATTTATCGCTGAATGGCTCCCGCCAGAAAATGTCAGCGACGAAGATAATCGCTGTATTCATGAACAAGCAGCCAGATTAGTCAGTCAGCATGTTCAAAAGTCTGGGCAGGCTATTGTTAGCTCGGTAGAAACCAAACGGGCAAAGGAATCGGCACCCTTACCGTTTGACTTAGGAACCCTTCAGCAAGTGTGTTCTAAAAAGTGGAGCATGGGGGCACAGCAGGTACTGACTATTGCCCAATCACTGTATGAAATCCATAAGGCGACTACCTATCCAAGGACCGACTGTGGCTATCTGCCAGAATCAATGTTTGCTGAAGTTCCTCACGTTCTGGCAGCAATGATAAAAACCGACCCGCAGGTACAGCCGTTGACCACTAGATTAAATCCCCAGTTCAAATCTCGCGCTTGGAATGATAAAAAAATCAGCGCTCACCATGGAATAATTCCAACGATGCAGGCTACCGAGCTAGGGAAAATGACCGATGAAGAACGAAAAGTCTATAACCTGATATGCAGCCACTACTTAGCACAGTTTTTCCCTCTCCATGAATGCGATAAAACACAGGTCATGCTATCAAATGCCAACCAATCGTTTCGGGCCCAGGGCAAAGTCATTATCGCTGCCGGTTGGAAAACGCTATTTAGTAAAGACTTTGATGACTCCACTTCAGAATTAGGTATTGAACAAAATATTCCTGCCTTGATAGATGGACAGTGCTGTTCTGTTACCAACGTTGATATCCGCGTCCTTAAAACCAAACCTCCCGAGCATTTCACTGACGGAACACTGATTGCTGCGATGAAGAATGCGGCTCGTTTCGTCACTGATGAACGCTTGAAACAGCGACTAAAGGAAAATGCCGGTATTGGTACAGAAGCAACCCGAGCAGGTATTATTGAAACACTACTAAAACGTGGCTATTTGGTAAAAAAGAAGCGATTTCTAGTCTCAAGCGACACCGCGACAATGTTGATTGATGCCATACCTGATGTCATTAAAGATCCTGGTACAACTGCACTATGGGAGCAGGCGCTCGATAGTATTGCATCAGGGGAACTTAAGCTTGATGATTTTCTGGCAAAGCAGTCAGTATGGATTGGCAAGATTGTCGAATATGCTAAACAGCAGTCTCTCGTAAAATAATTACCTTTACTTAGCCACCTAAAGGTTGAAGAATCATAGGCCTATGCCCATGCTATTAAAACCTATAATTGAATTGTTATGTTTGATAGCTGATATGGAGTCTAAATGGAAAATTATTTTTTAAACTTGGAAGCAATTCATCCTTCATGCTTGGTCAAAATTCTACAAGGGAATAAGCTTCCAAAAAATGGCGAGATATGGGAGTTCACCAATGAGATAAAACCGTTGGATCTTTACTGCTATCTATATGCAAAGTATGGTCCGCCAAATGGCATGCAGAATTTCCTTCGCTCTGATGATTCGGATAATCTCATTCATTGGGAATGGACTCTTGCTGGTGAATATGGACTTACTTCAATTCAAGGGCAAAACTTTCGAAGCGAAGTTCATTTGATTGGTGATTTTAAAGGTAAAGGAATTACACTCGAGAGTTTTATTTCCCAGATAAAATCGGATATCGGAAATCATGGTAAAAAAATATCCGAACTTAGAAAAGAGCTTGAAAAGTGGACGCAGTTTGTCAACCCTTATCAACGCATTGAATCAGCTGTAAACCTTCATTTTAATAAACTAGACGAACTTAAACTCAATCCTCAGGAAGACAAAGTTCCACAAGCTACTTCTCATGAGGAATGGGCGACCTATCAGGAGCGTTGGTCTACTGTATCAGAGAAGTATAGTTATGCTGTGGGTTTAGCTTTCGGCTTGCGGTCAATGCTACCAGTCCTTGCTGAATCATTTGTGAACCTACTGTTGTTTATTTTATGTCGAGCAGATATAAAAAGTAATGAACGACTTTTCAAAAACACGATTAGGCAACCTATAGACGTAAGGATTCAATCATTACATGTCAGTTGCATTGGGTTTGATTCAGCTGTTGATTATTCATCGGAAGAGTGTAAAAAATTTCACACTCTGATGAATGAAAGGAACGATCTTCTGCATGGAAATGTTGAGATTAATAAGCTTTCAATAGGTGATGTTTTCTTCAATAAACGCGTCCCTCTTTTTATCCAGTATGAAGACTTCTGGGATAAATCAATTGGAGTGTCAATGCGATCAGTAAAGTTTGAAGCCATACATGAAGATAAGAAAATTGTCGATGATTTCATTAAATATATTCTTAGCAAACTTGACGCTAATATAAAAAAACAAGTTGAACTAATTATGGAAAAGGGTCAACTAGGATTTAACCATAAAACTGGTAGGATTGGTTTACTATTTCCTGAGCATATGGTTGACTTTAGGGCCGTTTTTAAAAAAGTATAACGAACTATTGCTCTCAGAAATTTTACTTTCTACGTTCCTAAAACTCCTATTATTGGAGCATCATATGTAGCCAAAGAGCATATCTATCATGATAACGATTAATGAGATAAAAGAAGAAGCATGTAAATTTCGAGCGTTGCTCGATAATTGTGATAAATCCAATACCAATCTTGTAATAGACGATTTTCCGGTTATGAGCTGTAAGCTTTCTTCGATGCTTCTTGCCTATCATTTTCTAACGTTATGGCCAGAACTTGAGTTAAAAGGTATTACGGCAGCAACTGGAAGAAATAATCAAATAACTCACTATTGGTTAGAAATAGGTGAATTTGTCATTGATATAACTGGTGATCAATACAACATTATTGATGCCAAAAAGCTAAACAAAGCTATTGTAAGAACCAGGCCATTTACCTCTGTCCATGTTTCAAATAAGAAAGAAAGCCATCTCTACAAATTATTTAAAATTAAAGAAAAAGAGCCTATCACCTATGGTTTTCCTACCATCGGAAAAGATTTTATAGAAGAGATGGAGCTTGCTTATCACCAACTATTAAGTCAGGAAAATACACATAACGTCCACTCGTGTTCCTAACTGACTGTCAGATCACCTCGCTACTAGTATATTCAATCTTATTATTGGAAAGTGAGTTCATGATAAAAATCACTGTCTCAGTTGTTATAATGTTCAAGTCATATATGGGCTAAATATTACTTTAGCTGCCTCCTCATAGCGCGAGCTTCGTTGAACGCGCAATTCCTTCGGAATCGAAGCTTATTTCACTATTTATCAACTGTTCTTAGCCATGTGCAGATATTCTTATCGGTGTATCTGCACATGACTAACTTCCTTGTTACAGCCGGGACCAACCGGCAAAAAAATGGTGCCGTTTGTGCGTAAGCGCCTGCTATTCGATCCAAGCCCACAGGGGATCGGAATGATGATAATGACTGCGAGGGCATAATTCATAATTTTTGGGCCTAATTTTACCGCGACAACTTACCGAAATATAACACTGCGCCAGCAATGGCGCTTTCTTTCGCTTTTATAGCCAAATAAAACTGCTTTATTGAGAAAACAGTTCTTTCTATTCCAAAAATCCCGCTAGTTGTTTACTTGCACAACTTGATGACTGTCTCTGTCTGAACCAACCAAACAAAGACCGAATCTGGCTTCTCTGCTCCCTTTATCAACATGATTAATAAATTCAATTTATCAGTGACGTTGCTGCTATCGGTGAGCATTAAGCATTGTGCTTTTAATTTTTAAATTATACCAGTTTTGGTATAATTGGGATGCTATAATGAATCGAATAGAAAAGCCGCTGATGTGGATGGGCTCCAGCAAAAAAGACCTCATATCCTTACCACGCGCTATTCAACAATTTTTTGGCTATGCGCTTAACTTGGCGCAAATCGGCGAAAAAGCCAATGACGCGAAGCCCCTTAAAGGATTCGGTTCTGCTGGTGTGCTGGAGGTTATTGAAGACCTTCAGGGAAATACCTACCGCGCCGTGTATACCGTAAAATTTCATGATGCGGTGTACGTTCTGCACTGTTTTCAAAAGAAATCAACGTCAGGTATCGCCACACCGAAATCTGATATGGAACTGATCAAAAGTAGACTTAAAATGGCGGAATTATTATCAAAGCAGAGCTTAGAGAGGGACAAAAATGATAGAGTTCGATAAAGGCAGTACCAATGTTTACGCCGATCTCGGCTTTGACAACCCCGCAGAGCAGTTAGTAAAAGCCAAACTAACTCGTACCATCGACTTGATGATGAGAGAGCGCCATCTCACCCAAATAGATGCCGCCTCAATGATGAAAGTTAAGCAGGGAGCCCTGTCAAAACTGTTGAAAGGCAACTTCGACGGATTTAGTGAACAACGCTTAATGAAAATGCTCACCGCACTCGGCGCTGATATTAATATTGTGATTAATACCACACCAGGCACCTTCCCTGGCTCAGTTCAGGTAACCTATGCTTAATCACTGCCCCAAATTGTATGGGGCGATTTAACCACTCATCGGTGAATCAAAAGCTAAAATACCCGCATTGATGGTACTGATGGCCTCTATTACACTATCAAACAGAAAATCTAATGCCCGACCATATTCGTCGTTAACCGATGATTTTTTTCATAAGTTAATTTTAAGTCGTTCAAACAAACATTCAAAAAACTCTACCGCCACTGCCTTAGACTTTGGCCCTATGGTGTAGCGATTGTCGCGATAGCTGGAATCGGAAAATTCAGCTCCGCCAAATCGGTACAATTCATAACCTTTTAAGCGCAATCGTCGATCTTCCTCAACCATTTTTCCGTATCGGACTGGAGACGCCCTACCATCATCAGCATAATGCTGCTGACCATCTACTTCGATGACAATTCGAACATGCCCATCGAGTAACATCAGGAAATCCATTCGTTGCCGTTCGAGCACATGCACTTTGTTTAATTTATCCCGCTCTGTTTTCGTGAACGGATCGTAATGTAGATAGACCTGTGGAATTAACGCAGGAAGTCGATCTTTTAGCTTAGGCGCGAATACTTCGTAATAGGTCTGAAAAATCGCATATTCACCCGGAGAATGAGTCAGCCCAACCGCGCGTTTCAAGCGATCTCCTAAAGACTTTCGAGCTGTTTTTAGATCGGGTATTTTTTGACGATTTTGCCACCACTCAGCCATTCCGACCCAAGTTAAGCCAGTAAACGGTAAGGGCTGATCAAACACTAAGCACATGTCTGCGTGCTGTGTAATCTCGATGTCGTTATTAATGGCATCACGTAACACCAATTCTGGCTTTGGCCCAATCGAGGCAAAAATCAAGTTTTTCACTGAGCCTGCAACACCGTTATCTATCCGCTGAATGGCATAAACTGGATATCTAGATTGCTCACCAATCACTACAGCATGAAATCCATCAGAACGCAGAATAGTATTTAATTTTGTGGCAAGTTCGGCTTGCTCAGTTCCGCGTCTAACCACAGGATCAAGTAACTTTTCAAGCAGGGTAAAAAACTTGGTCTGGCTGCATGTTAGCGCTCCGCAGCGAATCAATACTTCCTCAATCGAATAGTCTGAATTACGCACATAATGCTGGGCGATATCTTGGGATAAAGAAGGCAGGATATTAAAACTACTATTAGCACTATCCCAACACAAATGTTCTAAAGAAATGACATTGAGACCGTCGAAAATATCCACATCATTAAAAAGCTTATCAAGGTTATTCAAGACCTTCAGGATATCACGACGAGTAATTTCAGTGATTCGGTATTCGGCATGCACGGTCATTTCGCTCAAGACTTCCGCTAATCTTGGAGCATCAAATTCTTTCAGAACAGCTTCCGCAATAGCCAATAAAGTTGGTTGGTCATACTCCATTAATCGGCTTTTAACATAGACTTTCCGACTTCTAAAAGCCTCATCGGCATCACCGTCTTGTACACTTTTTTGAATTCCAACCCTAACGCAAACAGCAGGAACGTTATACGATTTTGTGTTTTCCCTGATGCCTTCGGCAATTCTATCACGCAACATATCTAGTGAAACTTGGACAACCGCTACTCCCATTACACCTCCGACACTAAAATTGTCAGTACTCTGGGCAGATTCAGCATGGATAGATTTATCATAAAGTGATAACTCACGATAATACCCAACCACAATAACCCTTTATTTTTTAGTTAGATCGATAATAACACACCTTTATATTTCAATTAGAAATTGAGTTATTTACTGCGCCAAAGAAATGCTCACTTCATTCTAATCCAACTCTTTATTTATCTAAGAAAGGATCGTCTATGAAGCTATTCTCGATTTTTATATTGGTGTTCACTTCAGCATTGTTCGGTTGTACTGCAAGTACCAGCCCTACGAGCCCCCAGCCAGTTAAAGACAATGTTAAGCCTCAACCACCGATAGAAGCCATACGTTATGGGCAATATACGTTGGTTTCCATTTCCCCTACAGAGGCTCAGCAGTATCCCATTCAGCAGATAATTAGCTATTCAATCCCCGCTCAATTAAATGTCTCTGTTGCCGCTGCCATGCAATATGTACTCAAAGATACCGGCTATAGCCTGTGCTCTCCTAATGACCAAGCCAGTATCTTACTCCAACACCCCTTACCCGCGATTCACCGCTCTATGGGGCCAATACGACTACATCAGGCATTAGCTGTTTTAGTCGGGCCAGCGTGGGAAGTGAAGGTAAATGACACCAGCAGAACGGTATGCCCTACTCTAAAAACCGTTTGAGTAACGAAGCGAATGCGCCTACGACTTGAAATATGACAAGTATGTAGGCTCATTCATCTAATGGCTTTTCTCTTTTTGACCCGATTTGAGTTGTTTATTGTCGCGATGCACTAAATCAAACATCGTAACTAAAATTCAACGTTGGATATCCGCTATGGTAAAACTACATCGTCATGCTAATAGCCTAAAAATCGGCATTCTATTCATTCTTTCTGTCGCTACTCTTTATAACTTCATTCAAGTTAAGCACTTATCTAGCTTACCTACCATTACACTCAGCGCGATTGAAAAAATAGAAAATGAGCTTACATCAGCAACGTTAACGATAGGTCAAAACACCGCTGATAATCAGCAGCTGTCTGGCTTAATCTCGTCAATCGAAGCGTTATCTCAACAACAATTTGCTGCAATTCAGGCTGAGTTAAGCCAGTCGACTCAAACAGCAAATCATCGTATTGATGCCATAGATACTAAAATTGAAGCCCATGATTCTATATTGCAGCAACTTAAGGAATCTGTACGCAGTTTAGAGGCGATAAAAATATCGTCGGCTAAAGTACCGTTAGAAACACCGCCAGCAATCAAACAAAATCCTCTCCTTAATAAATCGCGCCCTTCTCTCAAGCCCAAATTACCCTTTGTCTTGACCGGCATTGAACTACGCGGTGGGAACGCCGTTGCCGTCGTTGCCCCCAATACATTTAACCAGCTTGCTCAACTTAGCCATATTGCTATCGGTCAGCAGTCTATTGATGGATGGGTATTAACCAATCTGTCATCCCGTTCGGCAACATTTCAGCGCGGTAGACAAAAAATAACGACATCCCTTATAAGTCAGGAGTCATCGCAATGAAAGTGAAGACGCTCATTACTGGCGGAATACTATTTATCCTTATTGGTAACAGCTATGCCGATACCACCTCGTCAAAAAAACAATCTATCAAACAAGCGATATCGACTGAAACTCCGGCAATTATTGATGCGCAACGTTGGGGCCTAAGTGAAACTGAGTGGCAACATTATCAACGGCTCAAAGACAGTGAGCGAGGCATTTGGTCACCAGGATTAGATCCCCTGACAACGTTAGGTATCGAGTCAGAAAATGAGGCCGAACGCGATAAATATGCTGAACTGTTGGTTCAAAAAGAGTTTCAACGCGTTGAGAAAGAATTGGCATTTCAGCGTGCTTATGACCGAGCCTGGAAAAAGCTATTCCCTACCCTAACCCCCATAAACTCAGCGCAACAATTCGACATAGCAGGTTCAGGCCGATTGGCTTACTTTACCTCTGATGAATGCCCCCGTTGTGACTCACAGCTAAGGTCGCTATTAGCCTCAGGAAAACCCGTCGATATTTACCTAGTGGGTAGTCAGAATGACGATAACCGAATTCGAACCTGGGCATTGAAACGAGGCATTGATACCCACAGAGTCAAAAATGCAGAAATTACCCTGAACCACGACGATGGTCGCTGGCTAACGCTCGGTCAGGGAAAAATGCCAGCACTGATACAAAAACGGGGGAGTGAATGGGTACTCGTCTCGCCATAATAATAATGACGCTATTCGCTAGCCTATCATCATCCTTTGCTTCCCTAAATGCTGTTCCTGTGGGCTATAAGCAAGTGGCCGCACAATACAATATTCCCGCTGAAATATTGTACGCCATCGCTTTAACTGAAAGTGGAACCAAGCTTAGACAAGGTATCAGGCCGTGGCCTTGGACCATTAACGTTGCAGGCAAAGGCTACCGGTATCCAACACAAAAAGACGCCTGTATTGCATTGACCGGTTTTATGCGGTCGACACGGCTTAAGCGCATCGATGTCGGACTGGGACAGACCAATCTCGGCTATAACGGTCACCATTATCAATCCAGTTGTGAAGGATTCTCGCCGTATAAAAATCTGCATGTTACCGCCAAAATTCTCAATGAATGCTATCAGTCTCAGGGGCGTGGCAGTTGGCTAAATGCTGCCGCTTGCTATCACCGACCCGCCGGTGGCCGACCCGCACAAACCTACCGCTTGGCAGTACAGCGCCACCTTAAAACCGTCACTCAATAGAAGAGATTATTATGGAACGCTATTTTATCTTCATGCTGCTTATCTACTCAATAACCGCTCAGGCGGCATTAACCGTTGTTGCTGATTTAGGCGGAGAGGCTACCGCACCCTATTTTGAAGGTATTAATGCTATTGACAGAAAACTACCGTTACCGGCAGATATTCATTCAGTTGATGAAAACCACTTTCTGCCGGTTATTTCTGAAAAGCTGACGCCGGGTACGCTGGCAAACCGTAAACACTCACTCCCCGGTATGATCCCGATTTTTTTGGTAGGTAATGACCCTCTTTCTAAACGTTGGCTCAAAGAACGATTACCCATGCTACAGACCCTGAATGCAACCGGTCTGATCGTCAATGTGTCTGACAGTTCTGGTCTCGCTGCACTGCGTAATATTGCTGATAATATCAGTCTCTATCCAACCTCTGGCGATGATTTAGCATCGCGTTTGAATATCACTCATTATCCCGTCTTAATTACCGCAACCGGGCTGGAGCAATAATGCGGCTTTCACCTAAAAAATACTCAAACCCGGCGCTGCGGAAATGTCTGGAGCAGGAAATTGCATCAGCGTTAAGCGAAAATCAGCAAATTGATACAGACCAACCGCATCTAATAACCCTCGAAGCATCATCCTCTTCAGCGGCTCAAAACAGCGAATGAGCGATCGTCACGTTATCGAAACCCTGCTTAGACCCGCCGTAGAGCTTTATTCTGCCGGTGCGGCAACTGCCGCCGGGTATATCTGCATAGCCGCCCCTTGGTCACTGGCACTCGCGCCTAACGTCAGTTACACCGTGGCGCTGGGATTTGCGACTTTAGCCGCTGTTCGCGCTAATCAAGGATTGCGGATATTACGTTACCGGCGCAATATCCGCCGCCTACCTCGTTATGTTATGACCAGCGCTCAGGTGCCTTTAAGCTATCGCCAGCTATTTATTGGCCGTGGCTTTCGTTGGGAACAAAAACATACCCAGCGACTCCATACCTGTCGCCGTCCCGAGGTTGAAGCCTATGTTAATCCGAGCACTCACTATTATTATGCCCGGCAGCTAGAAAAATTGTGTGAGCATAGAGCCTTCTGGCTAACCAAAGCGCTATCTCAGGATAGTATTCTCAACCCTTTTCGCCCCCTGCCACCGGTTGGCGGTAGCCCTCTGATACATGGCATTGAATTAAATGAAATAGACGTAACGCTCCCTCTTGGTGAGCGCGTCGGTCATACTCTGGTTATGGGAACAACCCGCGTCGGCAAAACCCGATTAGCCGAATTGCTTATTACGCAAGATATTCGTCGGGGTGAAGTGGTCATTATTTTCGATCCAAAAGGCGATGCAGATTTACTCAAGCGCGTATACGCTGAAACAAAACGAGCAGGACGTGAAGATGAATTTTATGTCTTTCACCTCGGTTGGCCTGATATTTCGTCTCGTTACAACGCTGTCGGCCGGTTTGGTCGTATCTCCGAAGTGGCATCCCGCATAGCTGGGCAACTTTCCGGTGAGGGGAACAGCGCCGCATTCCGCGAATTCGCCTGGCGGTTCGTTAATATTATCGCCAGAGCATTAGTCGAACTTGGCCGACGCCCGGACTATCTGCAAATTGCCCGGCACGTCGTCAATATCGACGATCTTTTCATTGAATATGCCAAATACTACTTACCAAAGCATGAACCGAAAGCGTGGGAAATCATCGTTCAGCTTACATCGAAAATTAATGATAAAAATACCCCACGTAACCTTCAAGGAAGGGATAAGCACGTTGTTGCTCTGGAGCAATATCTTGCGATGGCTAAGGTTTATGACCCTATATTGGACGGCCTACGATCTGCCGTTCGCTACGATAAAACCTATTTTGACAAAATAGTAGCATCACTCTTACCGTTGTTAGAAAAACTCACTACCGGTAAAACGGCACAGCTTTTGGCCCCTAACTATAGTGACCTGAATGACTCTCGACCTATCTTTGACTGGCAACAGATTATTCGTAAACGTGGCGTGGTCTACGTGGGCCTTGATGCACTTTCCGATTCTGAAGTGGCTTCTGCGGTTGGTAATAGTATGTTTGCCGATCTGGTTTCTGTCGCTGGTCATATCTACAAGTTTGGTGTCAATGATGGCCTACCCGAAGAGAATCAATCAAAAGTACCGATCAATCTCCACTGTGATGAATTCAATGAGCTTATGGGTGATGAGTTTATCCCATTGATCAATAAAGGTGGTGGAGCTGGAATACAGGTTACAGCGTACACTCAAACGCTATCAGATATTGAAGCTCGTATAGGTAATGCGGCAAAAGCCGGTCAGGTTATCGGCAACTTTAATAACCTGATTATGCTACGCGTTCGTGAAACGGCTACCGCAGAGCTACTAACGAGTCAGCTTCATGAAGTCGATATTTTGACCAACACGGTGATCTCCGGCGTCACTGATTCGTCTGATCCGTTCAGTAAAAGCGACTTTGTCAGTAATACTCAAGACCGTGTCAGCTCCGTCAAGGTTCCGTTAATTGATCCCTCAGCCATTATCCAACTACCGAAAGGACAGGCATTTGGTCTGCTTGAAGGCGGTCAGCTATGGAAAATTAGAATGCCACTCCCTGCCGCCGGTAATGATGAATTTATGCCAGATAATATCTTACAAATTGCAGACTATATGCAGAAGAACTACCGAACCGGCGAGCAATGGTGGCGCGGAGCAGTGATGCCAGAGAGCTCAGATTCTGACCAAAATAGTACAGAAGCGCTACTCAAAGCACTAGCAGATGATAATGCCAGCGCTGAGGTCGATGATGTCTGAATCAGTGCCTAATAACAATTTACCCCAAAAGCGACAAGGTCTTATCTCATCCGCATTCTCGCTGCTGGGTAAAATCATCGCGCTCCTATTTACTTCCTTGTTCCTCAGCCTACTGATTGAATGGATAGGCATCGCCATATTCTGGCCCGAGTTAGGCGCGGAACACAGTCGACAAATGATGCGTGCTGAACTGCAATGGTTTTCTCACGATTTTACCCGTAGCCTGCTAATCTCTGAACCGCTCCAGCAGGCAGAGTTCCTCCTAGAAAGATCTTATTATTGGCTGTTTGTAAAAACCGGTATCGCCGGTTGGATAAGTAACATCAAAACCTCAGATAACCAGAATCTCAGCTATGCGCTCTACTACTACTTTGATGCCTATATTCATGCCACCCTCTACATTACGATGACGTTTATTTTACGGTTAACCTTGTTGGTATTAACTATGCCACTATTTGGATTATCCGTACTGGTTGGTTTAGTGGATGGACTGGTACGACGCGATATCAGGCGGTTTGGTTCAGGCTACGAATCAGGCTTTATCTATCACCATGCCAAACGCACCATCGGCCCTATCTTCATCACGGCCTGGTTGCTTTATCTGGCGTTACCGTTTTCGGTACATCCGAATGTTATTCTGTTACCGGGTGCGTTAGGACTGGGGTTGGCGGTGTCAATTACTACGGGAGCATTTAAAAAATATTTATAATTAATAAGTTAACGTGAATTTCCTCATCTTTATAGAGTGAGCTAATATAAGCCAATAAACAAACTTCATTCGTATAAGGACTAGTACGATATGCCCCATTCAGCAAGCTATTCCCCTTCAAGAGATTGGCAACATTTTGAACGACTCTGTAGAGCATTACTCAGTAAAATATATGGTAAGCAATTTCAACGTTGGGGCCGTAATGGCCAATTTCAGAATGGTGTTGACTTATATACTCTTACAAAAAATAACAAATTCATTGCATTACAGTGTAAAGGCAAAGGTGATGGTTTTGGACAAAACTTTTCGATTAAAGAAATTGATCAAATTATCAAAGATATCTCTAAATTTCCTCGAAAAATTGATCATTTAATTATCTTAACCACTGCACCCGATGACCGAAAAATCCAAGAATATGTAGTAAAGTTAACCCAAGAACGTCTAGAACAAGGTAAATGTGAAATATCTCTGTGGGGATGGAATACAATATGCGATCACATAGGTTTGTATCCTGACATTCAAAAAAGTTTTTATGGGCATTGGTTTCAACGTCTCACCATCACTCAGTGGTGTTTACGCTCATTCTTTATTTTCATTCTCTTACTCGTTGGTTATATTGGAGTAAAACAGTATTCTGAGTACAAAAATGACAAGCTACAACAAAAAAACTTATCACTAACCTCGCTTAATCAGGCTTTAGATTTAACGAATGAATTAGGTGATTCATATTCTAGCTGTTATTTAGAACTTAACAAAAGCAATTTCATATTTAGCCAAGAATTTAAAGAAAGCTGTATTACCCCTATCGAGTCAGCTTTGGCCAATTTTGATAAACATATTGAAGACTCATCTGTATTTCTTAGCTCAGTTAGTTTAGAAGAAATTGATGCCATAAAAAAATAATGCATGAAGATTACAGGCAAACATTAATAACACTAACTAGCATTAATATGTTTGAAGAAGATGTTATAAGAACATTGAAACATGCGTGTCCTACGCAGAATCAAGGTTTAGATAAATCTTTTTGGCAAGACAGTATGAAAAACTCATATTTATTGGGTAAAAATGCAATGTTAAGACAGCTTGAATATTACTTTCTATTGAGAGATTATATTTTACCCAGTACTACAGCTATAAAATCAAGAATTCAAATTCAAGCTAGAGAATTGAATGGAGAAAAAAACCCACAAAATATGGTTGACTCAGCTAATAATTTACCAAAACTGATTGATCTTAGAAATAAACTTTCCCCCTTTGAGCCTAAACAACCATTTTCAATGGCTCCAGTTAAAGCTTATTCAATTCGCGATATTGTATTTGATATTCCACCTTTAGCTGAAAATGAAATTGACATTGAGCAATTGAGATGGAATGAGGTATATCTTAAAGCTCAATTGAAATCATTACAAAGTAGGCCTAAAGATATTGAAGAATTAATTTCATGTGGACTATTAGAACCTAAAGCTCGTGATGAACTTTTAAACATAAAATAGAAACTCTTCTAAACCAAAACTCAATTTCCCACTGAAATAGTCTTATCTTAACGCCATCCTGTTGACTCACTTATCGTCAACAGGAGGCTCCTTCTATGCGCTGTTCTAAATGGTTAGTGCTATTGATTAGCGCATCATTTAATCTGCCACTCCATGCCAGTGAGAATGAAGAACTCGCTCTTACTTTAAAACAATTAGCTCAAATTGAATCAACGCTGAAAAGAGCCCACCAGACGGCGCAATCCAATGTAACTGAGCAACGTTTTTTCTTTGATTACCCGCAGATCCATCATGATATCCAACTAATGCGTTCCGGCATTGAACAATATCTATCGCCTTCACGAGCTCAACCCCGAGTACCTATTCCCTTGGTGGGTGAATACCGACGAGAAACCGTTCGATGAACAGCGCTGACTTATCTGCGGCATTTCAAGCTGGCAGTAACGCCAAACCTGAATCGATGAACCTGATGCTACTCGCGCTTTTCTCTGCCTCGTTGTTTTTGTTTGCCGCCTGGGTGCTGATTACCGCCTTTAGAGGGATAAGTTCGGGACAGGTTAGCTGGAAACAGCTCGGCAGTATCACCGGGCGCACAGTATTACTTATTTTATTTTGCTTATGGCTCGCCTTAAGCTAATGGAGAACATGGCATGCGTATATCTTTTATACAATTTATCGTTCAGATATATCAACGCGCTATCGTTAGCGTCATCATTTTTTTAACTCCCGTCATGGCCCGAGCCGACTTACCCACCATGGAAGATCCCTCTAGAGGTAAAGGCAAAGGGATCGTCGATACCATAAAAAACTACGGTTACGATATTGTCATTCTCTTGGCGTTGGGGATCTGTGCCGTCGGATTTCTCTCAGTTGCTAATAGCTGTATCGCAACCTACGCAGAAGTCCAAACGGGTAAAAAGCAGTGGAAAGACCTTGGGGCTATCGCCGGTGTAGGTGCTGTTCTGCTGGTTGTCATTATTTGGTTGCTGACCAAAGCCTCTGAGATACTTTGATATGGCCTCAATCGACTTTTTACCCGACCGACTCAACAGAGAACCGTCCGTATTTCGGGGTCTCACCACCAGCGAGCTTTTTATCGCCTTCTTGCTTGGGTTCTTTAGCGGGTTATTTTTCGGCGTTATTCCCGCTATAGCTCTGCAACTCTGGCCCCTCATACCCACCTGCGCCCTGCTATTTGCGGCCTTAGCTATTTTATGGGGCGGTAAATACTTTGCACGCCTTAAACGCGGCAGGCCAGATACCTGGCTCTATCTGGCAATTGCTGCATGGTTCGCCCGACGTGGGTTTGGTGATACGCGATTAATTCAATTCGGCGCCATTTGGTCAATAAAACGGAGTTAAGCCATGAGCAAATTTAAACACGCACTGGCCGCCCGAGATTCTCATATCAACTCGCTGCGTTTAGGTCTGGTTATTATTCTGATCATCGCCATGGGATTGTGGTACGGATGGCAAACCGCACCACGAGATTTAACCATTCATAATCCTCCAGACTTACGAGCCGGGAGCACCAGAGCCTGGTGGGAAGTCCCTCCCGGTAGTGTCTACGCCTTTACGTTTTATATTTTTCAGCAGCTCAACCGCTGGCCAACCAATGGCGACGTTGACTACGCCCGTAACCTGCAATCGTTAAATGCTTACCTGACACCCGCTTGCCACTCTCAATTAGAACAAGATTATCGTTATCGGCGTGACGCCGGTGAGCTAAGAGATCGTGTCCGAGGGACTTATGAGATCCCGGGCAGAGGTTTCAATAACAAACGTGTCGAAGTTATCGACCGGGACAACTGGTTAGTTACGCTCGATTTGACGGTCGATGAATATTACCGTTCTGAGCCGGTTAAACGGGCTCTCGTTCGTTATCCCATCAAAGTTGTACGCTATGACGTGGATGCAGAAAATAATCCATGGGGATTAGCCATCGACTGTTACTCCGCTAACCCACAGCGATTAGAAGCTGCCCCAGCTTCAGGAGCGGATAAATGAAACATATCCTCATTTTCCTATCGGTTTTAATCAGTGCCGGTGCCCAAGCGGTTGAATTGATGAAATGGGAACGCATTCCTCTGCAAATTAGTTTAAACGTGGATCAAGAGCGGATCATTTTCGTTGATAGAAACGTTCGAATCGGCTATCCAGCCAGCCTTGACGGTAAAATTCGGCTACAGAGCGCCGGTGGTACAGTGTATCTACTGGCCAACGAGCCATTTCCCCCCAGCCGTTTACAGCTGCGGAACGTAGAAAATGGTGAGTTAATACTGCTCGATATCAGTGCTAAAGTCGGTAAAACGGTGCTTGAACCAGTTAAGTTAGTTTACGGTGATAGTGTTTTCAGCAATCAGCAAGATGGGGGGCGGGGAACTCAAAACACAGCATCGGAGGCTCAACCAGAGCAGCCCTACACGCTTTCTATTCCACAGCCGGTTGCCCTGACGCGCTATGCAGCGCAAAGTCTGTATGCCCCTTTGCGCACCATCGAGGCATTACCAGGAATTCAGCAAGTATCCGTCAGACTCCCTGCTACTATTTCAACGCTCTTGCCCAGTGAACCTATCATCGCAACCCCACTCAATGCCTGGCGTAGCGGCAATTATGTTGTTACTGCAATTAAGCTAAAAAATACCAGTCGCCAACGAATTGCTCTCGACCCCAGGGCGCTCCAAGGCCATTTTTATGCTGCCACATTCCAGCACGCTTGGTTAGGGGCAATCGGAACGCCTGAAGACACAACGGTGGTGTATTTAGTGACTCGCAACCATGGGGCAGAACAAGCGGTTCTACCAGAGCCAGTCCCTGAAACCAGTAACAAATTGGGAGCAAAGCCATGAAGCTGAAACCCAATAATATGCTCAAGCTGATCCTACCTATTGCTGTTTTAGGGGCCATATTTATCGGACTTAAATCCTGTAATGCGCCGTCACCAGATTCGGATAATCAAAAGATAGTGTCAATTGCGGTGGCTGACTTAACCGATGAGGAGCTGCAAGCACTCGGTATTGACGGTGATACCGCTGCCGATACGGTGGCGACGTTAGTGGGTCAAATGAAACAATATAGGCGTGAACTCCAAGAGATTAAAACCAACAATTCCACGCTACTAAAAGAAAACCAGCTTCTTAGAGAACGAGAGCAGAGCGTTGATACTCGAATAGCGTCCGCACTTAATTCTGAGCGGGATACGCTGCGGGGTGAAATGCGTTCTCAACAAAACTCACTGGTTGATGAGTTTCAATCACGTTTAGAAAAGCTGACCAGTAGTAACCATCTATCGGGGGATTTACCTATCGGTCTGGGTTTAGAGTCAAGCGATCTACCCGACCAATCGGGCAATAACATTCGTTGGATTGAGCCTCAGGATGCCATTAATGATGATGCCCAAAAATCATCTCCGGGTTTCAGCTTCCCTACCCGTTTTAAATCTCTTGATGACTCTGAATTAGGTCAAGATCAAAAGGAATTTCGTGCAGCACTCAAAGGCGAGCGGGATATTGAAGATGCGAAGCCTGTCTACACACTCCCTGAAAATTCAACGTTGATGGGTTCCGTCGCTATGACCGCCCTACTTGGCCGAGTGCCAATTAACGGCACGGTAACCGACCCGTATCCATTTAAGGTGTTGATAGGTCGAGATAACCTGACTGCTAACGGGATTGAACTGCCCGACGTTGAAGGAGCCGTTATGTCAGGTTCAGCCTCCGGCGACTGGACGCTTTCATGCGTCAGGGGCAATGTTCATTCAATCACCTTCGTATTCCGTGACGGAACAGTGCGTACCGTCCCTCCAGCCTCAGACAAAGCGCAGAATAGTGGTGATAGCCAGCAAAGCAGTGTGATTGGCTGGATATCCGATCCACAGGGATTACCCTGCGTACCGGGTACGAGAAAATCCAACGCAGCTGAATATATCGGCAGCCAATTCTTGCTGTCAGGTTCAGCCGCTGCCGCCGATGCCTTTGCCAATGGTAATACGACCACCGTCGTCGATGGCAGCTCTGTAACAACTGCCGTCACTGGCAGCAGCGGCCAGTATGTTCTTGGTCAGATGCTCGGGGGCGGCTTAAAAGAGACCAGTGATTGGTTTAAGCAACGTTACGGCCAAATGTTTGATGCTGTGTATGTCCCTCCGGGCCATCCTATCGCGATACATATCAGCAAGCAGATCCCCATTGATTATGAGCAACAGGGCCGCAAAGTTAAATATGACGATGCCACTAATATCAACGCAGAACTGGATTAGGTGAGTACATGAAAAAAACACTTTTACTCATACTCACCATCACCTTGGTGGGTTGCAGTACCTCTCAAGAAGATATCCTGCCGACAAATGGCAAAAGTATGCTGGATCTGTGGCATCAGCAAGCCGGTGGTTCTCAAACCTTACTCGATATGCGCACTCAGCTACGACGACCGCTAACATCACCGGATACAATGACCGCTGCCCAGCGGGAGTATACTCGTACGGCGGAAAATGAAGTTAACCAACTTTTTCCACGCCTGCCGAACCCTGATTTGGTCATGTATGTCTTCCCTCATTTAACCGGTAAGGGAACGACGCCAGTGCCCGGCTATTCCACCGTTTTTTCGCTACATAGCCGCGTTGAGTACGCTCTACCAGGCGAACGAACAGGAGAGTTGTAATGAAATCATTATTTCATGCCTCAATAAAGAAAGATGCCGAAACTCAACCTGCTGAAACAGGCCAAAAACGACCGGTACGCAGTGGTAAAACAACGCAGGCTGATGTGAATTTTCTCTATGCCAAAGGGCAATCTTTTGTCGATTTGTTGCCGTGGGTTGAGTATCAAAGTCACAGTGAAACGCTCTTGCTTGATGATGGCCACAGCGTTGGTGCAGTTTATGAGATAACGCCCATCGGCACCGAAGGTCGGGCAGAGTCACGATTGGAAGAAGTCAGGGATATCATTACCCATGCCCTGCAAGACAGTTTCGAAGAGACAGACAACCATCCATGGATTGTTCAGTTCTACTGTCAAAATGAAAGTGACTTCTCCTCTTATATGCAGACACTGCGTAATTATGTAGTCCCCGAGGCCAAAGGCAGCGCGTTTACTGAGGAATGGCTGAATCAGATGGACCGGCACCTGCATAACATATCAAAACCTAACGGATTGTTCTTTGACGATGTAGTGACAAAAACCCCGTGGCGGGGGCAATTGCGCCGAAACCGGATGGTTATCTATCGCTATATTCCTAACAACGATCCCACCCTGCTAGGGCAGACACCGGAAGACGCACTCAACAATATTTGTGAACGCATCATCGGCGCACTCAAAGGCGCAGGCCTCAAACTGCACCGCCAGTCGGCAGCGCAGGTTCATGACTGGCTGCTGCGTTGGTTTAATCCTGCCCCAGCGTTTATTGAAGATCGGCAACAGTTTTATCAGCTCGCCGGGTATGCCGAACAGGACGCTCAGAATCTGCCAGTTCTGACCGATTTTGCCGAGTCGCTGCTGTTTACTGAACCAGCGTCAAACAGTAAAGAGGGTAACTGGTATTTTGATGCTCGACCTCACCGGGTTGTGGTGGTAGATCGCTTACGCAAAGCGCCGAGAGTCGGGCATATCACAGGAGAGAACCGCAAAGGTGATGGGATTAATGCCTTATTCGATTTAATGCCTGAATCCACAATTATGAGCATGACTATCGTCATCTATCCACAGGACCAGCTTGAAGAGCATCTGAATAAGCTGGCTGACCGAGCTATTGGTGAAAATACTGATTCGATCTACACAAAATCGGACTGTCAGGAAGTAAAAACCTATCTCAAAGATGGCCACAAGATGTATCGCAGCGCATTAGCGTTTTATTTAACCGCTGAAAATACTCAGTTACTGCAAAAACAAGTTAGAGAGCTGAACAATGTTTTACTCAATGCCTCTTTAGTGCCTATTCAGGAAAATGATGAGGTCGCGCCGCTGAGTGCCTATCTCCGCTGGCTACCGATGTGCTTTGAACCCGCCAGAGACAAACGTAACCTGTATACCAAATTTAACTTTGTTCAGCACATGGCTAACTTACTGCCTTTTTTCGGCAGAGAGACTGGCACCGGAAATCCAGGAGTCAGTTACTTCAACCGGGGTGGTTCGCCATTAACCTTCGATCCTTAAACAAAAATGATCGATCGCAAAATGGACATCTATTGCTTTTAGGGCCGACTGGGGCCGGTAAATCAGCCACGCTGAACGGTAAAATAGCTCAACTGATGGCGCTCCATCGCCCACATCTGTTTATCATTGAAGCCGGTGACTCATTTGGTCTCACCGCTGACTATGCCGAACGCTACGGATTGACGGTTAATAAGATCAGCTTAAAACCCGGTTCCGGCATCACCCTGCCGTTATTTGCCGACTCTTGGCGTCTGATGGGTGAAGACCCCGCTAAAGTCGAACAGTTTGAGGATGAGACCGAAGAAAATACCAATGAAGATGACGGAGACGCTCAACGCGACATTCTTGGTGAAATGGAGATCACGGCACGTCTAATGATCACCGGCGGTGAAGCCAGAGAAGATGCCAGACTAACCCGTCCGGATAGAGCCATGATTCGGCAAGCGATTATGAATGCAGCCCATAAAACCTATGAGGAGCAACGGCAGACCTTAACGCAAGATATTCGGGATGCCCTGTTTGAGTTATCTCACGATAACACTCTGCCCGAGTCTCGCCGAAACCGAGCCTATGAAATGGCAGAATCAATGGGGCTATTTTGCTCCGGATTTGAGGGTGAATTGTTTAATCGTGAGGGTCAGACATGGCCAGACGCTGACATTACGTTGGTAGACTTTGCTACCTTTGCTCGCGAGGGCTATGAAGCACAACTTGCGATATCCTATATTTCCCTGATTAATCACATCAATAATTTGGGCGAGAAAAACCAGCACTCATCGCGCCCTATCGTTAATATTACCGACGAAGCCCATATTATTACCGTCAATCCGCTGCTGGCTAAGTTCCTCACCAAAGGTTCTAAGATGTGGCGTAAATTAGGCGTTTGGCTGTGGTTGGCAACCCAGAATCTGGCCGACTTCCCGGCTGATGCAGAGAAGCTATTGAATATGATTGAGTGGTGGGAGTTACTGGTCATGCCGCCGGACGAAGTTAAGCAAATTAGTCGTTTCAAATCCCTGACCGAAGAACAGCGGTTATTGTTATTATCGGCAACCAAAGCACAGGGTAAATACACTGAAGGCGTGGTGCTTAGCCATAAGGTTGAAGCACTGTTCCGCGTCGTACCGCCAAGTATTTATCTGGCGCTTGGAATGACAGAAAAGCATGAAAAAGCGGAGCGTAAACAGCTTATGCTGAAACATAAAATCAGTGAACTGGATGCCGCACTGATGGTGGCTAAGAATATTGATGGGTTTAGAGGATTAGCTACGTAGATTTCAGCGTAAAAAATTGGGCACCATGAAAGTGCCCAAACTGTCGAAAAATATATAACACTATGTATCTGAATCAAACATAGAGCGTCGCCTTATTATTTTATAATAAGGGGGATTTTCCTTATCCTCTTCAAAATCATAGAATAAATGATTATCTTTTAATGCTGTTAATAAACGTTGATTAGTTGCATCGACCTCAATCTTAGGCTTGCCTCGCCCCAAAATTTTACTAAACTCCGATAAACCAAGCAGATCAAGATACTCTTTACAGACCGTCTTACTCAAATCCTTATTCGGTAATAAGGCGATTAATAGTGCTATTTTATCCTGCTTATCCAGATTCTCTGAGGTAAACAGGTCTTTTAGTAACGGTTCAGAAATGTAATTGGGGATTGTTATCAATGTTGAGATATACTCTATTGCTCGACTCAGAATGAGTGACTGAGTGGAGGTTCCCCATGTTTTATATGATGACGTCAAACTTAAGAGTTCGTCTGGTTCAAAATTATTTTCTAAAATATAATCATTAACGGCAAGGGAATATTCCTTGCTATTAATAATAAGCGGTACTTTAACAAACCCGAGTAGCTTAATTTTTATATCATCATCAACGTTCCAAGAAAGTATCGACATAGCTTCATCTAAGACAAAGCTCTCTTCCGTCATTATTTCAACGTAGGTTTCGACATTCTGTTTGATATAATAGAAAAGCTGTTCAGGATAGTTTTCTCGTATAAATTTAAGTGAATCCAAACTTATACGAATAATTTTCTTATCCACTAATATTTTGAATTTATCACCTACAATACCTTTGACACCAAAGGAGGAACTATAAATACGATTTAGCGAACAAATTAATTTCTCATATTTATCATTTAATAAATCGTTACAGATAATAATCGCTCTAAACAGTTTAATTTTTTGCTCATCTTCAATATCAATACTTGCAAAATCCAACTCTGCATCCGTTCTATTGATAAATCCAATAAGTGAATCATCTAATCCATCAATATTTGCAAAGTAAGACACTATATTTTCTTCAGAACAAACTGCTATATCTTTATCCAGTAGCGATAACCATAAGGATTTGTTCTCGACCTCACTGAGAGAGGTCACGGAAGTTTGCAAATAGTTTATATACCTATCTTTTTGCTCATCCGATATTTCCTCATTATTGAGAACAGATAAAACAATAGCTTCATCATCCACGATTGAACCATCGCAACTAGATAAAACCATATTCAGATAGTCACTAATATGGTTATTAACATAACTAGCCAAGGGAGAATCATGCTGTGACATCACTAACGTATAGTTCTTATGGCGAATATCATCTTCACTGTTAAGCTGATAAACCTCACTCAGCATTAAGGTCAGGTTGGAAAAATTAATATCATAAAGTGAATGCTGATAAACCATATCAAAGAGTGCTTTATTTGCGCTTTCAAAATTAATACTGGCAAAAGAGACGCCAAGCAGCTTAAAACCACTAATTAACTTGTCAACCTTCGGCTCTGCTATTGCTAAATAATCCGCCGAATCAGAGAGGTAGTCAGTTAGGCAATCATCAATATTGATGGCCTCAATGGTATTACTAGCAGAATAATAAAATGTGCCTATCGAGTAGCGTTTAACCCAATCAGCAGAAAACTCACTCTCTTTAAGAGCATAAGAAAAAAACTCAGGCCACAGCATATTTAATCGATTAATAAAGCCAGGCTGGGCTCTCTCTGCTTCAAAGTAGTCGCGAATAAACTCAACGCTTTTGTTCTCTCTAAGCTGTTTAAATAAGCGTTTTATTAAATTCACATGAGCTGGCGTCTGAAGCAGGTAAGTTAATAGATCAAAATTAAGCACCTCTTCCTGTTCAAAATCCACCTCTCGAAGGCGGGCAACGACCAGCTTGGGATTCTTAAGTTGATAGGTAGGCTCTTTGCCTTTTTGATCGGTAATACTGCGTAAAAATACCTTGTCAATCCGACTCAGGCTATTTTCGTAAAAATAGGTCATATAGTCGGTGTAGGTTTCATCAATATAGCCATCACGGATAAGGTATTTGAGCAAGTCAAAATACTCACTGCTTTTTATTTCATTAAAATCTCTTTTGTCGCCGATTTCATTGGTATAGATGAGTTTAAATATACTATCAATGTTTTCTCTTGATATAATTTCTTTTAGCCTTTTACTACTCATGTAAGTTAATTCATTTCTTAACTTAACAAGCTCCTTATTTAGACTGTTTAATTTACCATTACTTCTATTTTCAACATTCAACACTCTAGCACTTCTTCTTCTCTCTACATCTGCTATTTCATTCTGATAGCCATGACGATAATTATTATATGGAATTAGTTGATGATCATATAAAACATTAACCTCCTGACTAGACTCGAGTATTTCATTATTTATTTCATTAATTTCATTTTCTTTAGTAACAATTTCTTTCTCCAATCGATTTATTTCATCATTGGCAATATTTTCCTTACTGTTAAATATAGCGAAAACCATACCCTGATTAAGCTGTAATTCGCTAAAGTCTCTAGGGAAAATGTTTTTATAGGCAATAATAGCCAGCATTTTATTACAGTCAAGCTCGGTGATATTTAATCTATTGTAATAAACCAGAAATTCATTATAGATATTTTTTAATATCCTCATATCATCAATATATAATGAAAGTCCTTGTAAAAACCTTTCATTGAATAATGATAAGATATCACCTTTCTCAAAGATAGAGATAAACTGATCGTAAGAGTTAGAACTATCAACAACTGGAATGACAGGGATAATATAATCAAAGAATTTAGTTCTATCCTTAGAAATAAAGATATCATCACGAAGTAAATAGATAAAACGTAATGTTGGCTTTTTATTTTTGGCTAAGAACCTATTATATATAAATGAGAACCAAGACTTTTCAACCAACTTGCGATGAATATTGACTAATCTATTTACCTCATGCAGCCGTTCAAAGATATGGTTAGCATTAAAACGATCCATATCCTCAAAAATAATTGCATCAGCGCTAACGTTCTCAAAGAGGTATAGCACTTCATTTAAATACCGATCAAAATAAGAGTCATCACTCTCTTCAAAAATTTCTATTTCATTACCTTGTAAATTTATTTTCTTAAGTACATTTCTATTCTTTTGAGCTTTTATTAATTTATAAATAAAAAAACAAGATATAATTGCACATATAGAACCGCTTATGAGCAACGAATCATATTTAGTTGATAGCCTTAAAAAATCTGTTAAGACACCTTCTGATAAAGATGGTACAAATTCAATCCATTTCTTAAATAATGTTATATGCAATATTGTCGCAATGAATAAAACCATAAAGAATGTATTGATAAAAATACTTTTAGTTTTTATTTTTTTCTTTATTTTAAAATTCGTCTGAGGAATGTTATCAGTATTAATCTGGTGAATTAACTGATTAAGGATCTTACCTTCTAACGCAACTTCATTAATAGCCTTGCTGGGGTCATCAGTACTAATCTGATCCGCAGCTCTGAAATGAGCAAGTGATATATGAACAAATTTTAGTTGCGGATGATTTTTTTTATATGATTCGACAAGACTGCTCTTACCTGCACTGTATTGTCCTGATATTGCAATATTTTTTAGATCGTCATTGTCAAAAACAAAGTCTATAGCATCTTCATATATGCCCAACTCAACGTCGCTGATAGGCGTTAGTTTTTGAAATTTATAGCTGTTATCACCCATTGCTATCCCTTACATGTCTTTCCATATGTGTTTCCTGTCGACTTCACATAAAAAAATAAACATAAAATCATATAGTTAAAAAAATGAAACAAAATGTATCTCTAGATATTATATCAGAAATAACCACAATCGATTGACGAAAAGCATTTCTAATCTCCATTACTTATGTACAAGACTTCACCATTGTACTGTTACGTTGTGAAGAAACCTTCGCTAGCGAAAATAGGGTTTTCTGCTGAGAGCTATAGATCAAACTGTTACATCTATTCCTCTTTGCACTGGGGGTACCTTATGTCAGTATCTAATTTATCAAAAGTTCTCACGCTTACTTTTCTTATGTTATTCACCTCCCAAGGGATCGCGGAAACAAAAGAAACCATCATTTTTACCAATAACAATAATCTATTATTAGGCACTCCAACAAATACTGTGATCTACAATCTCGATGATCCTGAGCGTCTGATATCCAACGCCTTTAGTTCTCTTCCATCCGATCGCAAAACGGCGGAAAAGCATAGTCAAAAAGTCATGTCTTCCAAAAATTGGCAACAACAAGA
This sequence comes from Limnobaculum zhutongyuii, assembly GCF_004295645.1. Lineage (NCBI taxonomy): Bacteria > Pseudomonadati > Pseudomonadota > Gammaproteobacteria > Enterobacterales > Budviciaceae > Limnobaculum > Limnobaculum zhutongyuii. The sequence goes on from NZ_CP034752.1 coordinate 2,899,458, forward strand.
TGCCGCTCTAAGAGAATCCTTCAAAGGCGTTATCAAAGCCTGGTCGTTAGGCATAGAAAAAGTCCCAGCTATTGTGATGGAAGGTAGGTTTGTTGTTTATGGTACAACCAATGTAGAACTTGCCAGAGAAAAGCTGAAGCAGTTTCAAGGGGGCCATTGATGCGCCTCCGCCTCATACTCTCTTTGATAGCTACCGTGACACTCCCCGCCTCTGCTATCAATACCGCTGGAATTATTGCATCCTCACTCTCAGCGCCCTGTCTTGAATATAAGGTGGTTGGCATTTGCTACTGGCTACTCTGTACACCCTACGGTTGTAGCGTTAAAACCTCAGTAAAAGTAAAACACTATATTCCCGATCTGGTCGTTTCCAGCTATAGCAATACCGGCGATAACCCGTGGAGTGAAATGGCCTTTTTGGGTGTGTCCATCCCGATCATTGCTGAATCAGGCGGCAATACGAATGCACGTCCGAGTAATGAAAAAACGCAGACTCGATTCAAGAATGCTGATGCTATCGGTCACCCAAGCAGTGAAGCATTCTATAAATTTTTGTCTGGTTTTGGTTACAGTTGCAGCGGTTCAGCCACTGCTTTTCAACCTTATTTTATCAGTACTTTGGATGCGTTAGCCTGGCGAACCGGTTTGCCAGAAAGTCTCTATCCTGAAGCACTAATTCCTGGACAGCGTGAGGTTAAACAAACGGGCGATCTCTGGGGCAATGTATTTCCCCGCGCCGGAGCGCTGAGCCAAACTCATGATTATAAGGTAGGAGCTGTTATCGCTCAGCGCGTCGCGGATATCGTGACGCGCGCAGGGCAACCTCATGTCTACTTACCGCTAACGGCAAGTCATAGTCCCGGATATTGGCCACCAGAATCCGTACAAGAGGGAAAAACTAACAACCATAAATGGCAGATGCTGGCACCTAGACTCGATAACAGCTGTGCCATATTCCCTGACCGTTCAACTCTCGATACCTACTCAGACAAACTCGCCGCTGACGGCGGCTATGCGTGGGCATTATGGCGTCCTTATAGCTGTTGCCAGCGCCGTGGCCAAACCTTTCTCGGCAGCACCGGAGGTTAATCATGATGAAATACGTCAACTTTCCAGCAAGAAATGTCCTGAGCACCAGCATCTTAATGGCTCTTTTATCGATCTCCATAAGTACCTGCGCTGCTAATGAGTATGGTTTCGATAATCACGGGGCCATTGCTGACAATGTTTACTATCAGATTGGCGGTGGCTCAGCGATTTCTCCTTCTTTAACACGGCGTTCAACCAATCCCTTGACGGTGGGGATTGGATGGAACGCAGACCTAATGTGCGGCAATTTTGATATTAATACCACCGTTAAAAATCAACTTAATGGTGTTACTGACGGGTTTAAAGACTTGATGGGTGATGTCATCAGTAATGCGACCGGTGCCGTAGCAAGCCTTCCAGCGATGATTATTCAGCGAGCCAATCCACAGCTTTATGACCTGTTAACCAATGGTGTCTTACAAGGTCGGTTAGATTTTGATAAAGCGAAACTAAGCTGCGAAAACATGGCTGAAAAAATGGCTGATTACGCGTATGGCTCTGCCTGGGTTCAAGGCGCTAAAGCAGAAAACTATCAAACCATTGTCTCAGGAGAAACAGATGCGGTCAGAGCTAATCAGCAGGCCAGTAAAGAAGCAGCCGAAAAAGGGAAAAGATGGGTTGGCGGCCAACAGCGCGGCGGCAAAAATCAGGCTCCGATAAAACTTATCCGCGACACCACGGTTGCTGGATTCAATATCCTGAATGGCCGCGAACCGAATTCCACGTCCACGGTGAATAAGTCCGATTGTAAGGGGCAATTGTGTAAAACATGGACTAAACCGGAAGACGCTGCTAAATGGATGACTCGAGTCGTTGGAGAACAGACCATTAACGTTGCACCGACTAACGATCAAGGGAGTAACAACAGTAACAAGAGCGGCGCTCAGGCTGGCGTCGGCCTAAACCCGCTAATTCAGGAAGAACAAGATCGCATCATTGAAGTGATGGCCGATTTGGTCAACGGTAAAATCAAGCCAACCTCAGAGAATTTAGCAAAAGCCAGTGGTGGGAATCTCATGCTCACTCGAGGCGTGGTCGAGGCACTACAAGATGACCCAGATGCAGCAGTACTGGTTCAACGCCTGTCGGGTGAAATGGCTATTGCTGAGGTAACAGAGCAAGCGCTATTAGCGCGTAGAGCCATGCTTGCCGGTATGCGAGAACCAAATATCGCCAATGAAAAAGAAGCCCAAGATGCACTGGGACGCTCCTCCCAGATCCTCGATCAGGAACTCACCCAGCTCAAATTAGAGATGGATATGAGGAAATCACTGGCAGATAACGCTGCGACCACCATTCTCAACCGCAAGACCCTACGCGATACGTTACAGGGCCGTGCCGTTGAAAGTAGTGATGATGTTGATAGCCGAGTGAATAAATTGAATAGTACTCATGTAGGGGAACCATAATGATCCCAAACATCAGACGAATAGGAAAATTTATCACGATAAGCATTGGCATCATTATGGCCATGGTACTGATAGGTTGGCTAAGTCTACGATTTAGTGCTGATACTAATAATATTATGACTCAGTTAAATAGCGTCCTGCTTCCACTGTTAGTCTGGAGACTAGTCCTGTATTTGGCGATTGTTTGGTTACTGTATAAAGTCCGTCTGGTGCTAACCAAAAACAATCCAGAGCGTAGTAATACGTTCACAAAGATTATTGTCTGTTTCGCTATTCTCGCCGTTCTGTGCGAATACACTAATTATGTGAATACGGGGGTAGCTGCATGATAACCCATAGCTATCTGGAGTATTTTCTGACATTACTCGGCTGGTCCGTTAATAACGGTATTTGGAGCATCATTACATCAACCGGCATTTTCGCTTTTCCTCTACTGGCCAAATTGATTGGCGTCTGGCTTAAAGCTAGAGGACAAGGGGCAGATGAAGGCGATCAGGGCGGACTAGCACTAACCTGGTTTGAAAACGTGGCATATATGGCGATGATCGTCATTATGTTTACCTGCGTACCGCTGATCACTGTTGATTTAAACACCATTCAATATGATATCAGCCGCTCAAAACAGTGCGGCTATACGGTAGCGCAACCATCAGAATCAGGCTATAGCTCGCTAACCAGTGAGATTGGCGGGAAAACAGCCGCCGTCCCGGTGTGGTGGTATCTGGTTCATTCACTGTCGAAAGGCGTCACTAACGCAGCCAGTTCGACGCTCCCCTGTCAGCCTGACTTACGCCAAATCCGCTTTGAAGTTCAGCATACGCGCATCAGCGATCCTACCCTAGCTCAAGAGCTACAAGATTTTGTTCAGGAATGTTATGCACCTTCCTTAGCGAGATTGAAGATGCGTGAATCGAATCTAAAATCAGCGGAAAGTACTGATGTGTCATGGATCGGGTCACAATTTTTTATGAATACACCGGGTTATTATGATACCGACCGGGCCCGATCTCCCCGCAGCGCTTGGCCCTACAATACCAGCCGGGATGCCGGACTTTTTGATGCCGGTACCGGAGGTTATCCAAGCTGTAAACAATGGTGGTCAGACAGCACAACCGGCATTAAAGATAGGACACTAAAACTGGTTCAACCGTCGGTCTGGCAGCAGTTAAAAAAGCTGGGGCAATCTAAAGCTGAATATGAAGAAGCCGTTTTACGCTCTCTGGTCAGCCCAAGAAATATGCAAGTTTCGCAAGATGGGCGGGTTTATCCCGGTTTTGGCGGCAATATCGACGGTACGTTAGCGAACGCCGCTAGCCGTACCGCTGCAACGGTCGGTCAAGCCTTCGCTGGCATTGCCGCATTTCCCGCGTTTGACAGCATGCGACAGGCGTTGCCAATGGTTCAAGCCATATTGTTAATGGCGCTGATTATCTGTATTCCGCTCATCATCGTTTTTTCAGCCTATGATATTAAAACGGTAGTCACCGTAACGTTCGCACAGTTTGCTCTCATTTTTCTGACGTTTTGGTGGGATCTGGCCAGATGGTTAGATAGCTGGCTGCTAGGTGCTCTGTATGATAGCGATACTCACAGCAGTTGGAATTTAGCCGGGATACAGAACTCACAGGACGACCTAATCATTAACTTCGTTATGGGGACAATGTTTCTGGTGTTACCCGCATTTTGGATGAGCGCCTTAGGCTGGGCTGGCGTTCGGGTCGGAGGGGCATTAGAGAATGCAGCCAGAGCGGGAACGCAAGACGCCAGAGCAGCGGGAGGAAAAGGAGGTGATGTAATGCTAAAAGCGGGGAGTTCCTTCAAAAAATAGGGGCTCAAACACCATACGAGGTAATCATAATGTGTATTAGTGTGATTACCAACAGATACAGACTGTATGATTGCCAAGCGATTTTGGCGTAATCAAATTATCAACGCTCTATCGTTTGATCGGCCAAGCGACCATCAGGCTGTTTGCTTTATGAGTTTTGTCCGATTACATTTAGGTTATTTAAATACAACCATTTGAAATATAATTATATAACCACCAATTTGACTGGGAATTATAAAAGGAGGCAGAAAAATATTTACCTTGCGTGTACAGTGCCTTTTATAAAATTGTTTTATATACAGGTAAGGGGCGCTCCTGATACAAGCGTGATGTACAGCTAAGGGTTTAAAATTTATGGCAACATTCAATGAAATAAAAGAAGAAGCATTAAAGTTTCGGGAATTGCTTGAAAATTGTGATAAATCGAAAACCAAGCTTGTAATAGATTGTTTTCCGGTTATGAGCTGTAAACTTTCTTCAATGCTTCTTGCCTACCATTTTCTGAAATTATGGCCACAACTTGAGTTAAAAGGTGTTATGGCTGCTACAGGAAAAAATAATGAAATAACTCACTATTGGCTAGAAATAGGTGAAATTGTCATTGATATAACTGGAGACCAATACAACATTATTAGTGCCAGAGAGCTAAACAAAGAAATTGTACGAAATAGGCCATTTACTTCTGTACATGTTTCAAATAAGAAAGAAAGCCATCTCTACAAGTTATTTAAAATTCAAGAAAAAGAGCTCCTTGTGTATGGCTTCCCTACGATTAGAGAGAGTTTTATAGAAAAAATGGAGCTTGGTTATAGCCAACTTCTGAATCAGACAAAAAACACATAACAATCAAAAGCAGTATATCCCTAGGGCGGACGCGCTAATGCGCGCCGCAGAGTTGGCATGCGATGCGTGCGTTAAAATTAATATTGGAGATCATCAATGAATCAAGAGCTTAACTGGAAGAAGTTTCAGTTTATCACTGAAGTTCAAACTGCACTTATTACAAATGCAATCAATTTATCCCTAAATAGTGATGCGAAAGATAAACGCCATATATTTTCTGCAACAGGAACGCTTATAAATATGGATGATGCATTTTATGCAGCTGAGAAAATCCCCGATAATCTAACTGCTCATGAAGCAGCATGCGAGTTCATCGGCTTTTGTTGTGAAAATTTAAGAGAAGAAGGCGCTAAGGTTCCTTATTGGTTTATGCGCATCTAACAAGTCGCTCTTTAGCTCCAAGTGCAGTCGGCTATTCGCTCTTAGTCGACTGTCGGAGCTGATTACATCCAGAGTAGCAAACGTATCAAATTAAATATGAGCCAGTAAACATTATGTTACCCATTAATCTTTATCAATACGCTCACCACCTGCATATTCCCCCACGCCATCAGGTCCGTCGCAATAACCTTCAAGAACCTGACTATCTAACTCAACAATATCATCTGACTCCATCCCCTTAGCTATGGCAATAAGTGAGAATCCTATGATCGCTAAGATGAGCAAAACGGAGGCCAGCAGGAATAGGCTTGCAGCGAATAATCCAATCACTGCCATGATAAAGACAATAAACGGCAGTTTAGCCACCCATAAGGGTAAACCTCTTTTATGAGCCAAATGCGCTAATCTAGTGTTCCATTCAGCGACTCGATTACGCATTCTAACGGCTAAGCGCCCCGCTTTGTAACCGAGGCTATTATGAGGAGTATTTCCTTCATGCATACATGATTTCATTAATCCTCCATTGCACTCTGAAGCGATGATTCATCATAATGAAGTATGGCTATTATTCAACCATTAGCTCACCCTATCCCTTCAGAAACATTTTAGCAATGGATGCCATTAAATTCTCAACCGAGTCTGTATGGTGTCAATGGCTACCGGCGAATCAGCGCTTTTTCTCAGAGTGATATTTAAGAATAATTTCAGCCAACTCATCATTGTCTGCATAAAAATAGGCGACGGGGACATCGAGTACTTTTGCAATTTTAATCATCAGTTTATAAGGAGGCTCATGGACACCTCGCTCATATTGGCTGATCCTTGTGCTAGCTGATGCTTCCTCTATACCCACGAGATGAGCAAGTTGCTCCTGAGATAGTTGACGCAGTTTGCGTATTGCTTTTAACCGAGTCGATAACATGGGAACCTGAACCCTCATTAGCCACTAAAATGAAGATTTTCTTCGATTCTCATTTTTATTTTTTGAAGTTAAACTTCGAAAATGCGCTTAACTATCCAGCAGTTAACGCCAGTACACCGACAAATATAAAGTTTAACTTCATTTTTTTGTTGTTAAATTGTCCAATATTTCCTACAATCGATTCGCTAACATCAGGGAAACAAAAGAGAAAAACCAGAGAAATGTTCCAGAAATAAACTTGGTGGTATTGTGACAAAAGTTTCATATAAAAAATATGGATTAACACTCTCGTTATGGATGATTTAAGAGAGATGGGCGTTGCAATATCACCTTTCCTGCCTCCTGAATAATAAATGGTTCGGTAAATATATAACGGTTATGACAGAATTTGGAATCTACCTAAAATCGCTGCCAGAACTAAATCTACCCGAGAATGAGTTCCGACTAGCGAGCAATATTATTTCAGCGCTTGATACGATATTTGATGCCATCGATTCAGAATTAGAGCTCAAATATGGAGATCAACACTTTCATAATGTTTCTCGTTATCTGCTCATCATTATTCACGATGTATTTCAAGACTCTATTGCCTTTCGACGTGTCGTAAAAACGCTTAATCAAATGGTAAACTCGAGACTTAAATGGCTCAACTGATAAAAGGTTAAATGGCCTGAAGGGTAATATTTATAAAGGTAAGAGCCCTACCCGAAAAGGCCAAAAGGCTGAATTGGCTGGCATCGCTCGGATCTATCACCTCATATAAATGCGAGTATCATGAAAGCATTAATTCATTAATAACTCTCTTCACTGACAATTCAGTTTCTTGCGGTAAACATAGTCACATAGAACCACACTCCTCACATCATTAATTAATGAAATCAGTATCGAGGAGCCTATGATTATTAGCTTTATTAGTCAGAAAGGTGGCGTAAGCCGGTCTACACTAGCAAGAGCAACCGCAACCGAGTTTGCTAAAGCCGGTTGGCAAGTTCACTTAGCCGATCTAGATACTCAGCAACAAACCAGCAGTAAATGGGCAGAACGGCGAGATTTAGCGAGCCTTACCCCCTCTATCGAAACGGCAGTCTATCGTCGTCATAATGTTGCACTAAAAGCTGCCGCTTTAAATCAGCTACTTCTTATTGATACTCGTCCTTTCGCTGATATTTCATCGGTCGATATTGCTGAAGCATCAGACCTGATCGTTATTGCCACCGGCACCTCTCTCGATGATTTAGAACCTTCTCTGTTATTAGGCAGAGAATTTTTACAGAAACGGCAAATCCCTCTGCATAAAATTCTGTTTGTTGTCTGTAAAGCTCCGAGTATTGCCGAAGGACAGGCCGCTCAACGCACCATTTCCGCCTGGGGATTTCAGTGTGCTTATCACTTTATCCGTTTTATGCCGGGCTATAGTCAGGCTCTTGATGCAGGTAAATCCATTACTGAAACTCACTATCCTACGCTTAACACCGCCGCATGTTCCATTATTGATGAGATCGCCAGCCTCATTAATTCATGAAAGCATTATTCTTATGGAGAATTGTACTCATGGTAAAGCCACCTAAAATAATACCGCCTTCTTCAACAACGGCCACCATTGAGGTGACTAATTCCAGATTTAATGCAGGTGTCCTAAAACCTATTCAACTAAAAATTGATCCTCTTCTTCATCGAGAGATCAAAACCTATGCGACAGAGATTGATAAATCGATGACCGAGTTATTACTCGATGGTTATCGTCTCTATAGGAAGGTTAACAATTAAGTCATGAAAGCATGATGTCATGATGTCATGATAAGGAGAACACTATGTTTAAATGGTTAACCCGCAGCAAAGTGCCAACGAAGCCGACCTCAACGCTTGATATCGGCATGCCGGAAGACGGCTGGTTACTCCCCGACACCGCCGATAACCTGTTATCGACACCATTGCGCCAGCAGCTTATTCAGCTCATCTGGCACAGAACATCACTCTCCAAGCCCCTGTTCACCGAGCTTTATTTGAATCCGATTCAGAAATATGCGGCATTGGTTCAACGCTTACCTGCCTCAGAATCTCATCATCACGCCCATCTAGGCGGTATGTTAGACCATACTTTAGAGGTGGTTTGCTTTGCTGCGAAAATGAGACAAACGCATCTCTTACCACCCGGCTGTCCACCTGAAGATCAAACAAAAGAAGCTGAAGTCTGGACGGCCGCTATTGTCTATGCCGCGTTATTACATGATATCGGTAAACCTTTGGTTGATATGACCGTGATGACTGAATCAGGAGCACGCTGGCATCCATGGCATGGTCCACTAACAGAACCCTATCGGTTGCAATATAATCCGCAGCGTGACTATCGCCTGCATCCCGCCGCTGGCGCTATTCTGTGTACACATATACTGCCTCAAGCGGCTCTCAACTGGCTCTCTGAGTATCAACAACTGTTTTCATCTTTGCTGTATTCCATCGCAGGCCATTATGAAAGTGCCGGGATCATTGGTGAACTGATACAAAAAGCGGACCAGGCCTCCGTTGCCCAGAATATGGGCGGCGATGCATCAAAAGCCCTCGCTCGGCCGCAGTCAACGTTGCCTAAACAAATTATTGCGGCATTACGTGAATTGGTACAAAACACGTTAAAACTTAATAATACAAAATTTGGCTCTGATGGTTGGCTTACGGAAGAAGCGTTGTGGTTAGTCAGTAAAACAGCGTCAGACAAAACCCGTGCATGGTTGTTGCAACATGGAATTACCGGCGTTCCAGACAGTAACTCTCGTTTGTTTGATGAGATGCAGGATCATGGCATCGTTTTATCAAATGAAGGAAAAGCCATTTGGAATTGTACCGTAAAATCATCGAGTGGTTGGAGCCCTGGCGTCGACCTCACCTTACTTCGTGTATCGCCATCATTGATATGGGAACAAGTCGAAAATCGGCCGCCGCTATTTGACGGAACGGTAACCCCAGTGGCCGTAGTTAACTCCATTCCACCGCTAGATAACCCATCGCCTAATAACAGTGACAACCATCCGCCAGAAGTGAATCTGGAAGAACTGACTTTGTCATTATTCTCTTCACCTGAAGATCCACCAGCGATTGTCCCTTTTATGCCAGAACGTATACAGCCAGATCGAGTTGATGTGCCGCCACAGCCATCTTCTTTTATTCAACAAGCGCCAATATCAGAGCGCCCTCAAGAAAAGCCAACCTCATCTATTGCTGATCTAGCGTTTTTGAACTGGTTGAAACAGGGAATAATGACCAAACACCTACAGATAAACGATGTTCAGGCAAAAATACATGTGGTAAATGGTTCAATATTTCTCGTGTCTCCCGAGATTTTTAAACTCTTTGTCAAAGAGACAATCGGGTCAACCGGAGAGGAATGGCGAGAGGTACAAAAGGTCTTTCAAAAGCAAAAAATTCATCGCCGTGGTAAAGATGGAATCAATATCTGGACATGTGAAGTTCAGGGACCACGCAAGACTAGAAAAATTAAGGGGTATATTTTAGAAACTCCGACCCTATTATTTGGCGAAGAAAGTATCATTCCAGACAGCAATCCCTACCTGACACTTATCGAGACATAGTGTGTTATATGGCAGAAGATATCGTTTTACATCGTTATTTAAAAACGGTCACACCTGCCATTATTAGTCGCCCAAATTAACCTTTTTTTCGCATTTTCAGTTGATTAATGCCCTGCTCCTTTTTCACCTTCAACATTACCCCGGTCGCTCAATTACCGAGCTACGTTTCATTTCGTAGACCAAGCCGGAGTAACCATAATGAAAATACATTCCCACTTAAAAATTTACCTAATCACCATCACCCTATCAACCTACTTAGTCCTCCCTACCGCTAATGCTGCCAGCAATATCGGTAATGGTAATAGTGGTGTTTCGAGCAATGCATCTGTTGTTGGTAATAACAATGACGCCGGTTCCAGTTCAAACGGCATCATTCTCGGCAATAACAGTAAGCTATCTGGCTCAGAAAATGGCGTTATCATCGGTAACGGTGGCAGCGTTGAGAATGGTGATGGCGTATCAATTGGAGGTGGCCATTCATCAAATGGCGGGATAGCGATCGGTTCAGGTAGCGTAGCCAGTTCTGCCGATGAGATGAATATCGGTAACCGACAAATTACTGGCGTCAAAGACGGTGTAAACCAAAGTGATGCAGCAAACGTGGGGCAACTTAAGACTACGGCTGATACCGTACTGAATGAGTCCAAAATCTATACTGATGATAAAGCCGCTAAAACGCTGGTCAATGCCAATACCTACACGGATAGCAAAGTTACTGCAACGCTCAACGAGACCAAAACCTATACCGACGACAAATCCTCAGAAACATTAGTCAATGCCAATACCTATACGGATAGCAAAGCTGCCGTAACGCTCAACGAGTCCAAAACCTACACCGACGATAAATCATCCGAGACTCTGGTCAATGCTAATACCTATACGGACAGCAAAGCTGCCGCAACACTCAACGAGTCCAAAACCTATACCGACGATAAAGCCGCTGAGACTCTGGTCAATGCCAATACCTACACGGATAGCAAAGCTACGGCAACGTTGAACGAATCTAAATCCTATACCGACGATAGGGCCTCTGAAACTCTGGTCAATGCCAATACCTACACGGACAGCAAAGCCACAGCAACACTCAACGAGTCCAAAACCTATACCGACGATAAAGCCTCTGAAACTCTGGTCAATGCCAATACCTATACAGACAGCAAAGCCATGACAACACTGAACGAATCTAAATCCTATACCGACGACAAATCCTCAGAAACATTAGTTAATGCCAATACCTATACAGACAGCAAAGTCGAAGCATCAGTCAATGAAGTTAATACCTATACGGATAATCGCATCACCGAATCATTTAATCACTCCCTCAGTGAGGGAAAGTCATACTTTGATAATAAAGCCAATCAGTTAGATAAAAAAATCAATCGTAACTATGAACGAGGCAACGCCGGGATTGCCGGTGCAATGGCGATGAGTTCTATTCCACAAAAATACGGTTTTGAAAAATCATTTGGCATGGCTATTTCTAATTACCGCTCTCAGCAGGCATTAGCATTCGGCACGGACTGGAACGTTAACTCACGCTTGGTTTCTCGAATTAATGTTTCCATTGATACAAAAAGTGGCGTTGGGTTCGGTGCCGGTCTTGCATTCGGTGCAAACTAATCACAGGAAATTGCTATGAAACTGATTAAAACTGCACTTTGTATTGTGTCACTCTCAAGCTTTCCTGTTCTATCAGCTAACAATATCCATGATTGGAACAATGTTGAGGGCTCCGGTCAAAATGTGACGAGTTGGGGAATGACGATAACTAATGGTTCAGATAATAATGAATTAGTCGGTCAAAACCACAGTCTCAATAATTCAAATAACAACAGTGTTTGGGGTAAAGATCAGACGCTGATTAATTCCCATAACAATAAAGTCGGGAGTGAAGAATACACCTACTTCATTGACCCCAGAGATGGGATATTAAAAATGAGGGACTATGGTAGTACTTTAGTTAATAGTCATGGCAACGATGTCGGAGGGCGCAATCAACAGTTAACCAATTCTAATAATAATATTACTGGTGGCACCGGTAATATCCTAACTGACGCAGATAAAAATAGAATATTTGGAAGCGGCAATAAACTCGAAAACTCCAATGATAACTATAGCGTTACTGACGGCAATACATTTAACAACAGCAATAATAACTTCCTGGCACAACAAAATGGTAATAACAATCATTTTGACACATCAAGTAATAATGTTGTTCTGGGGCATGAAAACATCCTAACGTCGGCAAATAATGGCCGGATTGATAATGGGCATTATAACAACATTGTTAATAGTGATGGGTTTAGAGTAACGGGGAGTAATAATGAGCTCTCGAATACTAACAGCGTCAATGTAAAAGGTGATAATAATACGGTAAATAACTCAATTAACTCTGTCGTTACAGGTAATAACAACACCATTAAAAATGGTAATAATAATGTTGTTAATGGGGTGAATTTAGGCAATTCCTTTAATAATCTGAATGATACCATTTTGTACGGCAGTGGTAACGCCGGTGTCGGAAATAATATCACCGACATAAAAAACAGTATTGTCATGGGAGGAAACACATCCAGCTCCGCAACAGGGAGTTCATTATCTGACTCGATTTCAATCAATGGTTCCGGCACTTCAGGTAACAACCTGACTAATATTGGCGGAACCGCCAATGGTAGCCATTCGATTAGTTTGGGGCACAATTCAAATGCCAGTAATGGCGGTGTTGCATTGGGCTCTGGTTCTCATGCCGAGAAAGCCGATGAATTTAACATCGGCGACCGCGTCATTACGGCTGTCAAAGATGGAATTGAGGATCATGATGCCATTAATATAGCTCAGCTTAGTGATTCATTTATCAATGTTAAAAACATTTCTGAACAGTACACCAACGCCCAACTGAATAGCGCATTAGTTGATGCTAATCATTATTCGGACACCAGCTTAAACAACGTTAGAAATATCTCTAAGGAGTACACGAATAACCTATTGGACCGGACACTGACTGATGCCAATCATTATTCGAACACTAGTTTAAACCACGTTAAAGACATCGCTGAGCAATACACCAATATCCAGTTAGACAGAACGTTGACTGATGCTAATCACTACACGGATAGTACCTTAAACAACGTCAAGAATGTTTCTGAGCAGTACACCAATACCCTACTAGACAGAACTCTGGTTGATGCCAACCATTATACCGACAATACCTTAAGCAACGTTAAGATCGTCGCTGAACACTATACCAATGCCCAACTAGACAAAACCTTAGTTAATGCCAATGATTACACGGATAGCACTTTAAACAACGTCAAGAACGTCGTTGAACAATACACCAATATCCAGTTGGACAAGACCCAAATTGATGCCAATGATTATACGGATCGTACCTTGTATAACGTTAAAAACGTCACTGAACAGTATACAGACGCCCAACTGGACACAACGCTTGTCAATGCTAATCACTATACCGACGCTACATTGCATAACATCATAGACAGAGGTACCTCATACACCGATAACCGTATAAATACGGTTAATACCGAATTTAGGAATGAGCTGCAACAATACGCTGATAACCAATTACATCGTTTAGACGACTCAATTAAACGCAATGATAAACGTTTGAATGCAGGCATAGCCTCAACTATTGCAGCAACTTCAATCCCAACAAAATTTGGATATAAGACATCATTTGGACTAGGTGCTGGAACATTCCGGGGTGAACGCGCCGCGGCCGTCGGCACTAACGTTAATGTTAGGAACAATGTTGTTATAGGCATGAACATCACACACGACACTCAGAATGGAATGGGGATAAATAGCGGAATATCAATCGGTTGGTAGATTGTAACCCTTAGTGCCACTCGCAGGTAATGGCAAGTGGTACTTAAATCAAGTTAACTCCTAGAGAGTTAAAGTAAGATCCCTTTAAATATGAAGAATAAAAATGTCATTTCTCATATAGGTAGGGCTATATTCCAAGAGCTAGATTGTAGAAAATCCACAATCTAGAGAAAAAGCATTTATTTAAAATAAAATAAAAACCTATAAAATCAACAAAGTAATTGAAAGCCTTTATTAAAAACACATTTGAAAAAACGAATTTGATCATTGACAGCAATGAAAAACGTCGTATGATTACGATAACTAAATAGAAGGTATTTGTGATGAGCCAGTTAACACCGTTACAACTCTTTAAATGTCTCTCTGATGAGACCCGCTTGACCATTGTTCTGCTTCTCAAAGAAGCGACAGAGCTGTGTGTTTGTGAGCTGTGTGAAACACTGGACTTACCCCAGCCCAAGATATCACGTCATCTTGCCATGCTAAGGGAGAACGGCATTCTTCTCGATCGCCGTGCGGGTAAATGGATTCACTATCGCTTGTCGCATAATATGCCTATGTGGGCGGGTGCGATCATTGAACAAGCATACCAAAGCCAAGAACTCAATATAAAAACACTCTCTAAACGTTTAAAGAACGCGTCGGGTTCAACAACGAATAGCGCCGCTTGTCTGTAAAAAAAAAAAAATTTATCTTGATATATTCGAATTTTCATATATGAAAAAGGCATTATACGATGAATATTCTATTTTTATGTACCGGTAACTCATGTCGATCCATTATCGCCGAGGCAATCTTTAATACCTTAGCCTCTCCAGAACACCACGCCATCAGCGCAGGGAGCCAGCCCAAAGGTTTTATACATCCTCGTTCGTTAGCCTTGCTATCACGCAAAGGAATTTCAACCGAAGGATACTCTAGCAAGTCATGGGACTCTCTTCCTTACACACCCGATATTGTTATTACGGTATGCGGCAACGCCGCTGGCGAAGTGTGCCCTGCTTATCTAGCTCCTGCCATTCGGGCTCACTGGGGGGTTGACGATCCAGATAAAGCGACGGGCAGTGACGCGGAAATCGACCGAGCCTTTGAGACAACCTACAACATTTTGAAAATCAGGATACAGGCTCTGCTTGCTCTACCTTTGGCTGAATTAAAAGGTGATCCAATACAACTACAGGTTGAATTAGATCATATCGGAACACTGACTATTTAATCATTTAATTTATAAGGAACTTATTATGAAAACGATTACCGTTTACGATCCGGCTCTATGTTGTAGTACCGGCGTGTGTGGAACCGACGTCGATCAATCATTAGTCAATTTTTCTGCCGATGCCGATTGGGTTAAGCAGCAAGGCGTCACGTTAACGCGTTTCAACCTTGCTCAACAACCGATGGCGTTTGTTGAAAATGAATTGGTTAAAAACTTTCTTCAGAACTCAGGAGCGGAAGGTCTCCCCCTCATTCTGGTAGACGGCGCTTTTGTAATGGCTGGTCGTTATCCGACCCGAGAAGATATGGCCCGTTGGTGTGATTTATCTTTAGCACCAAAAATTAAGTCTATTCAGGCCTGCTGCAACGGAAATGATTCCTGCTGTTAAAAACATAAGGAGTACAGCCATGAAATTTTTACAAAATGTGCCTCCTTTCCTGTTTTTTACTGGTAAAGGCGGCGTAGGAAAAACATCCATATCCTGTTCAACGGCAATTTCCTTAGCCGATGAGGGTAAACGCGTTCTGTTAGTCAGCACCGACCCAGCCTCCAACGTCGGCCAAGTCTTCAATCAAACGATTGGTAATCATATTACCAAGATAGAATCAGTATCAGGCCTGTCAGCATTAGAAATCGATCCACAGGCCGCCGCACAAGTCTATCGTGAACGTATTGTTGATCCCGTCAGGGGTATTTTACCGGATGACGTTGTCCGTGGGATTGAAGAACAGCTTTCGGGAGCCTGTACGACTGAAATTGCCGCATTTGATGAGTTTACCGACTTACTCACGGATGCCTGCTTGTTAGCCGATTTCGACCATATTATTTTTGATACTGCTCCCACCGGCCACACGATCCGGCTGTTGCAGTTACCCGGTGCCTGGAGCAGTTTTATTGAGGAAAATCCTGAAGGTTCATCCTGTCTAGGCCCCCTATCAGGATTAGCAAAACAGCGTGAACGCTACGCACAAGCGGTTGCTGAGTTAGGCAATGCCAATAAAACCCGATTGATATTAGTTGCCCGTGCGCAAAAATCGACACTAACCGAGGTAGCCAGAACCTATGGCGAACTCTCTCAGCTTGGTATCAAAAATCAATATTTAGTGATTAATGGTATTTTGCCTGAAGCCGCTATACATAATGATAAACTGGCTCAGGCCGTTTACCAGCGCGAGCAGTTGGCCTTGGCAAACATCCCTTCCGCTGTGGCCTCACTCCCTCAGGATCGCATTATTCTTCAACCCGTCAATCTGGTGGGTATTGATGCGCTGCGTAATTTATTTAAAACCAATGTGCAACTCGACAATGAAGAACATCACGACCTGACAATACCGCCAATCGATCCACTATCGGTACTGGTTGAGCAAATCGCAAAAGATAAGCACGGCTTAGTGATGTTGATGGGGAAAGGCGGTGTCGGCAAAACAACATTAGCAGCAGCAGTGGCGGTAAAATTAGCTGAAAAAGGACTGGATGTTCATTTAACCACCTCCGATCCGGCTGCACATTTGGAAAATACTCTGCACGGTAAATTACCTCACCTTGAAGTCAGCCGTATCGATCCCGAAGCGGAAACCGAACGTTATCGTCAAAGCGTTCTGGAAAGCAAAGGGAAAGATTTGGATGCTCAAGGTCGAGCACTGCTAGAAGAAGATCTTCGCTCGCCTTGTACTGAAGAAATTGCCGTATTTCAGGCATTTTCCCGTGTTATTCGCGATGCCGGTAAACGCTTTGTCATTATGGATACGGCCCCAACTGGCCATACTTTACTGCTGTTAGATGCTACGGGCGCTTACCATCGTGAAATCGCCCAAAAAATGGGCAGCAATGGCCACTATGTTACCCCCATGATGCAGCTGCAAGATCCTCAGCGAACCAAGATACTGCTCGTGACGCTGCCGGAGACTACTCCTGTATTAGAGGCCGGTAATTTGCAGGAAGATTTGCGTCGTGCTGGCATTGAACCTTGGGCATGGTTGATTAATAACAGTCGTGCCGCTACCGGCACAACTTCGCCTCTGTTACGTCACCGCGCAGTGCAAGAAATCAAGCAGATCAATCTGGTTAAAGAAAAGTACGCCACCCGACTAGCATTAATTCCCTTGCAGGAAGAAGAGCCTGTCGGGATTGAACGCTTAAACAAACTGGCAGAGTAAATTTAATAACAAATAATTGGCAGACGTTATAGCGTCTGCCTAAACGGAGGTTTCTATGTGGTTGGCCGGTGCTATTTTTGTTCTGACCATTATTTTGGTTATCTGGCAACCTAAAGGGCTAGGCATTGGCTGGAGTGCATGCTTTGGTGCCGTTTTAGCTCTGCTGTTTGGTGTTGTTCATCTTGGTGATATTCCTGTTGTCTGGCAGATAGTCTGGAATGCTACTGCGGCCTTTGTCGCGGTAATTATTATCAGTCTGTTATTGGATGAATCGGGCTTCTTTGAATGGGCTGCGCTACACGTTGCTCGTTGGGGAGGGGGGAACGGGCGTAAGCTGTTTACTTACATCGTCTTACTCGGTGCTGCCGTGGCCGCCCTGTTTGCCAATGATGGTGCTGCACTCATTTTGACGCCGATAGTTATGGCCATGTTACTTGCGTTAGGCTTCAGTCGAGGTGCAACGCTGGCATTCGTTATGGCTGCCGGATTTATTGCAGATACCGCAAGTTTGCCTTTGGTTGTCTCTAACCTTGTCAATATCGTTTCAGCAGATTTCTTCAACATTAGCTTTACCGATTATGCTGCCATCATGATCCCTGTCGATATTGCCGCTATTTGTGCAACTCTGGTCATGCTTCATCTGTTCTTTCGCAAAGACATTCCGCAAACCTACGATATCGGATTGTTGAAATCACCAAAAGAGGCTATCCGTGACTTATCAACCTTTAAAGCCGGATGGATTGTTCTAGTACTCCTTCTGGTTGGCTTTTTTGGACTTAATCATCTTGGCGTCCCCGTGAGTTTGGTTGCGGCCGTAGGTGCCATCATTCTGTATATCGTGGCCAAGAGAGGCAGCGTTATCGATACCAAGAAAGTCATTCGTGGTGCTCCATGGCAAATCGTGATTTTCTCACTCGGCATGTATTTAGTCGTTTATGGTTTACGCAATGCAGGATTGACTCACTACATTTCTCAAATTCTGAATTATCTGGCTGAACAGGGATTATGGGCTGCCACTCTCGGCACAGGCTTCTTAACCGCTATTCTGTCATCCATCATGAACAATATGCCGACGGTGCTTGTCGGCGCACTGTCTATTGAGGGCAGTGACGCGACGGGACTCATTAAAGAAGCGATGGTTTACGCCAATGTAATTGGCAGTGATCTCGGTCCTAAAATCACGCCAATTGGCAGTCTCGCCACCTTACTATGGCTGCATGTACTGTCGCAGAAAAATTTGACCATTACCTGGGGCTATTACTTCAAGGTCGGGATCGTGATGACGCTCCCGGTACTGTTTGTCACGCTAGTGGCACTCGCCTTACGTTTATCATTAACCATATAGACATAAGTTAAATTATGCGACAGAGATAACTCTGTCGCTTTTTTACTATTATTAAGAAATAAGAGGTAAACATGCATTCCGTAACTATTTATCATAATCCGGCTTGTGGCACGTCCCGCAATACGCTTGAACTGATCCGCAACAGTGGTATTGAGCCCACAGTGATTCATTATTTAGAGACCCCACCAAGCCGTGCAGAGCTAATAAAACTGATTGTTGATATGGGTATTACTGCACGCGCATTACTTCGAAAGAATGTTGAACCCTATGAAACTCTCAAGCTGGATGAAACCCAATGGAGTAACGATCAGTTAATCGATTTTATGTTGGAATATCCTATTCTGATTAACCGGCCGATTGTGGTGACAGAATTAGGCACCAAACTGTGTCGCCCTTCGGAAGTGGTTTTGGATATTTTACCCACGCCACAAAAAGGTGAATTCGCGAAAGAGGATGGTGAGCAAGTGATTGACGCTAAAGGTAAGCGATTGATTAAATAGAATTTAATTTTTAATATCCACATTAGGAAGAGGATTAACCCTCTTCCTAATAAAACAAGAAAGTCTTTAGCCAATCATAAATCTTGCTTGTAAACTCATCCTGAGTTTACCCTCACATAAAAGGGAGCAATAGCATGTCCAAATTACCGACAACAGTCATTTTAGAATCAATACTCACTTGCCCTCATTGTGGTTTTAGTAAACAGGAAACAATGCCTACTGATGCTTGTCAATTCTATTACGAATGTGAGAATTGCAAAACATTATTACGTCCTAAACAGGGTGACTGTTGCGTCTACTGTTCATTTGGTTCAATGCCATGCCCACCAATTCAGTTGCAACGTAAATGTTGTTAGCCGTCTTCGAATTAGTCACCAAATTTTGTCAACCGTTGAAGGTCGTTTTAGATATCTTACTCATTCCACATAAGGTGCACTCACAAAAAGGGATAGAGGGCAGGTGATTGACGCTGAGGGCAAGCGGATAACTAAATAAGTTTTATTCAGTGTATAAACAAAAAGAGGGATAATAATCTACCCCTCTTTTTTATGTTGCCTATTATTATTTATTGAGCACTCTATAGAGTACAGAATAAGCTAGCCAGGCAAACGCTATTCCTAAAATCAGTACGCCATACTCATAGATATTAGGAAGGTAGTTCTGTTCTACACCAAACCATGTCGCTTTCGGCCCTAGCGTAAAGAGTTGCCCACCAATAACAAACTTGTATTCAGCATACAGAATGCCAGCTAAAGCCAGGACAGCACTCATTACCGATGTATGAGAAGCGAGGAAGATAGCGGCGACTAATAAAATTAACGAAATCGCCGATACCGTAATGACTTCATTATCAACCGTGCTTCTGATTTGATAAATAAACCCGGCAATCAGGAACACAAGCAATATGGCAAGAGCGAGGCGGAAATAAGGCATGATAAACTGGCGCACAGCCTGAGCTGATAGCATAGTTACCAAAGCTATCCCACTCGCCAACGCTGCAAGTAAAGTGAACACGGATGCACTCAGACCAACATAGCTCACCCGGCCAATAACTGTCCCAAATACGCTGCCTAATACCAAAGCAGCGGAGATGGCAACTATCGCTGTTAACCACGCCAGTACTCGTTCATTAACAACATGCTTATTGGTGTAAAGCTCAAAAAACTTCACGGCAAGCAAGATGAGTTCAATAAAGTACAACGTTCCCATCCACCAGATAGGCGACGTGAGATTAGGGCTAAAAATGAGCCAGTAGATGTTTAATGAAGAACCCATCTCCGTTGATAATGCAGCAAAAGCCCCTAACAAAGCACCAATAGCAAGGCATAACAAATGCTTTGTATTTTTCTCTAATATCTCTATCCTGCCAATTTTGCCAGCGGCTAAAAGTATGGATACTCCGGTACTCATTAGCGCTAGGAAAATATAGCTGATTAGTGGCAGGGTCCATACGATGCCGTCATTAGTCCGAAAAGAGGACTGAAAGAACCATTCATCAATGGCGACATATCCACCCGCGGCAACGCCAACAATTGCCAATAAATTCACGGGATGATACAAGGTTTTAGTTTGCATGTTATAGCTCCTTAATCACCGGCCTGAAGGCGTATATTGACGAATATAGAAAACCTTCGCGCCAGTACCTAACTCCGGCCGAAGTGTTTTCCCGTTATAACGCTGGATTAAGCGTGAAACCCCACTATTGGGATCGTCAAGATCGCCGACAATTCGCGCCTGAGATGGACAAGCGTCAACACAAGCTGGTTGTAAACCCACTTTCAATCTATGATCGCAAAACGTACATTTTTCAACGGTGCCACGCTGACGCACGACTGGATACGTTGTTGCTCTTTCTGGATTACTATGAGGACTACCCTCTCCTCTAGAAGCTTGTAACATTCCTGCTGGCGTATAAGTTCCTAAAATGGTGACACCTTCAGTTGCTTTCCATTCTTTATGAGGTGTATTCCAGTTAAAACTAATAACACCATAGGGACAATTAACCATACAGGCTTTGCAACCAATACATTTATTGGGATCATGTAATGTCAATCCGCCCTCTGATTTATGCATCGCCTGAGTGGGGCAGCCACTCACACAGGGAGCATCATCGCAGTGGTTGCACATTGTCGAAATGTATTCAAAAGAAATGTCAGGGAACGTTCCTGATGTATTAATGATTTTGTCACACCAGTTAATTTCCGGCGTTGTATTATTTTCTGCTTTACAGGCAAATACGCATCCCGTGCAGCCTACACATTTCTGTAAGTCGATAACCATACCGTAGCGCATTTATCAGCCCTCAATCATTTTTTCAATACGAACGCCTATCTGCCCGTAGAATGCAGCAGCGCCAGATAAGTGTTCATGGGCGGGAGGTAAAATTGTATTGTTATTCCCCCCTAAAGCTTCTTGACCAAAAACCTTTGAAGCCACTTTGCCATAGGCCCAATGCCCCTGACCAAATGCCTTCGCAACAGTTCCCGGCCTCACGCCTTCAAATATTGAAACCTGACAGGCTATTTCGCCCTGTATTGATGTGATCTTCACACGGTCGCCATTCTTTAACCCTAACTGTTGTGCATCAATCGGATTAATCTTAACGACATCCTGATGCTTTACGGCCCCAGGATCTATATCGAGATTGTTTTGATACCACTGGTTATTGGCCGATCGCCCTTCTCTATTTAAACGAGATTTATGGTCGATAAATAACATAGGATATTCTGCTGGCTCACCGAAACGGTAAGGCTGTTCATAATGAGGAATAAAAGCCATTTCGCCCTGAGCCTGATAATTACAAATCCGCATGACTTCATCGACATCTGTATTATGTTTCTCTGCATGCTTACTCAACGCTGATTTCAATGTTTCACTATAAAACTCAAACCGCCCTGTTTTTGTTTTCATTTTTCCCCAAAGCTGACGGAACTGATAAGGTTCAGAGTTCCACACTCCTTTTTGAAGGAATTCATCCCATCCTGAGAATTTATCGCCATCAACATACTTTGCAGGATCCCACAATGGTTGTGTTACAACCTTTGCGGCATATAGTCCAAGTTCGTCACCTGTTATTGGCTCTTTTTGCGTTTCGGGATCTCTAATTGATTTCAAGTAAGCCAGTGGATTTGAAAATCCTCGCTTATCCAATTCCTTCGCCAGCAACCAAGGAATACCGGACTCGTCATCAACAGTATCGCCAAGCCTTTTAATAATGGGCTGAATAATTGAAACCTGTGAATGCATATTTCCACACGATCCCTGAACACCCCATTTCTCATACATGAAATGTGAACCAGGCAGAATAAGGTCAGAAAACCAACTAAATTCACTAATATTAGTCGTCACATGAACAACAAAAGGAACAGATTTTAATGCGTCTTCCCAACGCTGAGTTCCTGGTGCTGAAAAGGTGAAGTTGTTTAGATAGCCTAAAACAATTTCAGGTTTGTAAGGATCAGCACTCAATATGCTATCGGCAACAACGTTAGTTAAAACACCCCCTCCGCTTTTGCCACTTTTGAGTGCAGGCCACTCCAGCCGACCAACCCGATCAATACGTTCTTGTTTTAGACCTTTTTTCGCCAAATCATCGACAAATTCTTTGGCAGAAGGAACAGAGTCTTCACGAGAACTATTATATTGAATAACGCCGCCTTCATTATCCACCGCACCTAATAGCCCATTTAATGCATGACAGGCAATCGTTGTATAAGCCCCACGATGCTGCATCTGTGCGCCTCTGGAACGCCAGATTTGAACTTTAGGAGCCGCTGCAATAAGTTTCTGTGCAATACGTTTAATTTGTTCAGCTGAAATCCCACAAACGGTTTCCGCCCATTCAGGGGTGCGATCTTTTAATTCTAAGTTCCACCACTCAACAAGCCCATAGGTATGTAGTTCGTTGAAGGCCAGAGGATCGACAACTTCTCCTGACTGAAAGCGATTTACACCATCAATGAATTGACCCACAAATGCTTTATGCCAACCATCATTAACTAATATTTGATGAGCAAGACTTAGTGCAAGTGCGCTATCTTGCCCTGGAATAATGGGTAACCATTCATCAGCTTTCGAAGCTGATGATGAAAATCGAGGATCGACAATTGCCACCTGTGCATGATCCAGCATGTTTCCCCACTCGCTACAATAATAAGAGACTTGTCTGTTCGCACTTAAAGGGTCCACGCCAAACGACAGAACATAGCGAGTATTTTTAATATCATATTGCCTATACTCCCACCCTCCTTCTGTGTAATAAGAACCAAATTTATCTGCTTCTGCACACAATGAACTATGTGTAATCGCATTAGGAGAACCGAGGACTGTCGTAAAGTTTTTAATTAGAATATCGCTTAAAAATGAATATCGACCTCTCAGTGCCACATATTTATGCGTTTCATTTTTTTCCCTCAGTGCCATAATTTTATCGGCAAACAGGCTTATGGCTTCTTCCCAACTAATTGGTTTGAATACGGGATCAATACCTTGGCCTTTTTTCGGATTCATTCTTAACAGAGGGGTTTTTACGCGATCGGGATCATAGAGCTCCTGTAGTGAGAGGTACTGCCTTGGACAACTGGCCTTTCCATGTACTTTTGAGAATTCGTTTCCCCGAATATGTAATGCGCGACCATCTTGGACATAAATTTGTTTTGCACAAAATGAAGTACAACCATTGCAAGTAGTGGCAATCCATTTCCCCGTTCCTGGTTTAGCTGAAAGTAGGCGGTCTTCTGACATTGCTTGGGCTAGAGGACTTAATGGGAATTGTGACAGCGCGGTTACCCCTGCTGTACCCAATAAAAAAGTCCTCCGGCTTACTCCACCGAAATAGCATGATGACATATTAAACATACCTCACATTTCAAATGCTTAAATTTTATTAAATTGATTTATATGTATTTTTTATTTTAGCAAATCAATAGATCTTCAAAATCGAATATATCAATTTAAGTTAACGCATTAGTGACACAAATCAACTTACCGAAATGTATATTTATTAATGAGAGGGAGAATTTAAATAACAAATTGATTTATATTAATTATTATCAATTCATAAATTTTCTTTAACTTTGACAAGCATCACAAATCACTTACCAAAAATGAAAAGATACATCCGAGTTATCGAATGTGTAATACGAATTAGTTACATCAAGGTGAGAAAGAAATGACAATACAAACATGGCATATCTGATTGATACGCCATGTTTGTATTTATAGTGGAATTAGAGATTATTGGCCAGTTTACTCAGTTGCTCTACGCCTACAGGCTCTATTGCCTGCTGAGAAATAACCGCAACTTGATTTGCATAACGTGTTTCCACATCCCTAATCAGTGGTAGCTCACGGTTCGCCCGGGTAATAAGAAAAGGTGAACTTGGAGCAGCGGCAGCCAAGCTGCCATTTATCACCCATGCCCAAGGTTCAATATTTGCCCGGCGCAAATCCTCTTGTAGATTAGCGGCTTCCAATACCGGTGTTGTTTCAGCCAACGTAACTATCATAACCTTCGTTTTTTGAGGGTCCTGTAGCTGCCTCATTGGCGTTAAAACATCTTCCCCCCCTTGTCCCATCTGACGTACCATTTCTCTATGATAGGCACCTGTAGCGTCGAGTAACAGTAGCGTATGACCCGTCGGAGCCGTATCCATAACAACAAATTGATGGTCAGCTTCTTTAATAATTCGCGAGAACGCCTGAAATACCGCGATCTCTTCGGTACAAGGTGAACGTAAATCTTCCTCCAATACGGCTAATCCCTCAGCATCAAGTCCTTTACCTTGATTATCCAAGACAAACTGACGGTATCTCTCTGTCTCCGCTTTTGGATCAATACGACTGACCGTCAGGTTATCCAATGAGCCATCCAGCGTATAAGAAAGATGAGCGGCCGGATCAGAGGTAGTCAAATGGACTTTATGGCCACGTCCTGCCAGTGCAACGGCAACGGATGCAGCGACGGTGGTCTTACCTACTCCGCCTTTTCCCATCATCATCACTAATCCATGACCTTGTTTACTCAGATCAGAGACCAATGTTTCAAGAGGTGGAAAAGCAATATCCTCAAAAGTTGCCCGGTTAGTTTCAAGGGAGTTCTCAGTGACCGGTGAAAACAGTGCACGCAAAGATTCAACGCCCATTAAGTTAAACGGTTTTAAAGCCAGCTGAGTTCGGGGTAAATTAGCCAAATTCTCAGGCATTTCATTTAGTGCACGAGCCTCTCGCTCAACAATACTTTGAGCCAACGCGTCATTCTCTGCCGCTTCTGGTGGAAGAACGCCATTAATCGCCAAATGCTGTTGTTGAATACCAATATTATAAAGCTCCTCATAGGTATGAGAGACCTCTTTTAACGTAGAAGATTGGGCTCTAGCCACCAATACCAAGCGAGTTTGTTCCGGATTGGACAATGCCGCGACGGCATCTGAATATTGAGTTTGATTCTTCTCAAGCCCAATTAGAGGCCCCAAATTAGCTGCGGCATCTGGATTCGCATCTAGATACCCTGACCAGGCTCCCGGTAACTCCAACATCCGAATAGTATGTCCAGTAGGTGCCGTATCAAAAACAATATGATCAAAACGCTCACGTAAATCAGTATTCGTCAGTAAATCAGTAAACTCATCAAATGCAGCAATTTCAGTCGTACATGAACCCGATAATTGTTCTTCGATACTGCTGAGCACATCAGCAGGCATCACATCCCGTACGGGATCTAACACTCGGTTACGATACGCTTGAGCAGCAACCATTGGGTCGACTTCCATTGCGGATAGATTATTGACCTTTTCAATCTCAACAATCTGATGTCCTATCGTTTGATCAAATACCTGCCCGACGTTTGATGCTGGATCGGTACTTACTAATAAAATACGCTTTCCTTGATCTGCTAGTGCTACCGCTGTCGCACAGGCTAAAGAGGTTTTACCTACGCCACCTTTACCGGTGAAAAAGATAAATGGCGGCATGTTTTGCAAAAATAGTGGTGTCATATTCTTTACCTATCAATTCTTATCTATTAATTAAAGTTAATCATGGTCAATTACGGCATACGTGGAACGTTGCAGCATGAAGGAGGAAAATCCTCAGTCGATTTATCGACATCAACGCCAGACCAGCGCTTCAATTCATCGCGTACCGGCAATCGCCCAGCGAGTACGATTTGTCCATTGACCAGTACCAATGGCAAAGATTGTTGACCTGAGGTAGTAAGAAAGTCCTTAACCACAGCATTTGAGACAAAGGCCGCAGGCTGTTTCAGCAAATTAAAGCGTTCGACATGAATCCCCTGCTCTTTGCACCAGTCCATATCCGCATTGAAAGCTAATGATTTCTCATCAACCACAACGCTACTGGTTGCACAACATCCGGCAGGTTCATAAATAGAAATGGTATTCATCGGTATTTCTCCTCAGTGAATTAAATTGCTCTTGATAAGCTTCACTGAGGTAAACGTATGAAATGGGAAAAGGATGCAAAAATTATTTATAAAATCGAAAATTTATTGATCATCGTGTTTATGACAACAAATGGAGGTGTCATCGGCAAACTCAATCTGACACTCTGACAACATGATCTCTTTTAACTTAAGCCGGGCTCGAAGCAAGCGTGACTTAAATGCAGGTAGGGTTAGCCCCATCTGCTCAGAAATCATTAACTGTGGAAACCCCTCAATATCACATGCCTGTATAATGTATTGGTCTTGCTCCGATAACTTCTGCAAGGTTTGAGGTAGGCACGTCGTGAGTTTTTCAATTGGCTGCGTATCACGGTCTAATACTGGTAGTTCTTCAGATAACTCCGTGAACTCCCTATTTTTACGCCAGTTATCAATCAACATATTCCTTGCTGCTTTAAACAACCAGGCGCGAGGATTGTCCATCGAACAAAAACTGTCGGCAATGGTTCGCGCCTTTAAAAACAGGTCTTGCAAGTAATCTTTTGCCTGCTCTCTGTCGCCTAAACGGCCAAGAAAAAACAGGTAAAGTTCCTGCTCATGTTGACGCCAGAAGGTTGCCATACAATGATTAAATTGTTCAATATCGCTCAGGTCGTTAAGATTATTTTTCATCTACACAGCACTCATCCGTTAGAAAAATCATAAGCTCATTGAGTAAATCATACTCTGGAATACAGTAAAGCGTCCGGCTTACTCGATGTTGTCGGATCAAACCCACTGAGATCAGCGCAGACAGATGATGGCTGAGTGTCGAATTAGGTACACCCAGTTTTTCCTGCAACTCTCCAACCGGTGTTCCCTCCTTACCCGATTTAACTAACTGCTTGTAAACCCGTAAACGCGTTGGATGGCCAAGCTCTTTCAGGAGATTGGCCGCATCGTCAATGTTCATAGCACCTCCCAACAAACCATATTTCCATTATTCTAGAAATATAGTTAAATGTCTACTATTTCACTAAATCGCAAGTAACTGATTGTTCCAGTGGGCTTGTATTCCGTCTTTGGATCAATATCACAGATAGAAAATTGTAAATAGGTGTAAAATCAAAGGTTAAGTAATTGTTGATTCACCGCAGTACTAGAGGCCTAACAACCTTGTTGCATAGGCGTGTCTCATGGGCGTTGTCATTAAGTAGGCTTTAATTTGTACTTATCACATATTGAAATATCAAACTTTAGGCTGTTCCAGCATTTACATTTGAAGCTAAACCGAGGCCTAAATGTCTTAGTTGGAGAGAATGACTCTGGCAAAACGGCATTGATCGATGCAATTCGGTATACACTAGGCACAAAATCCAATGATCGGGCCTATCTTACAGAGCAAGACTTTCACAATGATGCTGATGATTTAAAAATAAAACTAAAATTTTCTGAAGTAGCATCTCATGCTCATCGCTTTGTCGAACATATTTCTCATGAAGAATATGAAGATGAGAACGGTGAAAAAAAACTCCGTTCAGTACTTTATGTTCAGCTACACGCTCAAATTACGGGGTTAGAGAAAAGAGGCTATCCCTACATAAAGACCGAATTACGCTCAGGCATAAACGGGAACGGTTTAGCCGTTGAGTCTGAGATCAGAGATTTTCTCGCCTCAACGTACCTTAAGCCACTAAGAGATGCCGAAGTAGAACTTTCTAGTGGTAGAGCCTCTCGTTTATCTCAAATACTGAGCTCCTCAAAAGACATTATAGAGGGAATGGAAAGCATTCTTACTATCGTCGCTAAAGCAAATGATGAGCTTCTTACTGACGATGCGGCATTGAAAAAATCGGCAGAAAACATTCAGCAAAAATATCTCCATAAGCTTATTTTTGAGAAAGATAAATCAAAACTTGGTGCATTTATTAATATAGCGGGCATTAAAGAAGAAGACCTTTCCAATCTACCAAGACATATCCAAAAACGTCATTTACGCACCTTATTGGAAGGATTAACGTTATCTCTTACTAATGACCAACGAACACATGGGCTTGGTTATCTCAATCTTCTTTTTATGGGTGCTGAGTTATTACTTTTGGAGCAAGAAGCAAACAACGAATTCCCTTTGCTTCTCATCGAAGAGCCAGAGGCACATCTTCATCCCCAACTACAGATGAAGCTCCTTCAGTTTATAAACAAGACAACTAAAACTGAAAAGAAACCAGATGGAGTACAATGTATTCTGACAACTCACAGCCCTAACATAGCATCTAAAGCCGATCCTGCCGAAATCATCATGTTATCGGAAGGGGGTGCTTGGCCGCTTGCTGTAGGTGAAACAGAACTTGCTAAGGATGATTATCAATTTCTGAGGAAATTTTTAGATTCAACCAAAGCTAATGTTTTTTTTGCTAAAGCAGTCATGCTTGTGGAAGGTGATGGTGAAAATATCCTGCTACCTGAATTAGCAAAATTATTGGGACGCCCTTTAGAAAATTATGGCGTATCTATTGTCAAATACGACAATAGTGGCTCATGGAAGCGCTTTGCCAGATTATTCTTAAGATCCGGCCAAGATGAAAACCAAACCGCATGGCATCCGACAAAAGTATGCGTACTTAGGGATCTTGACCTTTGGCCAGATTGTGCCGAAGAAAAAGATGACGGTAGTAATCCATACGGATTTAGAAAAGAGAACAGCAGAAACCAAGCCTATTGGCGAAGAAATTGCCCCGACGACCAGAAAAGAAAAATTGAACATATCGCTCAATTAGATAGGCAGAATGTTGCAGTCAAAATATCGGATGATTGGACGTTTGAATATTGCCTGGCTAAATACGGTCTTTTTGGCGAGTGTTATGAAGCTATCGTTGGCTCTAATACAGGAATTGATGACATCGTTGGCGATGATGATACCAAAGCAACATTCATTCTTAGCCAGGTTTCAAAAACTGACTTTGCATATGAACTGTCTCGCATTCTTCAAAAACAACAAGAACAAAAAGTTGATGCAGCGATAGCTTCTCTTAGTGATGCTGATGCCAGTAATAACGATATTTCTAACTCGGTCCAAACACGGGCAAAAACCGAATTTGCAGTTGAACTCAGACAGAAACTTCCAAACTACCTTATTGAAGCTATTGAATATGTAACAGAGCCAATTGAAGAAGAGCCCGAGGAGGTGCGGCATGCGGCACTCACTTGAAGGCCTCATTACACATGATGACATTACCGAGATAGCCGAAACTGAAAAACTTATTCTTCAGGATGATATTCGCATTTCTATTTTGAAGGCTATGCACTCCATTGATGTACAAGCCTGCCCCGGAAGTGGAAAAACAACATTGATTGCCACAAAACTCATTCTTCTGGCTAAAAAGTGGAACTATCCACACCAAGGGATATGCGTCCTATCTCATACCAATGTGGCTAAAGATGAGATCATTGACCGCCTTCAGCGCTCAAAATCAAAAGTTGCACAGCGTCTACTGAGCTACCCACACTTTATCGGTACCATTCAGGAATTTGTACACCGCTTTTTAGCTCTTCCATATATAAGATCTAGTGGTGTTAGTGATATCACGGTAGACAATGACACCTACGCAAAACAAGCAGTGAAGCTCCTTGAATTAGCTCAGTTTTCCTGGTTTAAAGCGACATTGAGTGGATTAGGAAATACGGAAAAACAGGAGGCCTTTTTTAGGGGATCATTTAGATATATCTCACAGAATGGTGAGGAAATAAATATTGATAAAAAATCCAAAGCTTGGAAAAGCGATAATAATTTCCAAAAGGCAATCAGTGATCTAAATCGATTAAAAAATTATTTGGATAAACGAGGTGTATTCCTTTTTAGAGATATGTATATACAAGCCGATAAAGCATGTACAAATAATATTGAATTAGCTAAGGTGATAAGAACAAGATTCCCATTTATTTTGATTGATGAGATGCAAGATACACAAAAATTCCAAGATGAACTTTTATGTAAAATTTTTCCCTTTAATCAAAATTCGATTATTCAACGTTTTGGAGATCCAGACCAATCTATTTTTAATAGCATTGGAACAGAAGAGCCTAATCAAAGCTTCAACGGTAAGTTGCGAGACCAAATGGATTATATAATTCATAAATCTCATCGTTTTGATGGGGCTTTATCTGAAAAAATCAATAGATTAAGCTTCAATGAAATCCCTTTAGAAACTGAATTAACAGAAACAAGTTTATTAGATAGAGCACAAGCACATATTTCTGGTAATAAATTCACTCATACCATTATTCTTTTTAATGATGATACTTGTGAAAAAGTAATTGAGTATTTTGCTCAGATTATTTCAAATCAATTCGCAGATAAATATAAAAAAGACAAAAAATTTACGGTAAAAGTTGTTGGTGCGGTTGGTGCAGAAATAACGCCAGATAAAGACCAATTCAGATTAGGTCATTATTGGCCTGATTTTGACAAGGCAAAATCGAAGGTTAACTTCAAAGAGTCTTGCTTTATAGATGCCGTTCGTCATTGTCAACAAAATTCATCTATCGATTTAGCTGATAATTATAAATTCTTATTAACTTGCATCCTTAAGATTATGCGAATGAGTAACATCACAGATGACGATGGTCGCAACTTTACTAATTCGACTCTACGCGAATATTTAATAAAAAAAGATAGTTGGGCTCGCTTTCGCAAAGGATTATTTTATTTACTCACTGAAACCGAAGCAACGCAACTTATCCGTTGGGTGCAAGCATGCTCGATACTATCCTCTTTAATTGGACTCTTAGATATTTCGGCAGAAACTAGAGAATATATGGCATTTAATGCCTCCAGTAAACCTATGCGAACAGAGCAAGCCCCGACATTAGCTTCTTCGAAAGACAACACTATAAGCCACGTAGATGGCTTCCATATTGAGCTTTCAACAATACATGCGGTTAAAGGTGAAACTCATGATGCGACACTGGTCGTTGAGACAAAGAATCACACATTTGATATGCAAGCTATGCTGCCATATTTGACAGGAGAGCTACCAAGTATTGCACATCCTAATTCCAATCTGAAAGATAAACCAAATTCACGCAAATCAAATAAAGTATTTATGCGGCAATTTTATGTCGCAATGAGTAGACCAAGGCATCTACTATGTTTAGCCCTGCACGCAGACCGTATATCAGATGAGCAAACTCAGTTGCTGCGGGAATCTGGATGGCAAGTTGAGACTATATGATTTGTTTAACTCATTTCCTGAGCATGGTTTGAATTCAACTCCCCAAAATAGCTCAGTTCAACTCCTGAAATGACCCAGTTCAACTCCCGGTAGGCTGAATATTTATGCTTCAAATTTGTTATGAAAATGGTTAGACTTCGTCATATAGCTGAACTCAGCTATCCCGGCAGTATATTAAATATTCGGCCCAGAATACGGCCCAGAACAACTTAGAGACTATTTTATGACCCATTTAAATCAATGGGTTATGTGTGGAGTTAAGTGTCCGCCAGCTCCACCAAATTTGGTTTAAGTTCTGCAGAAAGTAAAAAAACCGCTAACTGAAAGGTTTGCGGGCTTTTTCTTAAAAAGAATTTTAATAATATTACAATTAACAACTACTAATATTTGTCCAAACCATAAATGCTTTATTAATTTATATTTAAGTTTTTACGAAGTGCAATAATAGATAGTGGTGGTGAACATTTATGAACAACCGCATGACAATTTGGACATAATGGTATAAGGTCATTTATAGGATCAATGATATAATCAGCACCAAGTTCAGATATAGGTTTCACATGATGAACTTCGATGATACCTGCAGCAATATTTCCATATTTTTCTTCCATATTAAGATCACAGCCACTACATGTATATCCGTGAATAGCTAATGCAGCTGCCCTATTACGCCTATCTCTTTCATAGCGATTGACTTCAATACTCATTTTAGCCCCTTCGGGCAATCCAAAAACCTCCAAAAAATCATCTACAGTTTCTTCTAATGGTAAAAGAGATATTATTGCAGCGGCCATACGTGAAGTCCAAAGTTCGATATGGTACATATCGGATTCAATATTACCTTTATTAATCGAAAGCATTCCCTTACTAATTTCCAGACCAACACTACGCCACGGTAAATCCCAGACAGCATCATCATTCGGATTACAAACCGTTTCGTTAATGATAAAAGAAATTTCCGTATCAGCATTTTGGCAAGTATCCAAAATAGCACGGAAAGTTTGCCGCCCCCCCTCATCAGAAGTTCTCATTGCTTCGACCAACTCACCAGCAAAAATAGCTGGGCGAAAAATTACATCAATTCGACGCCAGCCAATTATTGTACGAATTGTAAAAGTCTGTCCAATAGGATATCCCGTAGGATATAGCTCAAACCAACGTTGACCTTCTCTATCCCATCCCTCAGAAGCAGTAAATTCAAAACCTATTTCTGAAGATATACGTTCAGCTAAAGAGTAAGAGTCAATCACCATTATCTGACCCCATATTTGGCTCAGGTAAAGTTTCGACCAATTTTTCAAGTATTCTAGAAACTTCATAACGCATATCTTGAAATATTGCGGCGGTATTATCCTGTACTGTTGAAAGTTCAGCGACAGTCAAAGCCCACATTAAAGAGTCTAATCCTTGCATCGTAACACTGCGGTTTAAATTAGGAATATAGACCTTATGATAATATGGATGACTAGTATTAAGTTGTACTGCTTTATGTTGTTCAATGATAGCTGGCTGAAATAACAAACCATTCTTTATACCATCGACTGGTTGAACAAAAACCTCGCCGGAACGTTTTGCCGAAGTAATCGTTAGTCTCAATCGCGTCTTTCCATGTTTGTTCTCGACTTCTGCTTCGCCTGCACTTAAGTCAGTAATATTAACCTTCGGTCCACCAGCGACAGCTTCTCGATTTCGAATATTATTATTAGAATTATCATGGGCACCTTCCCCTCTTTTAGAAATCTCTTTTTGCTGTCCTTCACGAGATCGACGGTTTGCCTCACGTCGGGGAGATGTTAAAAATTCATGTGATAACCAAGTAGCAATGTCATCATTAAGAATAATTTGAGACTTTTTAATATCAAGATGAAAGGCATCATCAAGCTTATGATCAAATGAAAATTCAATTCGTAATAAGGATAGATGAGGTTCTTTTTGGTATAGTCCAAGCCAATCGGCATCATGAATTAACCGATTCTCACGATAAATATAAATACCCTGTCTCTCATTTGATAATAATGCTGCAGCAGCTAAAGCATCATCAGGAAACTCTTCCCGTCGTGGCAATATAAAAGCACGTATTATAAATTGAGCCTCTCTACCATCCGATAATCTTGTCGTTACTTTCTCTTCAGCAACCAACTCAGAAAGGCCACGCTGGAAAGGGTCCCAAGGTGCTACAGGCTCATCATTTAATTCGATAATAATATTTGGGGCACGATTATCATCCAAATCAAGAAAACGTTGATAAACCAACGCCAGATGATGTCGAAGCGAATTTTCTTTTGTTTGTAAAGCCTTTCTTGCTGGTTTTCCAGCTGGATCAGAATAATCTTTGATCAACCTATCAACATTTTCCCAAAGTACAACTGTCCCAGCTTGGCCTGGAGCGACTTTATTCATGAGCTCAACAGCTTCATCATCGCAAATTTCATTAAGCAATAATGCCCATTTTTTTGCATCTGCAACATGATATAAATCCCACGTTGCCATAAGTGGAGAAGTTATAGCATTTGGGCGAGATATCACTGACAAACGAGTACAAAAAGCTGTAGAAGCAGTTTTAAGACCTAAACCATATTTACCAAGACTGGCTAAATTAGAGCGGGCTTTCGAGCCATATTGCATTGCATTAATTAATCCCTGGCGATCCATTCTATCTCCATTATCTGCTATCAAAAGACGAATATTTCCTTTCAGATCAATACCAAGTTGTAATCGAATATTTGTTGCATTAGCTGCGATCGAATTATCTACAATATCAGCAACAGCTGTATTAAATTCATATCCCGTGTCTCTAAGGCCTACAATTACGCGCTCTGGGTCAGGCGGTAATTCAATTTCTTGAACGTTATTAATCATTTTTTTTCCTTAAATTTGAATTACTCGCCAATTAGTACCTAACTGAAGCACCTTTCCTGTATGGACTCTTGTATCTTTACGTTTATATGACACCTTGTAACGACCATCTTCTTTCAACAAGACTAATTCATCTCCAGCAACTAACCTAGCTTGCCGAATATACTTCGTCATCCTAGTCAGACGATACTCATTACGGGTGCCACCAAAAAATATGTTATTGTAATAAATAAAAGCAAACTCCCAAAACGTCCCACTTTCATCAAGAAAATGAAGATGAGCA
Source organism: Limnobaculum zhutongyuii (assembly GCF_004295645.1). Lineage (NCBI taxonomy): Bacteria > Pseudomonadati > Pseudomonadota > Gammaproteobacteria > Enterobacterales > Budviciaceae > Limnobaculum > Limnobaculum zhutongyuii. Next base: position 2,934,328 of record NZ_CP034752.1, read on the forward strand.
CGAGGATTATATAATTTCTCATTAAGAACAGGAAAAAACGAAAGCAATTCCTTATCCTTTGGGATTAATATGCCAGCTTGATGACCGCCCGTCTCTCCTGTATCGTTGGCACTAAGTATTTTTACAACATACTTTTTTGTCATAACTTATTTCCCTACAAACACCTTAGAAGGCGATCTGCTTAATGCGGCTATAATATCACTATAATCATCATCCTTCCCTTTAATGCCTATTACAGCAACTGATGATAATTCTCTTTTTCTAGCTAAACGTTCAGCGACAACTTCCTCAACTGTATTGCTAATCAAAAGTTTATGAATTGTAACTGGCCGTTTCTGTCCCCGCCTATACACTCGCGCTGATGCCTGGTCTTCCAAGGCAGGGTTCCATTCCAAATTGTAATGTATGACATGGTTAGCTGCTGTGATATTTAACCCCGCACCACCAGCTTTTGGGTTAAGAACTAAAGCAGCACAACCATCTACTTTACTAAAAATATCAATAAGTGGCTGCCGCTCATCAATTGCCAACCGTCCATCAATAATACCTACAAAAAAGCCATAATAGTTTTGTATGTGTTGCAGAATTAAATCTGCCATTATTGTAAATGACGTAAAAATTATAACTTTTTCATTATTAATGAAAATTTCATTCAATATATCATTCAATCGACGAAACTTTGAAAATGACATGGGATCTACACAATCTAAATTACCATTCATCAAAATGGGATGAGCACAAAAACGACGTAGTGAAGTTAATGATACTAAAGTTGCAGCAACACCATACTCAGAACTAATACGATTTCGTTCTGCATCATAGGCTACGGCTTCATTCTCATCTATCTCCAATACTTGAGGAATTTCTATTCGCGGAGGAAGGTCTTGTGCTACGTCAATAATTCTACGTCGCAACATCAAAGGGGAAACGATTGGTTCAAGACGAATAGCACCATCGACAGAATCCTGAAACTCAGTTTCAAATGATGTTACATCACCTAAATATCCAGGAAACACAAAATCAATGATAGACCACATATCAAGTAATTTATTCTCAATCGGAGTGCCCGTTATTGCCAAACCAGTAACTCGCCTCAGACGTTTTACAGCTCGAGTTCGTTTTGCATAAGGATTCCGAATAAATTGAGCCTCATCAAGAATGACCACTCTCCAAAGAATCATATTTAACAGACTGCTGTCTGTGACTACATTATCATACGATATAAGAACTACATCATAAGACATTAATGTAGCTGGTCGTCCTGTACGCACAGGACCATGATGTTTTAATACTTTTAGATGAGGTGCGAATTTTTTAATTTCACGATACCAATTTTCAAGCAAAGACCCGGGAGCAACGATCAATGCGGGACTTAGTTGGGAAGCTCCCGAATCACTAATCACACTAATAATTTGCAGGGTTTTCCCTAACCCCATTTCATCAGCTAAAAGCCCACCAACACCTTCAGATAACAGAAATTTAAGCCATCGCCAACCAGTCAATTGATATGGATAGAGTTGTCCTATAATACCAGTCGGCACATCATCAGTTTTTGGTGCGAACACAAGAGGTGAAATAATTTTCTCACCTATTCGATCATCAATAATATCTCTTATGGCAGGGGCTTTACGAATCGAAAGAAATGCTTTTAAAGAATGAGCCGGACCAATATCAACAACATAAGTTTGTAACAGTTCAAGTATTTCAATAGTAGCCTGTGGCTCAATCGGATACCAATTCTGTCCCGCGATCACATGTCCTCGTTTCAGATCGTATAGCTCCAGCTCTACTGTAACTCCACGACTACTTGCACATATTGAATATGTCGGAATATCGTTTCTACATACATCAATTACAAGCACTGGTTCCAATGGATAACGCGAGACATGTAGTTCATTAACTACAATAGGGATCCATGGCTCTGTTGGTCGATGCTCAACCAAGGCTGCATAAACATCTTCCACAGATGGAATGAGAATGTTTCCGTTAAGATCAATTAGAAATAATTCATTTCTTCGAATATTCCAACCAACAGACATACACCTTCGCCTCCCATTCATCATCATTTAAATTATAATAATTATTCCATTTTAACAGATAGTTAGATAAAAAATGTAATATATTTATTCTTAAAAATAAAGAGAAAGTAGGAACATGTAAATATTTTTTAGCACTAATAAATTCTTCCATTTTCTCAATTAATCAATTGGAAAATATTTAATTTAATGAATTACACTCTGAAGATAATAGTAACTATTTAATTTTTATAACTATATTTTCTATCATATTAATATGGCTATATTAGCTTTTATTTACTTCAAAATTTCCTCTTATAACAAAAAAAGGCGCATTAAGCGCCTTTCCCCAACTCCAAGCCACTCGCTACCCCACCAGCAAGCAGCCCATCAATCAAAACTGATAAACAACCGCCAGCGACACAATATCATCCGTCGATATTCCAGCCTTCTCAGTGAACGTGCTGCTATCCAGCATATTGATCTTATAGTCGACCTTAGCGGTGAAGTTACTGTTGAAGTGGTAGTTGGCACCAACGTCAATATAGTTAACCAGCTCTTCACTATTGTATGTTTTGCTGCCTATGTCATGACCCAGGTCTTTACCTTTGGAGTAAACCCACGCCAGCGACGGTTGCAGGCCGTTTTCGAACTGATACTGAGCCACCAGCTCTACGTTCTGAGTTTTGTTAGCAACAAAATCGTCGCCATACAGATTCATATTGTAAGTTTGGCCATAGATGGCTGCCAGATACAGATCGTTTGCATCATATTTAATACCCGCACTTACACCGTCAGCACGATCGCCAAGATGGTCTTGCGACTGGTCATAAGTACGGTCAGATGAAGCATAAGCAGCACCCACAGAAAGCCCCATACCTAAATCATAGGTGGTGGACATACCCCAGCCGTCGCCATTGCGATCGCTTTTGTTACGGTCGCCGGAGTCATTACGGCCCTGATACTGAACGGCAAAGTCCAGACCATCAACCGCGCCAAAGAAGTTTTTATTACGATAGGTTGCCAGGTTACCTGCACGTTGAGTCATAAAGACATCGGTTTGCTGATAGGAGTCGCCACCGAACTCTGGCAGAACATCGGTCCAGCCGCCAACGTCATACAGGATGCCGTCGTTACGACCGTAGTCAAAAGAACCAGCATCACCAAATTTAATACCGGCGAAGGCGTAACGGGTGGTAGAACCATTATCGCCGCCGTTTTCACTGGAACTGGCGGTAAGTTCGGTTTGATAGTAGCCATAGCCAATGATTTGTTCAGTAACCTGTGTTTCACCACGAATACCAAAGCGAACGAAGCTGTTGTCGCCGTCTTCGCCTTTGTCATCAGAGATGTAGTGATTACCTTCGATTTGTCCCGAGAAGTCTAACTTGTTGCCGTCTTTGTTATATAGTTCAGCCGCATTTGCTGCCCCCGCCACCATCATAATGGGTAACAGCCCTGCCAACAGTTTGTTGTTTTTCATTATTCGTTTCCTTGATTGATCCTGCCTAAATATCAACTGTTGCGCTGCAGAGGATACCAAACGTTAGACATGCGTCTTTATCCTCCGCATCGCGTTTTATTGAATCAAACAATAGGTTAAGAAACAACACATAATGATAATTATTTTCATTATCATTTAGAAAGTGACCAAAATCTTATGATGTCAGGTTTACAGGCAGGAATATGGATACGCTAAATACAGTGAAGGGGCTTTCGCCCCTTCACTAAAATAATTTTAATTTTCAGCAATTAATCGTCTTTACGATCGTCTGCTTTTGCATCAGGTTGCGGTTTATCGCCTTTGGCTTTGCGCTCACCCTTCTTACCATCAGAACGCTTTTTATCACTCTTAGCTTTACGCTCTTCAGAAGAGTTTTTATCACCCTTTGCTTTGCGATCTTCTGGTTTTACGTCCGGACGCTGTTTATCGCCTTTGTTTTTACGGTCTTCTGAATTTCTTTCCGGGCGATCGCCTTTCTCTTTGCGTTCATCCTTGTTTGCATCAGAACGTTTGTTATCGCGCTTGTCCTTACGGTCGTCCGACTTACCATCAGAATGTCTTTCGCTTTGCTGCACATCCTGAGGTTGTGGTGCACTATCTGGCTCAGCAAATACGCTGAAACTGCCGGTTAATAATGCTGCGCTAAATAGTCCGATAACAATAGCTTTTGATTTCATCATATTTCCTTATTAGTGAGAGAATGCCCTCTACGCCATTCAAAATATACTAAGGCATATCTCCGTCAATGTGCTTTACACATCCTTGACATAATTTTCAGTTTCTTATCGCTTGATATATAGAAATAATTTAACCGGGTAATAATAAAGCCGGAATAATAGGTATAACTAACTTCAGAATAATATTTCAGCCATAAGTTATCCTAATCCTTGAGTAAAAACTTTAATTATCCATCTTCCAATAATATATCTATCCTGCTGGCAATTAAGGAGAATATCTATGCAACCCATTAAACAACTCAGTACTCTGCTCTCTTCTATGTCACCTGCATTAAGCAGTGAAACTTATGTGTTTTGTACCATCAAAGAAGAATTTACTGAGCAGCTTTTCAGGTTCAAACCCAAAGGGCTATTTGTAGAAGAGGAAGGCGTTACCCTGATTATTACGCAACAAACCGCAATAACTCATCAGCTAGCGTTTAGTGGCACCTTCCGCCAGATCACGTTAACCGTGCATTCAAGCCTTGAAGCGGTGGGCCTAACCGCTGCGGTATCTAAAGCTTTAGCCGATAACAATATCAGCGCTAACGTCGTGGCGGCCTATTATCACGATCATATCTTTGTTCCTGAACAAGATGCCGACCGTGCATTAAATACATTAATTGAATTGCAGAAGCACCATGCAAGGTTAAATTAATCTTCTTTCCTGATATTCGCGAATTCCAAATAACATCATGTGGTAAACGGCCTGATGCAATCAGGCCTATATTTAATCAGGTAGCTATCTATAACTCACTACATAAATTGAATATCACCATCTGAATGACACGAGGAATAAATATGAGACAGGAAATATTGGGAGCACTTTCCCGAAACTGGTGGGTATTAATTATTTATGGCGTGATTGCCATTTTATTTAGTATTGCTGCATTAACCGCTCCGCTATCAACCGCAATATCGGTAGCCTGGGCTATTGGTCTGTTTGCCCTGCTGGAAGGGGTAATTACTATCGTCTCGCTGTTGACTAACCGTATTGTGGTTTCTAAAGGATGGTTATTTGGCTATGGGGTTATCTCCATCATCTTTGGTGTGTTGGCCCTGTATAACCCGGCGGCGACTGCCAGCATCCTGATGATCTTTTTAGCAGTATGGCTGATTATTGGCGGTATTTACCGCATTCTGTTTGCGATTCAGGTTCGCAATCAGATTCAGGGAGAATGGATGATTATCCTTAGCGGTGTACTGGCGATAATTCTCGGTGCATTGCTGATGGCACAACCGATTGTTGGACTGGTGATTACCACCATCTGGCTTGGGGTGATTGTTTTGATGTATGGCATATTGCAGATTTATGCTGGGGTTAAGTTGCGGGGAATTGGGCAGCGTCAGAGCTAATCATCATCAATATATATGAGCCATGCCAGGTAGAAGTATGGCTCTTATTTTTCACTACTATATTTCATCCAAATTTATTGATGTTGTAGACCCATAAATATCAGAAATATTTTTCCACTTTACTCTGAATTGATTTCGTTTCTTAGGCTTCCATGTACCATTTTCTTGCAAATCCATTTTTACTCCAGGATCATAATAAATAGTCCCATTCGCTATAGAATTGAAAAAGGTATTAAAATCAGCACCTACTGCAAATATCACTTCCGGACCAAAACGATAAAAAACTTCTTCTTTCCCTTGTTTTTTATAACTAACAAAGCAAGTTTTTGAATGTTTGCGTTTCCAGTGTTCAAGTAATTTACTAAAACTCCAGCCAGCAACAACTACATCATCTTTATTCTTAAGAAACACACCACCATCTGGATCAGTGATTTTTTTCGTTTTTGGATTATACCCATCAAGTTTTAAAACTAATTTTGTCTTTTCATTGAATATACCAATATCATGACGACTGGCAAAATCCAGCCTGTTCGGTTTAATACCTGATGCATGTTCACGCAAAAACGAATAAATATCAGTGCAATATGTACCAGAATTTGGTTCAGGGGTCATCAATGTAATAACACTACCAGAATGAGCTTTCAATTCCCAATCCATAAAGTCAGGTTCAGAACGACCATTAGGAATGATGCCAAAATAACTTTCCAGTGTGAACCCTGCTCCATTTTGTGCCTTATATGGCTGAATATTTCCATCACGATCTAATCTGCGTGATGGAACAAAACCTTTACCATAAATTTCCTTAAGCTTTTCTATTAATACATTTTTACTATCTGCATCAGTAGAAGAATATTCATAAAAAACCGAATTAAAGCTATTCAGTTTTTTATCACTAATTAACTGTTTTGCTGACAATGCAATTTCATCATCCCAGGAGCTGACATAGGCAAGAATACGGTCATGACAAATGCCAAGAATAAAGCATCGCTTTTGATCTATTCGGTGTGCTCTTTCTTCCAGGGTGGATGGCTGCATCAGCTTTGAAGGGGAAAGTAAACATTTTTGAAGAAAGCCAGATAACCTTACTTCAGGATATTTAGGATATAAAATTAATTGAGAGTGCCTGGCTTGTTCCGTGTTGCCATCTGTATCCATCCAAAACAGATTCAATGGAGCCTTGAATATAGGTCCCTTTTTTGATGAAACACCGCCACTTTTTATCTCACCTGTAGGTAGTTCTTTAAGTAGCTCAAAGTCTGCGGCCATATATATTTGTTGTTTAGAATTATCATTATTTGCCAACAATTTATAGATAACCTTATTTGCTCCTGACTTTTGCATTAGTTGAGCTATCTTTTCTAAAGAAACCATAAGAGTAAGCCTTCTAAATTCATAGAGATAATTAACTAATTGATAGAATAGCTTTAATTCTTCAGAATATAAATGATGAAATTGAAACCGATAATAATTCCAACTAATCTGCAGATGTAAACATACTTTTTATACCATGGATATTAATTTCTGCATTCCCACTGGACGAACATAACCATTCTTCCAATCTCTCAGATAAACTCTCGTCTGAAAGCTTTAATTTCCCCCTTAAAGAACACTCCCACACAACTAATATGCGCCAGGTATCTTGTGAAAGTATAGAGACAACATCATGATCTCTATTGACATTGTCAGAAATTTTTTTCAACCAAAATTCAGTTCTGGTAGACGGAAGCTTAAATAAATGGCAATCATGATGATGCCAAAAACAACCGTGTACAAAGATAATCGCTTTATAATCATCTATAACAAAATCAGGCTTGCCCGAAAGCTCTTTTACTTGAGTTCTGTACATAATCCCCAGTTGATCCAAGGCTATTGCTAACTTTTTCTCAATTGCTGTATCACTGGTACGTATAGCTCGCATATTTTTTGAACGCGTCGCCGGATTATGTACATCAGCCATAGATGATTTATAGATCCTTATTCATTTTTACTGCTTTCAAAATAATGGGTTCAAGCAATTTAGCTACCGCAGCAAACACAGGAACCACAACTGAGTTACCGAATTGTCGATATGCCTGAGTATCAGACACAGGTATTTTAAACTTTGGACCGTTTGGGGTTTCAAATCCCATAATACGGGCACATTCTCTCGGTGTTAATCTCCGAGGCCTGTTAGTCTGATTTTTTTCGTTATCGAAATCGATCTCACCTAACTCCTTGTCCCACCCACGATCAATTAAAATTTCCGAACCATCTTTATGATATCGAGCTGATAATGTACGCGCACAACTATCCTTATTTGTCGGATCTACCAGGCCAAAACCAAATCCATTGCCTTTAGCCTGATGTTTCTTCGCGTAGTTATAGAGATATTTCCAGAGAGCTGGTGTCAGAATGTATTTTTTATCAACTGAAGATTCCAGTAACTCCCCAAAAGATGGTCGTTTTTCTGGAAAATATTTATTTATATCTCTTAGAGTAAACCCGTGATGAAGATTCAACTCCCGGCGAAATCCAACCAACACAATACGCTCTCTGTGTTGTGGTAGAAAATTTTTACCATCAATGACTTTAGGATCGTCAGAGCCTGTAATACTCGCATCAGCTACTTCATAACCAAGTTCGTCCAGGGTATTCATAATAATTTTAAATGTTTTCCCTTTATCATGACTTTTCAGGTTTTTTACATTTTCCAGTAAGAAAATAGCTGGTCTTTTACTGGCAATAATCCTGGCTACATCAAAAAATAATGTACCCTGAGTTTCACATTCAAAACCATGTGCTTTTCCTAAAGAATTCTTCTTGGAAACGCCAGCAAGGGAGAATGGCTGACATGGGAAACCGGCCAGCAACACATCATGATCTGGTATATGAGCATCTATATGCTTATAAACTTCGCCTTCGGTTATACCATCATTCTCACTAAGGGTAATTTCCCGAATATCTGAATTGAACGTATGCTCTTTTGGATCACAGTACCAGTTAGCTTTATATGTCCGAACAGCATCTTTGTTCCATTCGCTGGTAAAGACACACTGACCACCGATATCTTCAAATCCTTTGCGTATACCGCCAATACCGGCAAAAAGATCGATAAAACGAAATTTATAATCAGAGTGGCATTCAGGGGGTTGAGGTAACATTTTTCTAAGAACATTACTTTCAATTTCAGTTAATGGTTTTTGAGCCCCTTTACCATTAATCCAGCGATTAAGTGACTCCCTACACCAATCAGTTACACTAATCTTACGCAATACTTCAGCAATAGTTTTCTGGTCATAAATACCTGAAAGTTGTTGTACTAATTTTTTATCATCTTCTAACTGCTGCTGCTGTTTAACTAACGCCTGCTCGATAAGTGACTGAGTAGCTGAATCAAATTCTTTCATGATATAACACTGTCTATGCTGGATAGGAATAATGAGTAACACTATAGCACTCATTATTCCCATAATGAAACAAAAACACTGTTTAAATAAACAGTATTAGGTAAGTAAATCTTCAGTGACACATATATAGCAGTTCATTTTACCGCTACTCCCCCAACACCTTATACAGCTCCCTCAGCCTTTCCTGTAACACAAACATCAAGGCTTCACGGGTGGCGAGGTTCTCAGTATTCAACGCGGCATTAATCACGGCTAAACACTGAACGGTAATATCTTCAGGGGTTAAAGAGTCTTGTTGAGTAAGTTCGTTCATGGGCTAACTCCAAAGGTAGTTAATATCTCCCACCTCCGGAGCTGCAAATCTCTCGGGGTGGTGGCTTTGATCGGGTTTGCAGACCGCCCCTTGGAAACGGCACATCCAAAGATGTCCCAGCCAAAGCCACCATAGAACAAGCATTATGACATGTTTTTAGGGTGCACAAAGACTATGACGATAAAAATACTATATGTATCAATATGTCATTCTCAAGGAGCTATTCGGGCTGCAAATCCCGGCATCCCAACTCAGGATGCCTCGCCACTATACCAACCCCAAAACCACCAGCAATCGACCTTTGCAGATTCATACCAATAATGCGAAATGTCTCGAAAAACCCTGCAATATGCAGATAAACGCCGCGACTTCTCTCTTATCTGCATTCCAAATAAATCTACTTAGCTTTAGCGCCTTTCTTTACCGCTGCTGATTTACCCTTTGGCTGATCCTTCATCTGTCTCAGTACTTGCCCACACTGATTCTCTTCCCCTTCGCTTGGCGACACCAGCGCCAGTAACGCCGCAGCTGGCGCAACAACCACACCTAAAGCTACTGCCGCAGCACCCCGTGCAATCAACGGTGCGGCTTCGACTCCCGGTTGAGGATTCTTAAAGGTACCTTTCACATACAGCGGAGAGCGCAGCGTGAGTAAGCGCATACCTTTGCTTTGTGGGTCGATAGATAAATCCAACCGTTCGGTGGCAAAATTGGTCTGGCCGGTAACGTTAATAATGGCGTTTTCGGTATCAAACACCAGCAAACGTGGGGAGGCGAGACCACCACGAATATTCACGTCCGCCGCCACGCAGTTAATCTTCACTTCATCATCACCAAAGATTTGTGAAACCAGATAATTACCCACGTTCAGACCAAGGATCTCCATCAGGCCCCGGCTAATCATGCCTTCGTTCATCAACACGCGTAAATCACCGCTGCTGCTGCCTAACAGCGCAGCCACGGAATTACCCCGACCGGTTAAGCTGGCATCGCCGTTGATTTGCCCACGGCTGTTTTTCATCATCTCTACGTCCGGTAAAAGCTGTTTCAGTTGAAAGCGTCGGGCATGCATATCAACCTTTCCCTGCATTGGGCTTTTACTGCCATCCAGCCGAATAGTCGAATTCAGACTGCCACCCGCCACGCCAAAGCGCAGAGGATCCATCAGGATCTCACCGTTATTTAATATCAGATGGGTATACAAATTGTTTACCGGCAATGATTTACCGTGTTCGATGTACTTAGCCGTGAACTTCACGTCCGCATCCATTACATCCCAGCTTTTGGTTTCGAACGGTTCTACCGGTAATACTTTATCGGCTGGCTGAAGGCTCTTCTCGCCCCGCTGCTTTTTCTGCTGATTAGAGTCTGCACCAATTAGCGGCGCCAAATCAGCAAAAAGTAGCTGCTTGGAGACTAATTCCCCTTTCAGCACTGGGCGGGGTTTGCTGGCGGTATATTTCAGGCTACCGTGAATATCGCTGCTGCCAATCTTGCCGTTGAAATCCTGATAATCGAAAGTAGCGCCACCTTCTGCATGAACATGAGCAATCAAACGACCATTGGTTGAATAGGCGGGAGTATTGGGTAGCAACACGCCGGTAATACCGTACAGATTACCCAAACTCCGTCCTGACAACTTAAGTTGTAAATCTAACGCACCAAGATTCATCGGGTCCGTTAGTGTTCCCGCCAGGGCAATTCGCGTGGTGCCGGAACTTACATCAGCCTGTACCGGAAATGGCCGGTCGGCACTTTTCAGGGATAACATACCACCCACTTTGCCGCTGCCCTTCAGCGGCTCTCCTTTGTATTTACCCTCTATTTTCCAGCCTAATACATACTCCGGCACGTTATTTTGCGGCTGTTCACCTCCGTTTCCGGTGACTTCGCTAAAAGAAAGAGGCTTGCCTAAGGGGTCGATAACCGCATGAATATCCGCTTTCAGGGTGGCATCTTTAAAATCTACCTTACCGCTATCAAACACAATATCGTTAATATTCACTGACCAGCTTGAAGGAGGTGTGGAAGGTTCTGTTTTTGCGGGAGCGAAGGTCCAGTTATTATCGCCATTGGCTAAACGCTGAATGGATGCATAGGGCTGCTTCAGCCAGATACGCTGAATATAAAGTTCTTTATGCAGTAAAGATAACGGTGATATCAATGCCTCAACGCGCTGTAAGGTCACCATATTATCACCGGGGATCTGCGGCGGATTGCCTAAAATAATATCTTCCGCATGCAGCATTGGCCAGGGAATCCAGCTCCGCCAGCCCGTTTCATCCGGTTGACGCTGCCAGTTAACCCCTAAATCACCGCGAATGGCAAACGGCCGGTGCAACTCAGCGGTAACTTTCTCATTAATGGTTGGTTTCAGACGATTCAGGTCAAAGGTCGCCAAAAAGATCAGGGCTGCAACGATAACAACAACAATAACCCCACCCGTCCAGCTCAGGACTTTTCCTGTTCTGCTCATCCCACTCTCCCGGAAGCTGTGTGGTGCCCCTTCAGAGGTGATAACAACAAATGTCAGGGGCAATAAATCAAAAGTACTGTATTAAGCCTAGTTGAAAAATCACCATAGTTCATATTGTTGGTGAAAACTGAGGTAAAAACAGACAACAAAAAACCGGCCTGTATCGCCGGTTTTCTCACTACCTGAAGACGTTATACCGGCCGATCCAACTTACCCGCCGCATCTTCCAACAGCTTATCCAGACTGGAATGCAGCAGCTTAGACTTCACCTCTTTGCTTTCGGTTGTCAGTTTTGAGCCGACCTTTTTATCCATGGTGTAAATGGTCACTTTTCCTGGCTGATGGTCGTAAATCAACAAGCCATCGACCCCATGCCCTTTGTTATCTTCAAATTTATTCAATACGCTTTGCATTTTCCGTTTAGCTGCATCATCGCCTTTCACCGCTTTGCGCAGTTCCTCAACGGACAAACCAACCGGTATGGAATAAAGATAAAGCACATCGACATAGCTACCCGCATCGCCACCGTTACACATAAAACAGAACTCTCTTTTACCGTCGGCGAGTGATTCCATGTTTCTTAAATCAATCAACAGCTTTTGACCGTCCTGATAGGGTTCTTCCGAGATATCCAGAAACACCAACCAGTAAGGCCCCGGATCGCCGGCATGAGCCGAAAAAGTACAACCCAGCGTAAAAGTAAAAAACAACGCGCAAATACACTGCCTTATTCTTTCCATCATATTGTCCTTAATAAACCTTGATAGCTCACTATAACCGTTCCGGTCATTACAGGAAATCACCCTTTTCTGCCGCTATTGATACTATTCCCCCCATAACACCGAGCATCACGATAAAGAAAAACTCAATATTGTCGATACGATCGAATTTTAGTTAAAAAACAATATCCGAAGTTTGATTTTTAATTCGATTTAGATAACGTTAAAGGCTTGTATTTTGCTTCCCGAAAAAGGAATTGAGCAATGTTCGGCTTTGGTAAAAAGAAAGATAAAGAAATCATTCGGGTTCAGTTTATTGAAAGCGGTCAGGAAAACGCCTTTGCCGCTTCCGAGGTGCCGATTGAACAACTACCTGATACCTTTGAGATCAATACAACTCTGAGCATCGCCGGAGATGAATGGAGCGTGGTGAGCGCTGTGCCACCGCGCAAAGCAGAGTTTCGTAAAACCGGTTCGTTGATTATTACGCTGGCAAAATATGAAGTAACACAAATTGACCCTGCAAAAATCCTCTACAGTTTGCCTACCATCAGCTCGGACTTGCCGGGCGTGGAAGCAGCAGACTCATTGGAAAACGTGTTGGTGGTGTATGAGGACGACTGGCGCCAGTTTGAGTTTCTTTCAGTCCGACTCGAAAATGAAATCCGTCAGGAACTGGAAGATATCCTTAACATCTACCAGACCCAGCATAATGGTTCTGGTTTTAAACAACTTCACGTTCGTCGTCGGGTTGATATACCACTACCAGAAAAATCACTTACTCTTGCAGAACTGGATAACGTCTTTAGTCTGGAAAAAACCTATGACGGCATCGCATTCAGCAACGCTGCCGCTACGGTTGTTAACGGTTTTGCCCGACAAACGGTATCGGGTTGGATCTTCTGGGGTCAGACGGATGATAGCGGTTATATCACCACCCTGTGTCTGAGGCCGGGAACACACACGGAATCTGCCACTATCGCCCCGTTAATGGACGACTTTGTAAAACAGCACCAGCTGTTGTTGGTAGATTGGGTGCAGGTATTTCTGTGCGGTGAAAGGGCTGAAAGCTTTGCCCGCTATGATGAGTAACCCATCTTTTGCTGATTGTTCAGGCTGCTATAGCATTAGCGCTATTGGCCTGAACAATTCACCAGCTAATTATTTTCCCGTAAATCATTGTGTTATCCGGCATGATTAAAAAAACATCAAAGGTGATACAAATCACGTCTTGAGTCTTGCTTTTAGCCGCTCTATACTCGGAAAACCGCCATACATAACATTATTAACACGTTTATCTTACAAACGTCTTGCAGGCGATGGATTATCGCCCCTGTTTCTATCATGGACTGGTTCACCGGTTTGCTGCTTGCCTCCGGATTTTCTCTCTGTTTCTAAGCCAAAAATACGTTTTCATCGTTGGTGGTTTACCTGCCCTCAGGTATTCACTCACCGTATGCGTTATATCGGGTGTGCCTTAAGGTAGTAACCAGATAAAGTTATGGAGAAACTATGAGCTCATCATGTATTGAAGATGTCAGCACTCAGGATAATCCGTGGTATCGAATTATCAGTGAGTTACTACAGCTGGCTGATGTTGAAATTAACGGTTCACGCCCGTTTGATATTAAAGTTCACCACCCGCAGTTCTTCAAACGCGTAGTGCAACAAGGTTCCCTCGGTCTGGGTGAAAGCTATATGGACGGATGGTGGGACTGTCAGCGTCCCGATATGCTATTTCATCGTATCCTGCGTTCCGGGCTGGATAAGAAAGTCCCTCACCATATTAAAGATTTCCTGCGTATCACCACCGCCCGTCTGATTAATCTGCAGTCAAAACATCGCGCCTGGATGGTCGGCAAAAAACATTATGATTTGGGTAACGATTTGTTTAACCAGATCCTCGATCCTTATATGCAATACTCCTGTGGTTACTGGAAAGAGGCAGATACGCTGGAACAGGCCCAGCAGGCCAAACTGAAAATGATTTGTGAAAAACTTCAGCTAAAGCCGGGAATGACTCTGCTGGATATTGGCTGTGGCTGGGGTGGATTATCCGCCTATGCGGCGAAAAACTATGGTGTTTCGGTAGAGGGGGTAACCATCTCTGCTGAACAGCAAAAGCTGGCTCAACAGCGTTGTGCCGGGCTGGATGTGACTATTTTGTTGGAAGATTACCGCGACTTGCATAATCATTACGACAGGATTGTTTCGGTAGGAATGTTTGAGCACGTTGGGCCGAAAAACTATCACACCTATTTTGATGTGGTTGCGCGCAACCTGAAACCAAACGGGCTGTTTTTACTGCATACCATTGGTTCGAAACAGACCAAGGTGAATGTCGACCCGTGGATCCATAAATATATCTTCCCTAATGGCTGCCTGCCGTCAGTAACCAATATTGCGCAAAACAGCGAAAAGCATTTTGTCATGGAAGACCTGCATAACTTCGGTGCTGACTACGACCGAACGCTGATGGCCTGGTACAAAGGATTTATTCAGGGATGGAGCGAGCTTTCAGGCAAGTATGATGAACGTTTTAAACGTATGTTTACTTACTATCTGAATGCCTGCGCTGGCGCTTTCCGGGCCAGAGATATTCAGCTGTGGCAAATTCTGTTCAGCCCTAAAGGCGTTGAGGGAGGGATCCGCGTTCCTCGCTAATCTTACGGAATCATCCATGACCATGATAAAAACAAAACCCGCACACCTATTGGTTAACGCGGGTTTTTGTTATTAACTGCCAAACGTTAAGGCGAATTACACCAGACGCTCAATCAGTTTATCCGTTTCCCCTTGCAGGAAATGGATTGGAGCCACTTCAATTACCGTATAGGCACCGCTGCTTAATTTAGTGGTCGCCCGGGCAGCAGAAACTAAAAACTGCGAGGTCAGCGCCGGGTTGTTGATGCGCATGGAATATTCAAACAGTTGATTTTGAGTCTCACCCGATACTCCTTTATGGGTTAAATGCACGCCGTGCCCCATATCTTTCAGGTTATCAACGCAATCAACCTGCTTAACGTGAGTTTCGTCTGAGGCAAAATAGTCATCGGCCTTTAACGTTTTCTCTACCGTGGCAAAATCAGCACCCTGCTCCAGCTCAATATAAACCAGGCGGCGATGCACGCCGGTTCCCATTGGTACCGTTACCGATAGCGCCTCTTTAACCCCAGGAATCGCTCTGGCAGCCACTGAGTGCCCCATGCTCATACCCGGACCAAAGTTGGTATAGGTGATCCCTTTTGGCGCCATCGCCAGCATCAGGGTACGCACAATAGAGTCAGAGCCCGGATCCCAGCCCGCTGCCACAACGGATACCGTATTGTTGGCTTTAGCGATAGGGTCCAGCGTATTTTTTAAATCAACAATCTGAGAGTGAACGTCAAAACTGTCTACGGTGTTGATACCTTTCGCCAGAATTTTCTGAGCCACTTGTTTTATCGCCCGGGTTGGTGAGCAAAGAATCGCCACATCAACATTGTCTAACTTATCAATGTCATCCACTACCTGATAAGCGGCCAGCTCTGCCAGTGGTTCACCCGCGCTGCGGCGTACTACTCCGGCAATTTCAAAATCATCTGCCGCGTTCAGGGCTTCAATCGCATATTTACCAATATTTCCATAGCCGACAACGGCCGCTCTAATTTTTTTAGTCATGGTTATCCCTGTCTCAGTTATTGTTTTAATCTTGCCGTTCTCATTCTTCCACTAACCTAAATGATTAACAAAAGAAAAACCGCCTTAGACTTTAACCAATGTTATCAAATATTCCAAAGCAGAAATAATACTCTGGTTTTATTTAGTCAAAAAAATAACGTTTATTCAGCCATATTATCAGCCGCAGAAGCTATGCTTTGACGAACTCAGAGAGTTATCCAATTCAGATAGTGAAACTATGCCGTTTCAGACCCGCATTTTTAGTTTAAAAAATTATCACTCTGTTAGAGACTATTGGTTGAACAATGCTACAATACGCCGCGTTGTTTCCCCTTCTCACCTGAGTTGAACATCCGTTTTAACGTTTATCTGATAAAAAAGTATTAGGATTTTTTAATGCATCACCATGATGTTACAGAGCGCTCATTATTTTCTCTGAGCTGGCCGATATTTATCGATCTGTTTTTACACTTTTCGACGCTGCTGATTAATATCTATATGGTCAGCCAGGTGTCTACCGCCTATCTTGCTGCGATGGGGCCCGGTAACCTGGTTTTCGATATGTGTATTACCATATTCAGCTTTATCAGCGTTGGGTGTAGCGTTGTTATTGCTCAGTATCTGGGTGCTCGCCATATGGATATGGCAAAGAAAGCGATTCATATTTCCATTGCGTTTAACTTTGTACTCGGTCTGTTCTGTGCGGGGGCCATCTTCTTCTTTGGTTACAAAGCGCTAAATATCATGAATATGCCGGAGCATCTGATGACAGATGGCTTCAACTATCTGCATATTCTGGGTATTTGTCTGATCCCCGAAGCAGTTTCGTTGATTCTGGCTGCCTGTTTGCGGGTATATGGCAAATCTAAAGCCGCCATGTACGTAACGCTGATTGTGAATATTATTACCATCATCGGTAATATTCTGGCGCTGTATGTCTTCGACGCTGGTCTGGTTGGCGTAGCCTGGTCAACGGTATTTGGTCGCGTTATCTGTATTATTCTGCTGGCCTGTTTATTAAATTACGGCTTACGCATTCGCTTTGAAATGAAACTCTTTTTCCACTGGTCTAAAGATCAACTGGGAAAAATTCTGCGCATTGGCTTACCGGCTGCCGGTGAGAATATGGTGTGGATTCTGCAATATATGACCGCCAACGCCTTTATCGGCCTGATGGGTGAAACCTCACTGGCGGCGCAAACCCTCTATTTTCAGATCGCGCTATTTGTCATGCTGTTTGGTATTTCCGTCAGTATCGGTAATGAAATCTTTGTTGGTCATCTGGTGGGAGCAAAACGCTTCGAGGACGCCTATCGTCAGACGTTCCGCAGCCTGAAGCTGGGGGTTGGGGTCACTATTCTGGTGGTCATCGGCTTCTGGCTGGCAGATGTGCATATTCTGCACTTCCTGTCGAAAGATGATGGAATTAATAAGCTGTTGCTGCCGCTGTTTTTACTTTCGGTATTCCTTGAGCCGGGCAGAACCTTCAATATCGTGATGGTGAACGCCCTGCGGGCATCAGGCGATGCTACTTTCCCGTTATATACCGCCATCTTCTTTATGTGGTGTGTCTCGATACCGGTGGGCTATTTCCTCGGTATTACCATGGAGATGGGCCTGGTAGGGATCTGGATCGGCTTTATGTGTGACGAATGGCTACGCGGGCTGGCTAACACCTGGCGCTGGAAATCAAGAAAGTGGCAGGCTAAACGACTCAATATTTAGTCGGCGGTTTCTGTAGCAGGCTTACTCTGATTGTTTGGGGTAAGCCTGATATTCCAATCACATCAACAAAGCGTTTTATTTATTTCCTAAAAACGCAGCTTATCACCAGCACGTCTATTTTTTGTCTTACCTGATAGCGTTGCCTTTAGCATTTCCTGCGATATTGCTCAGTTTTACGTATTATAAGCGTAAAAGTTTCGTAAAACTGATTTGGCTCTCTTGAACAATTTCCTCTAAATGTAATGATTGATGCATGTTCACTCGCTCAGGAATCTCAACATGCTTAAGAAGACACTGTTTATTTTATTATTAGCGGTATCGTTCTGCGCATCAGCAGGGCCGAGGGATCATCGAGACTATCGCGGTTATAAAAGTTATCCAAAGCATTATAATTACAACCGACATAAGCAATATCGTGCTCCATCCCACTATAACTACACACGTTATTATAATCACCGCTATAACCATCGGTATAATCCCGGTATTAGCTTTCAATATCGCTATAACCTGAATAACTATCGTCCGGTATATAAAGGAAATTATCGACCAGCAAACCGGCCTGGCGTATATCACCATCGTGGTGGTCGACCGTCACATCTGCGTTAATTCTGTTATCGATAAAGAGCCTGAACACCATGTCAGGCTCTTTGTTCACCAGCCTGCTTCACAATTCCAATATTCTTGCCCTTCCGGAATAGATTTCCGTTATTCTTTTGCCATAATTTTATTACTGACCGCATAAACAGACAGGATTGTATTATGGTTAAATTCGGATACACCATTGTCTATGTCGACGATGTTGAGAAAACGCTTCATTTCTTTAATGAAGCCTTCAATATGAAAACCCGCTTTCTGCATGATACCGGGACCTATGGCGAGCTGGATACCGGCGAAACCGTTCTGGCGTTTGCTTCTCATGAATTGGGCCATGGTCATTTCCCTGATGGCTATATACCCGCAGGCAGCTCAGAAAAACCGCTGGGTATTGAAATTGCGCTGGTGACAAAAGATGTTCAAACAACCCACAATGCCGCGATTGTTTATGGTTCTACCGAGCTAAAAGCACCAACGGTGATGCCCTGGGGGCAGACCGTCTCCTATGTCAGGGCGCCGTCCGGAATTCTGCTGGAATTATGTAGCCCGATATCCTGATTGATGGCGGCGAATATGCCGCCTCGTTTTCTATTCTGCTTACGGCTTTTCTCTTTTCGATTAATCAGGCAGGTAAGATAATAATGGCATCCGTTTTCATTCTGGGTTAAACCTATACTATCCCCTGATTCTGCTGGCTAAGGATATATTATGAAACTCTATGTCTATGACCATTGCCCTTTCTGCGTGAAAGCACGCATGATATTTGGCATCAAAAAGATCCCTTTTGAACTGGTAACTCTGCTGAATGATGATGAAGAGACCCCATTCGCATGATCGGCCAAAAAATGGCGCCAATACTGGAAAAAGACGATGGTAGCTATATGCCAGAAAGTATGGATATTGTGCACTATGTGGATGAAACGTTTGGCTCCCCGGCTTTAACCGGTAAAACCAACCCGGCCATTGCCGACTGGTTGAAGCAGGTTTCCCCTTATCTCAACAAACTGCTGATTCCTCGCTATGCTCAGGCTGACTTCTGTGAATTCAGAACGCCATCGGCCCGTCAGTATTTCAGCCACAAAAAAGAAGCCATGATTGGTAATTTTGCTGAAGCGCTGGCACAAACGCCGGAACTGATTAAGCAGTTGGAGCAAGACCTTGCCCAACTGGAAAAACTGATTCAATCACCGGCAGCCTGTAACGGTGAGCTGTCGGTAGATGACATTCACCTGTTTCCATCAATCCGGGGAATATCCATTGTGAAGGGGGTAACATATCCGCCTAAAATTGATGCCTATCGTAAAGAGATGTCGAAAATAGCTGGCGTTAACCTGCTGGACAACATCGATCAGTAATTTTGCTTTTAAAATTGGCATCCGGTGATAATCACTTCACCGGATGCTTTATACCACCTGCAGTAAAACCCATTTTTATTGTTCAATTTTTTTGAATATCTGAGTGATTTTTTTCCGCTTTTTATCTTTGTGCTATCGACTAAACTGTTTAAAACGTTAAGGAGGTTTCACATGATTTATTTACGTAAAGCTGATGTACGCGGCCATGCTAATCATGGTTGGCTTGATAGCTGGCATAGTTTCTCTTTCGCTGATTACTACGATCCTAACTTTATGGGTTTCTCTGCACTGCGAGTGATCAATGAAGACAGAGTGGCACCGGGCCAGGGTTTCCCTACCCATCCACATAAAGATATGGAAATACTCTCTTATGTTCTGGAAGGTACTATTGAACATCAGGACAGTATGGGAAACAAAGAGCGCGTTCCTGCTGGTGATTTTCAGATTATGAGTGCCGGCACCGGCGTTCGCCACTCAGAATACAACCCGAGTGATAGCGAACCTCTGCACTTTTATCAGATCTGGATTATTCCCGATCGCAAGGACATTACGCCACGTTATGAGCAGAAGACCTTTACTGCAAAGCATGCGCGTCAGTTGGTCCTGTCTCCTGATGCCCGTGATGGTTCTTTAAAAGTTTATCAGGATATGGAGCTATGGCGCTGGGCGCTGGATGCCAAAGAGACAGCTGAATTCAGTATCAAAGAAGGACGTCGTATCTGGGTACAGGTGGTGAAAGGTGATGTAGAAATCAATGGTGTTCAAGCCTCAACTAGCGACGGTATCGCTCTGTGGGATGAATCAACCATGAATATCACTGTTCATAGCGATAGTGAGATTTTGGTATTTGATTTACCTAAAGTTTAATATTTTGAAACAACTGGTTTGCCATTAGTGATTAATTTCTATCATTAATGGCAATTCCTTTTCAATTCTAAAAAATAATTATTTAGTTAATTATTCAACAATTCAATAAAACCCTTTCAAATCCCACTGGTTAATAATTAAATAAGTAGCCATAGAAAAGCTATATCGTTACTTATAAATACCAAGTAATTACTTAGAAAAATCTAGCTAACCATATAATTAAAATAGAATTTATAGCCATGCTTATTGACATCCTTCACGTTAAATATTATTAATACCGCCGAATGACAAATACTCAACATTAATTATATTTAAGTGCCTTTTGAATAATAAAAATAAGAATTACCTTATTTTTCGTCAGGTAACTAGCAAAGGAATTTCGTTTTAACACAGGGAACAAAATCAGCATGTCGCCCGACAACAACACAATATCGCCAACAACAACTAATACGAAAATAAACAAGAATAATAAGAAAAAAGTATTCACTCTTTATATATTATTGTTGTTTATCATCGGGCTGTCCTCCTTTAGTTATTACTGGTTTTGTCTGAAAGACTACGAAAGTACTGATGATGCCTTTATTGATACCAATATTGCGAAAGTGTCCGCCGCCGTACCCGGTCGGGTAGATCGCATTCTGGTGGAAGATAATCAATATGTGGAAGCGGGTAGCGTCTTGATTGAGCTTGATGCCCGTGACTATCAAAACCTGCTCAATAAGGCCATTGCCGCTCAGAATGTGGCATTAGCACAAACGCCACAGTTACATAATCAGATAGAAGCGCTGGAAGCCAATTTAAAACAGACTCAGGCCAACGTGAAATCAGCAGAGGCTGAGTATCAACGCGATAAAGATGATTATGACCGCTACCAAAAATCTCAGCAAACCTGGAGTCAGAGTCAGCTCAGTATGCAACATGCCGCGTTTAAAGCCAGTGCAGGTCGGTTAGATGCCGCACGCCAGTCGGTTATTTACAATCAGGCCTTGCTCAATAAAGGAAAAGCCGCACTGGAAGAGAACAATGCGCAACTAAAACAGCTGGAAGTCGAAATCGAGAATGCAAAACTGCAGCTGTCCTATACCAAAATTATTGCGCCACAGAGTGGGCATGTCACCAAGCGCAGCGTAGAGCTGGGAAGTTATATCGATCCGGGCAGAACCTTATTATCTGTGGTTTCTAACAACGTCTGGATAACGGCAAATTTTAAAGAGACTCAACTGGCCAATATGCGCCCGGGGCAAGAGGTGGAAGTGGCTATTGATGCCTATCCTCAATATAAATACAGCGCCAAAATAGACAGTATCCAGCGTGGAACAGGCCCGGTATTCAGTATGTTACCGGCAGAAAATGCCACCGGTAACTATATTAAAGTGGTTCAACGAGTACCGGTAAAAATCTTGTTTACCGACCCCAGAATTAATGACGCCGAGCATCCTTTGTCTCCCGGCATGTCGGTAGTGCCTAATGTCCACATCAAGTAATAGCAGTGCGGCGCACCTGCCCCGCTCCGCTGCCGGAAACCGTAGCCCGTGGCTAATGGCCATTATTGCCTCTATTGCCACATTTATGGAGCTGCTGGATTCCACCATTGCCAACGTTTCCCTTTATCATATTTCGGCCTCGCTTAGCGTTTCCTATAGCGAATCGCTGTGGGTATTAACCAGCTATATTGTTGCTAACGCATTAGTGCTGCCGATGAGCGGTTGGTTGTCCAGTACCATTGGCCGAAAACGTTACTATATGTTGAGCATTGCCGGATTTACTATTGGCTCTCTGCTTTGCAGCATCGCCACCAGCATTGAGTTTTTAATTCTTGCCCGGGTACTGCAAGGTTTGAGTGGCGGCGGACTGGCGCCGGTTGAACAATCGATGATCACCGACTCATTCCCGATAGAAAAACGCCCTCATGCTTTTGCGCTGTATGGTATTACCATTCTGGTTGCTCCCGCTATCGGACCGTTTGTGGGCGGGTGGTTAACAGAAAATATGTCCTGGCATTGGATCTTTTTAATCAACGTGCCGATTGGGATTGTTTCTCTGATACTCAGCTATTACTTCATCGTAGAGCCACCACTTCTGAAAGAAGAACGTAAGCAGCGCAAACTACAAAAAAGTAATATCGATTACGTCGGTATTTCATTAGTGATTATCGGATTTGGTACCTTACAGCTGTTTCTTGACCGATATGAAATCAATGACGGGTTCTCGTCCAGCTTTATTTGCACGATGGCCGTTACCGCAGCGGTTTCCCTCAGCTTTCTGGTGATATGGGAGTGGTTCCATCCTCAGCCAATTATGGATATCCGATTGCTGCGCCATCGCAACTTTACCATCAGCAGTCTGATTATCTTCTTAATTGGTTTTCTCAGCTACAGCACCACCCAGGTCCTGCCACAAATGACTCAGGAGCTGTTTAGCTACACGGCGGCCATTGCCGGGGTTATGTTGGGCATCGGTGGTCTTCTGGTGATTATTCCTATGGCGATCGTTGGTGTTATCACCAATAAAGTCGCGTATCCACAATGGTTAGTGGCAATTGGCTTGCTGGGCACCGCTATTTCAACCTGGCATATGTCACAAATGACACTAAACGTGGATTTTGCCACCTTCGTTTGGGCACGTTTATTACAGGTTATCTGGTTTCCGGTAATGTTAATTCCGGTTAGCCTGCTGGCCTATGAAGGGTTACCGGCTAATAAAAGTAATGAAGCCGCGGCTTTTGCTGCACTGATGCGTAATATCGGCGGCAGCGTTGGCCTGACGCTAATGGCAAACATGCTCCATAGCCGAACTAATATGCATTACAGTCGCATCAGCGATCGGGTCACCGAAAGTGTCGATTTAAGCGTGTCGCTGGAAAATATAAAAGAGATCGCCTTCGCTCAAGCCCGATTGCTTAGCTACCTGGATATTTTCTACCTGATGGCGGCAGTGTGCCTGATATTTATCCCGCTGGCATTTTTGTTTAAAACACCAAAGAAACGTAAAAAGAAAGCGAGTTGTGATGTGGGGTATGGGCATCATATTTGATGTGGGGGTGGGAATTGATGTAATTTATTCAGATAATAAAATAGTATGATACGACATGAATATCTCTCTATTTGGGTGAATAGCTTACAATTATATGTTTGTGAAATAAAATCATTACTTCTTTATATTCGATGCTGGTAAATATTTATAAACAGTTGCCAGACTAACATTATAAATCAATGCCAACTCTCTACGAGAGTGACCTTTATTTAGCAATCTCTGTGACTGCTCTATTTGTAAAGTCGATAATCGCCTTGGGCGCCCTCCAATTCGTCCTTGAGACCGGGCAATCGCCAACCCAGCCCGAGTTCGTTCAACAATCAATTCCCGCTCCATCTCAGCTAATGCTGACATCACATGAAAAAAGAACCGACCGGCGGCAGTGCTGGTATCAATATTATCGGTAATACTACTAAAATGTACTCCACGAGCTTTTAAATCAGCAACTAAAGTAATCAAATGGCGCACACTTCGACCAAGCCTATCTAACTTCCAGACAACTACCGTATCACCTTCTTTAACCGTCTTTAACAACTTTTTTAAGCCCGGTCGTTCAGACTTAGTCCCACTAATTTTATCTTCAAAAATCAGCTCACAATTTGCACGATTGAGTGATTCTCGCTGTAAATTAGTCTGTTGGTCATTTGTTGACACCCTTACATATCCAATTAGCACCTATTTTTCTCCTTTTATTTTTGTACAGGATAGTCTCAAAAATGAAAGGGGAAAAATAGATATCTTCTTTAAAACCTTGGTTTATCAGAAGCGGCAAAAAGAGGGGTAGGAACGGGGAAAAATCAAATACCAGATATGAATGCATGGACTGGTATTAAAGGATCGCGGTCATGGAAACGATTCCCAGACGGGACAATTATTCAACGAGGTATTAGCATCGCTGGAACTGCAGGAAACCCAACAACAATTCAGCTTCCCATTTCATTTTCTGATACTAATTATAGTGTGGTTTGTTCATATGATAATGCTCGATCAGGTATATCGACTATCTATTCATTTGCAGCTTTACCGCTAACAGCATCAACTTTTGCATTAATGGGTAGTCTTACCTCTGGCTCTATTTATGCATATTGGATAGCAATTGGTGAGTAATATGAATATTTATTTTAGTCCCAAAGAAAATGCTTTTTATCCTGAATCGGTAAAAAAAATTATCTTGCATCTAATTCCTGGCCTACTGATGTAGTATTAATTGATAATGATATTTTTACAATTTACTCGGGTGAACCTCCATTGAATAAATTACGAGGGATAGAAAATAACCAACCGTGTTGGATTGATTCTCCAATTCAGGCCCCTAAATTGAAGGCTGAATCAGAAAAGCTACAGCGTTTGTCTGAAATTGCGACCACAATTGCGCCATTGCAGGACGCAGTTGAACTGGGAATTGCAACACCAAATGAAACGTTGCGTTATGAGCAATGGAGAACTTACCGAGTATTACTTAATAGATTGGATATATCAAAAGCACCAGATATTGAATGGCCAGATAGGCCCGCTGAGCTATAATAACTTTTTCCATTCCTTCCAGAAAGAAACGATGATTTTGCATAATGTAAAATCAATCAATCGCTTTAGAGTGTAATTATGCAAATTGTAGCGCTGTGTTATCATTTTTTCACTGCGCTACAAAATTAATTAAACATAGTGGGTTAATTGGCTGCTCTTCACATCAAACATGACTCCGTACCCAGAACTGCATCTGAACCTCATTCTTGTTACATTTGATTATGCAGTAAGAATCAAATCACATTAGATAATAATTTCCTCCAATAAAAGTAACGAAGCCGCCGCTTTTGCGGCACTGATGCGTAATATCGGCGGCAGCGTTGGCCTGACGCTAATGGCAAACATGCTCCATAGCCGAACCAATATGCATTACAGCCGCATCAGCGATCGGGTCACCGAAAGTGTGGATTTAAGCGTATCGCTGGAAAATATAAAAGAGATCGCCTTCGCTCAAGCCCGATTGCTTAGCTACCTGGATATTTTCTACCTGATGGCGGCAGTGTGCCTGATATTTATCCCGCTGGCATTTTGTTTAAAACACCAAAGAAACGTAAAAAGAAAGCGAGTTGTGATGTGGGGTATGGGCATCATATTTGATGTGGGGGTGGGAGTTATTTAATACTCATTATAGCGCGGTGTTATTTAATATTATCACCGCGCTATAATTTGCATAGCTAAATTATGAAATCATCAATTAATATCGCATATTGCTAAATTAATCACTCGGCAGTAAAAGAAATTGAAAGAAAGTTTATTATTACTCAATAGGCTTGTCTGGCCATTCAATATCTGGTGCTTTTGTCACATCAATACGACTAAGTAATACACGATATTTACGCCAGGTTGTATATCTTTCAGCCTCTTTATCTGTCGCCATATCGAGTTCTACTGCATCTTTTAATGTATTCAGCGTAGTATCCACCAAAGTTAGCAGCCATGCCTTTTCATTGCGAGCCGCACTAATGAGCTCCTCTCGTGATGGTGGAGGAATATCTACCCAAACAGGCAGTCCATACTCATTTGATGCACGAACTTTACCAACTGGCACATTCCCACTAAAAGCCTCGAACGTTAATTTGTCAACATCTACACCGTCAACAGGCCATGTACCAACGGATTCATATAATGGTTTCATTTCCAATGGGTAAAATGCATTGTTTATCGCGCTGTATAGGAACATTATTTCTCTATCCTCCTTAATAACCAAATGCAATCCAATATACAAGGCTTTCCTGACGAACCCCCAGATTAGCGGTAGATCCTGCCCCCCAAGTACTCAAATAAAATGAACTTGCAGTTTGAGGTGCGCAGGTTGCTACAGTACTCCAAGTCTGATCAATTGAGACACCAACAATATTATAACTGCTCTTTGGAAACGCAATTGGCAAGTTGATTAATGAAGCTGAAAGGCGGTTTGTTTCTGCTCGTCCTGTTTGTAAAATAAAACCTCCCGGCAATTTAAGATATGTACCATTTGCCCCTCCTTTCATGGATATAAACGAGTTCATATCAGGAATCTGGTTTTCACCATCTCCTACCCCCCTTTTTGCCGCTTCTGATAAACCAAGGTTTTTCAGAACCTCGACTGGATCAGCAACATCAGACAAATTTGCACTTTTACTTAACGTTTTAGCAGCAACATCCTGATTAGCCTGCATAGTAATATTGTGCGCTGACTTAACTGCTTTCGAAGTTGCCGCAATATATTCATCATCACTGTTAATCGCATTACTCAATTTCACAATGCCAGATTCAGTGAAAGAAGATGCTGCCGGAGTAAAGTATTTTTTCAAGACGTTATTATTAACTGATTTATCAATAATACCCTGGCGAATAAGCAGCAGATCTTCTGTACTTAAATCCGTTGCTGCGGGCAATTCAGATAAAGTTATTTTCTTTTCATCTAATAATGCTAATAACGCTTGTTCTTGTTCGATTGTTAAAGCCATTTAATTTTCCTTATAAATTTATTCGGTCTAAAAAGATCAATAGAGAACCTGCCGAGAAATTAATTTCTTTGCAAGATATAGATTTTTTAAAGCATTAAGGCTGAGATATTTATCTCAATAAAAAACCTTTTATAATGACTAATTAAATTTCTGATTAATCTTTTTATTATTCTAAGCAGATAAGATTACTAAGATATTATTAAACTCCAATAGCCATCCATTGTGTATTTGATCCTCCTGTAGATTTTGTTCCCGTAACTGTATTGTAATGAGGTATTACAGCTGATGTTTTTGTCACCGATGTATATGCATAAGCAGCCGACATCGTTTGACCAGAAACAGGAATTAGAGCATAACAAGCTACTTTAAATGCTGTTGGAAAATTAATTATGGCATCACCACTAGAATTTACTACAGTGGTTCCCCACTGAATTATCAATCCACTGGGAAGCTTCTGCCAGCCATTATTTTGTAATGAGTTCGCAAAAGATGACATATCAGGAATTTGGTTTTCACCATTCCCCACATCTCTTTTTGCAGCCTCTTTCAATTCAAGATTTTTTAAAGCTTCATCCCGATCAACTATATCTGACAAATTAGCATCTTTCTTTAATGCATTATTTGTAGCATCTTGATTAGCTTGCTGGTTACGATAAACATCCCTAAACAACCAGTTCAAATATTGTGCTGGTAGCGGCATGCCCGGTGCATCACGGGTTTCAGGCGTAAAGCCATTACGCATAAGCGCTTCTGGTAAAGGGGCAACGTTTAATTGCCCGTCAGGGAAAACAATATTATTTTCTGCAAAAGTGGTCATTGAAAAACTCCTGGTAAATGATATCCGTTATCAAAGACCTGATAACTGGTGCTGACAGCCAGCATACCGCCGCCAACGCTGATTTTGGCGTGATTAGCCGTGAGTGAAAGTTTATTTGGCGACATTCCCGATAAGCGAGCTGAACCCTGTGGATTACTATTGCTAATAGTTAGCTGTTGATCGTTAGTCTGTAATCGACCACTTTCATCAGAAGTCTCCACTTTCATGCTCATTGGTTGAGCCAGACGCCCGGTGCGAAAAGGAGCGGCTCGCCCATAACTCACCATTAATGGAACATTCTCAATCGAGGTTGGTGCGATATCCTGTAAAATAGTCTGACTACCTTCCGGAACTGACTTACCATTAGAAAACAGTAACGCGCAGGCAGGATAGCTTTCCATATACTGAACCTCCGTCGCTTTAGTTAGAAAGCGAACCCCTTCGATCAGGTCTTGTGGCCTTGCCTGTGAAGTATTACTGAGGATCCGTGATTTAATCGCCATTCGGTATTCGTCATCACTTCGACTCAAGCGGGTGACACCAACGATATAACCGCAACCATCCAACTGAGCGCCTATTGCATTATCGACCCAACGAAGATGCTTAATTTCGTCCAGATCGCTTGAGATATCTTCAAGTGGAGCCACCATTGACTCCATCAGCGCTTTAACTCTTGGTTTATCGTGAAATTGCCCTACTAGCCGTGAAAGGGCGGTCTTTCTGTAGGGAAACGTCATAATCCAATCACCTCCAGTCGAATCTCATCAAACAGAGCAACGCTGCGTTTATCTATTGCTATATTTTCTGCTTGATAAGCAGGTTGTTGATCTGGTTCACTGGTAATCGCTGCCTCAATAGCTATTTCAGCTAGCCCACTAGTATTACTGTAAATTGGCCCCAGCATGCGCTGTAAAATGATGTCATCGCCAATCCCCAGAGTTTCGCCATAACTCAGCACGGCTTTTCTAATATTTTTAATCACATCCTGTGGCAGAGTTTCTTCGTCATATAGCCCGGTAATATTAATTTTGATCCAGGCATATTGTTGGTTTGGTCTTGAAAAGCGAATTTGCTGACCATCACCATTTTCGTCTTTCACCATCATGCTATTTGAACCGAACGTTTCGATACCAGCAGGCTTATATTTCCATAAAGCCTCTGCAACGCTTTGGTTATCGCCACCAACCACCAAAGCCTCAAAACCGTGTGGTGGAATCCCATCTTCAGATACGCAATTAGTTCGGTTTTCAAAAATATGAACCTCACTAACGCCATTAACTTCCTGAATCAGTCTGGCACGAATGGCTTTAAGGGTTGCCGAGCCGGTTACCTGACGGGATTGCTCGAATCGCAGCCGCAGTTCTGCATCACTTTCTCGTTCCCGACCAATCACTCCATCATTCAGGTTTGAAATGGCATCCCAGCCACTACGTGGAGTAATGATTTCCGTTAATGCCCCCGCGGGCAGAACTTTTCGTCCCTCTTCCATTGCAATAAAACGAGCTGGAGAACCAATTTGAGTTAGCTTTAAATATTCCCCAACCGAAAGCGCAAAAGGAGTAAAACCATCTGCTGCATAAATGCGTAATGTTTTCTCTTTTATTTCATAACGTAAAACTTTGGGATTTAACTGCTCACCAAACCCTTCTGCAATTTGTCCTGCTGACGTATTACTTCCTGAATGGTACTTAAATAACACGCCACTAATATTAATGGCGTACTCAGTGTTGTCTTTTGCATCAATTTCGATTTGAATATCAATGGCATTGGCTCGACTGAGAACCACATCCAGCACACTTTGGTAACGTTGATTTCCATCCGTTGCCTGAGCGCCACTTTTTAATAGTGTTGATTCACGACCATATACAACAGCAATTACCTGAGTTGAAGTAGCAGCAAATCGGGTGATCCCTACGTATGACACCGCACCATCAAGAGAAACACCCTCTGCACTGAATGGGTACATAGAGTGATAAGTATCCTGGGCTTGCTCATAGATATTGGCTAATGCTTCAGCCCAAATACCTTCTAACTGCCCGATAACCGAATCAGGCTGAGTATTGATCGGCCCAAAACGATTAATTAACAAACGGTCATACTCTTTTTTCAGCTCAGCTAACCGTTTGATTGTGTAGCCATCTTTAGTTAAAGCCATTATTGTTTACCTTTATATTTGACTAAACCATAAGGTGTTTTAACGGCAAAATGCACGGTTAACTGCCGGGTTTGCCGGTCAAAGTCATAGTTAAATTGTTCGATCTCCTGTACACCGTCCACCTCGTTAATACTATTTTTTAGCGCTGCCAGAGCACCATTCAGCGTGATGTGTTTTCCCAGAATCTGCTGTAAATAAGGTGTGCCAAACTCTGTGTTTAAGAACCACTCACCTTTCCATAATTTCAGCTTAATCTGCAGTTGTTGGTGTACACGTTCTGCGCCATCAACCCATGACAGGTCATTACGCCGCAAATCGAGATCGCCCGTAGTATCAAGTTTTAGATCAATCATTGGGCTGATCCTGTAGAAGGCCCATCATGTTCGCGATGGGTGTGTTGAATTAATGAAATACCGCTACCCTGAACATCGCCCGTTGCCTTCACGGTGCCGTTAATGGTAGCCCCACCCGTGCCGGACATTCCTGCCTGATAGCTCAGCTTACCTTCCGTAGTTAATAAACCTTTGTTCAAGGTCTCTGGCGTCGTTATCTCCACACCAGCCGGTGCATTAATCAGCAATTTGCCATCTTCGGTCAGAGCCACATAGGCCTCACCAAAATAGAGTTGCATCTGATCATTTTCAGCACCACGATCTTTGGCAGCACCAAAACCACCGACAATGCAGTAGGCATCAGTAAGAGAAAAACGGCGTTCATCATCGCTGTCGTCTACTGCCTGCTGACAAAAAACCAACAGACATTTATCTCCTGGTCTGACAGGACCTTTAACGCCGGCGATATCACCGGCGAAGCGTGGCCACATCACGGGGACATTGGGGATAACGGGATAATCAAGAGAAGTACCATCTACAAAACGCTGCTTAGGAATTGGTTTTACACTGGCAATGCCTGAAGCGTAACTTTCGATGATGCCATCTACTGCAGTATTCATTTGACTGGTTTCAGATTGAATCAACGTTTGAAATGCCTGCATCAAATTATTGCTTTCAGCCATTTTTGCCTCCCTGAGAAATTGCTTTTAATTCACACTCAGTAATCCATTCCCCTTCAAAGGTGTCTCCACTATGGGTGACAACCTCGGCCCGAAAGAAGGCTCTTGGAAGCTCCTCACCCTCACGGTCAACAGAAGGATCAAGCAGTAACATTCTGCTTTCCAGTCCTACATAACAGCCCGGATACAGTCGTGGTTGTAATAAACATTTCACGTTATATCCTTCAATTTGATATTGATTTTTGCTATCCAGACTTTCCGATAAAACTAATTGGGAAGGAGGTGAAGGGTCACCTTGTGATTTTTTGCGTGTCGAATCAACAATACGAGTCGGAAATCCAATCAATCCATTATCAGGTGTTAATACAACCAGTTCATCCGTTACTGGATTATTCTTATTAAGGATCTGTATTTCATTGTTTTGAATAGACCAGGTTAGTCCCAGATAATTACAGATATTACTCATCGCCGTTTCTGCTTTTCCACAAAAAGCAAAACCCCTGATATAGGGCTTATCAATAATGTTTTCAGGAAAAGATTTAACCGGAATACTGAACGTGTGTGAAATATCATCAAGAATATCCAGTGCAGAAGTACCCGGTGCATAACTTACCGATATTTTATTTTGTCTTAATGGTAAAATACCATCACGAACGGACATTTCAGTAATCGTATCGTTACCTTCACGAATGGTCCATGCGCTTACGACAGTGCCGGTAAATATAGTTATTGCACCAATATCATCTTCATAACCAGCTTTCAGCATGACACAATTATTGACCTGCTCAACTAAGCACCGAGTTTGATTATTCATGTTATATATTTTAAGCGTCAGTTTATTAGTGGATTTATCATTATCCTTTTTAATTTCAAATGAAAATCGGAGATCTTTGATAATTACTGCGTTACCATCAACCTCACCTACCACTAACTCTGCGATACGATTAAATAGCATACCGCCTCTCTTATAAAGATAGGGATAAAAAATAATTATTAAAAAATTAATTAATACTGTGTTTTATAAAGAAATAAATAGTCATTACCTAATGAATAAAAGTCAGGTCTTTCTTTATTACTGTTATTATCTAAAAAAATAAAATCCCCGGGAGGAGACTTTATTTGGTATCGGCTTATCAGGGGAATATTTTTGACCATTTTAATACCATTAAGAATAGTATCGCCATTTCTATGCGATAGAGTGAAATACCAATATTCTCCATCTCCATTCCAGGTAACACGAATCGTTAATGGCTGTTCATCCAAAATAATATCTAACTGCTGATCGGCTATACCTGCTTGTAAAGGAATCTTTAGGAATTTAGACATAATATCTCCTATGCATGTGGATCATTGACATTATCATCAGGTACCGAACAGCTGCCACCGACACCACAACTTCCAGAGTTATAAGCTTCATCCGCTTTTTTTGCTGTCTCATTATCCACAGAAACCGGTTGTTCTTTACCACGATTTTGTTTACCCGATGATTTCTGTCCAGTTTCAGGCGTATCGCTCTGCTCCGGGCTAATTCCTGCCTCTTCTGAATCCACTAATAATGTAGTGACTCGTTTAATATGAGTGAAAGAAGCCGAAAATTCGATGGCATCACCATCTTCATTTTTGCGAGGAATAGACAGACTGGTCATAACCATGTCGGGATAATTACGATATCGGGTATAAACGGTTACAGGCTGCTTATCGTCCATTATTTTTCTAAACTGATCAAAGGCTATCTGTACGTTAGACTCTCTATTTAACAGTTCGCTAATTTTCTCCCAAATATATCCTCGCCAGCGTTGTAATGATGCATTACTAATAACACCTGATAGCGTTAAAGTATCCGCTTTGCGCTGTACGTGATCACAAACAGGCTCACCATATTCGACAGGATTACTGGTTACCTCCGAAGTCCAGGTGTGTTCCTCAGAAGTAACTACATCAAACTCCATATTGATATATTCATTATTAAGAGTAACAACATCTGTATTAGACATTATCTTCTTAATTAAAATACCCCAGGTTGCACTCATGGTACGCCCCCCGCTAAATTCTTAGCCAGTCGGGTTTCTACTTCCATTAATGAATTTTTAATTAATGCTGCAATAGTCTGAGCCTGCTGTTCATTAGTTCCTGCCGGTACAGCAACATTGATTTGATTATTAGCAGTTCTTTGAGAATTAATAATATTGGGGTTAGGAGCTATACTCATAGCATTGATATTACCAATACTGTTCCCCATATTAGATAAACCTTCCAGACCAGCCAGACTGTGATATGTAGGGGCCTTACCTGATGGTGTATCTTGATCAAAGCTGTCACCAAGAAATGCTTTTGCACCTGGTATTTTAGCTATCCATCCCTTAATGACAGACCATAATGAAGCAAGCATGTTGTCGAATACATCACCTATGGCTACTCCCATGGCGGAAAGATATCCAATAATCGATTGAATCAACCCATTAAGTATATTTGAGATACCAGTAAATATAGAGGAAAAACCAGCGTTAATTCTTTCTGAATCAACAGTAAATATCCCCATAATGATGTCCCAAAGTCCTGTCAGAACATCAATACCGCCACTAAAGATAGATGTAATACCATCCCATAACACACTAAAAGATGGTGCCATCAGCTCAAACATCCGAGAACATTCATTCCATACGGTTGATATGATGTTTTTTACAGTACTCCATACTGCAACCATTTTAGTTGAAAATGTATTCCAAGCTGTTGTAAGTTTCGGCGCAAATTCGGCCCAAGGACCAAAAAAGTCGCCAAGAACAGATTGCTCTCCATTAAGCCAGGCAAACACATCTTTAACAACCTTACCAACTAAAAGCAGTGCTGTAATAATAAGCCCCAGAGGGATAAGAATTGGTGTCAATGCAGCGATAAAAGATGCTATCCCCAATCCACCCAAAACAATACCAAGCGTAACCAGTGCTTGTTTTGCTCCTCCACAATATTCCACAAACCAGCTAATAAGCTTATTGATATAACCGAAGCCTTTTATACACAAATTCACAAATTTGGCTAAAACAGCACTCGCTCCACCACTTTTGCTTATAAAACGATCCAACTGTTTTTCAATAAATTTAAATGCCTGAAAAATAAAGTTAGTTATCTTACTAATAACTCCAGTTTTATTTTCTAAATTAAACAAGAATGTTTGCCAGCGATTAGAAATCTTATCGGTTGCTTGCCCAATAGTTAATGGCATTCCATTTACTTGATCCTGCCATGCCGGGCCTACTTTTTTTAATCCATCAATAAGCTGAGCACCAGTTACTTTTCCCTGTTCTGCCATGGTTAGTAAAGAACCACAGCTCACATCTAAAGCCAGTTCCAGCTGTTTTAAATCCTTTTCAGAAAGTAATTTAAGAAATCCGCTTAATTCACTACTATCCAATGCTCCCTTTCTAAATCCCTTAGTTAAAGCGGTTAGTGCTTCTTCCTGTTCCTCTGAATTTCCAGTTCCTAGAGTTAATGCATTCGACATGGTATTTAATGCATTACTAACTTCAAGCGGAGACGTGATAAATGACTTGGTACTTTTAGCTAAAGAAATGTATGCCTCACCATAG
Organism: Limnobaculum zhutongyuii; assembly: GCF_004295645.1. Classification (NCBI taxonomy): domain Bacteria; kingdom Pseudomonadati; phylum Pseudomonadota; class Gammaproteobacteria; order Enterobacterales; family Budviciaceae; genus Limnobaculum; species Limnobaculum zhutongyuii. The sequence continues at coordinate 2,969,088 of NZ_CP034752.1, forward strand.
CTCGCTATTGGTCTGCGAGCTCGGTTAGCTTGCCGGGATAAATAAGCCAGTCCATCTGCGCTATCACAGAATTGTTGAGGTAATCCACGAATTCTTTTCTGTAATGTTTGCATTTCCTGAGCTTGTTCAGCAAAGCTTTTCACTGGGATTTTTGCTAATAATCCAGGAATTTTCTGAAATCCACTGGCAAAAGTTTTTACCATATTGGCTATGTTGCTGCCAATCCATTTAAAAGACTTTAAGATGCCTTTTCCCGCCAGTTTTACAATGCCAATAATACCCTTACCAATCAATTTGAATGCCAGAATAATCCCAGCACCACTCATACGGACGATTAATGCTATTGTTCTTCCCATTGCACGAAACAAATGTGGGATAGCTCTAAGCACCGGGGTTAATCCCAAAAGAATTCCACCACCAATAGCAGCAAAAATAATCATTGGAGCTATTGATAACTTATGTAGATCATTTTTTAAATCTTTAGCACCCTGTTTAATTAAGGAAAATAACTTTATGAGTTGATTACCTGTATGCTTAGCACCATCTACAGAGTCTTTGGATATTTCTCTAATCTTTTCCTGTATATCACCTAATATAGATTTCTGTATTTTGAGATAGTTAACATAAATACTGGCCCCACTCTCCAGCAATTTATTTAACTCTCTTATTTTACTCATCTCATTAGATAACGACATATTAGCTGTTATCATGCGCGATTCTCCATTTGAGCTTTAGATTGTATAGCTTCACGCATATCTAAAAGCGCATTGAGTTTCAACAGGTCTTCACTGGTTATCTCGCCAGATTTAATTGCCTCAACAGTAACTAATTGAGCGAGTACCGGACGCCAGATCCAGAGCTCTTCCTCCAGATCCTTGCGTAGCTGACCTACATCGTTGCTATTAACTACACTACCACTTCCGGCTCGGTATTTTGGCTGCCAAAGTGGCTCGTTACCTGACCGATAAAAGGGGTGAAGTTCAATTTCAACACCTCCCAAACCAGCAGATAAAAATCAAATAAAGTATCAACAGAAAAACACATATTCATATCCATTGCGGATGAAATTTTTCTTTTATCTTCAATTGAATAAACACCTGCTGCCGCCAGAATAGGGAAGATAATATCTTCATGAGTTTTCTCATCAAGACCTGATAATAAATCCATAATATTGCCATTTTGGATATCTTCACCCTGACCTAATTGCGATAACGCTGGGCTAATAACACTTTTAAGCTTGATCAATAAACGGCCAGCATCAAACGCATTCATTTTACCTGCGGTATATTCTTTATTTCCAATAATAAAGGTTTCAACTTTCATTATGTTTCCTCATGAAAACAGGAGGCATAAGCCTCCTATTTTTAAAATATTAAATAATCTAATTCTGGTTTTAACTTTGAGAAATAAAAATAGAATCAATTGCCGCCGATATAAACTTTCAAATCAGCACAATCAAAAGCCCAGCTGCGTTCGCCAATATCTTTACCAAAAGTAATTTCAGGTACTGCTTTTAACCAAGCCTGACCAGCAGAGCAAAGTGTACGACCATTACCATCAGTAATACTGATTGGTAAAACAGGCGAACCATCTTCACCAAAATTATCAACGTAGAACATATCTGATAATTCATCATTTACTTTGCTGGTTTGCAGTAATTTGATTTCAATTGTGCCTGATTTATTAGCATTACGAGAACGAGCAACGCCACCATCAATGCCCACTTTTAGTGTATAAAGCTCTTCTGCACGCTTAACAGAAATGGCATCACCATCACTAAAGCCTGAAATAAGAACAGAGCCAACAGTAACAAAAACCTGATCGCCTTTATAAGTACCGGTTAATTCAATTGCCATAGTATATATGTTCCTTATTATTGTAATTCGTACGACAGATTGCCGTTGATGTTAGTTAGATGAATAGCGCCAGCCAGACGAGCAGAGAATGCTAAATTCAGAATACGATCGGCTTTGTCCTGGAATGACACATCAACGCTACGTGGATAAGTCACAACGAAACCTTTAACGTTATTACCATCAGCATCAATTTCATCCGGTGCAATACCGCCAACGCGTTGGCCTTCAATCAGGCAACCGGTCAGGTTGTTTACAATCAGCGCAATACCGCCATCGGTATAAGGCACTTTATTACGGTTGATCATCAGGGTGCTTAAGCTGGTTTGGATAGCATCGGCCAACCAATCGCGGAAACGGATCACATCCACCCACTCGCCGCTGACCACTTTACCCGGAGTTGTCAGGTAAATTTGTGGCGCAAAACGTTCAAAAGTATTGCCACCTTTCTTCAGGATGGTTTGCTGCTCGGTTGCACTCCAGTCGGAGGCTTCCACAGCAGAAAGCTGTTTCAGAGCCCAGGTTTCTCCCCCCGGAGCAATCGTAAAGCAACGGCCCATCCAAGCCATTTCCAGATACTGGTCTGCAGCGTGCTTATCAACAATAACAGCCGTACGCAGGTAATTTTTAGCCGACAGCGAAGACAGAACATCCGTAGTGCTGCTGGCATCAGTAATTGCTGCTTCCGCGCTGGAAGTGAAGAACATTTTGGTTTGAGTTTCAGCCCATTCCGCAGCCGCTAATTGCAGTGCCGGAGTACGTTCTGTCAACGCAAAGCCATACCAGTTAGCATCTTCAGCCTGAATAGCTGACAGTTGTGCAGCCAGCGTATCAGCAGCCACTTTCCCTTCCGTGCCAACGTCCAAACGACCTACTTTACACATTTGTGGACGTGGGGTTTGGCTAAATACTGCACGCAGTGCTTTCAGTACCTCTGCTGGCAGGTCATCTTCCTGAGCCGCGTTGTAGTCCAGATAGACGCGAACACGCTCAGTAAAAGTGGTTAATGGAGCAATAATCATTGGCACGCCAAAAACACCACGCGGTACACTGGTAGTACTTAGTGCAATATTTACATTCACAATCTGATTCAGAGAACCCATTGTTTTACCTCGTTAAGTTAATCATGATTTCGCTACCATCAGTGGCAGCATGGATATTTTCAATTACGCTAATGGCGTCCTTGATAATGACGGAATAGTGGATAAACAAACTCAGATAGGTTTCTGAGTTTGGTGTCCATTCAGCGTCTTCTTTCATTTCTGTTTTAAGTTGAGCGCTGCCTTCTATTCCTATTTGTGCCAGTTGAAACCGCTCTGACACGGATACTTTTCTCAGTCTGTCGCTGAGTTTATTTAATTGCTCCACTACCCCTTCTCCGCGGTAGTGAATAGCAATCTCGGCTCGACGTTGGCCACGGATGATCAAATAACCTTGTTCATCAACCTCCTGACCAATCTCATCACTCATGCCTAATGCTGTACAAGAAACCATACTTAATTCAGCATAAGGTTCTTCCGGTACTGCTTCCCCCTTAACAATCAGGCTGGCGTCCAGCAAGGGTTGCAGCAAGTTTTTCAACTGCTGTTCAATGCTTATCGCCATGAAAACCTCAAGAATCGATATTCAGTAGATGGGATAAATAATAAAGCCCCGCATAATGCGAGGCTGGAGTTGGTTGTTGAAACAACCACTATTGCTAAATGACAATTTAGAAAAAAACAATTTTATTTAGTTAATAATGTTTTCATATTGAATTATATAAAGTCACAGATACTGACATAAAACCAGATAACAAAAGAGCCCGCATACAATGCAGGCTCTTGATATACTTCGTTCAGATACAACTTTGTGACTTTATAGTGGTTACTATACCTGATAATTAGATAATGTCAACGCCTTTTGGTTGTTTTAACAACTTTATTTTAAAGGAATAATAAAAAGCTATCAAAAAATTCTAAACGTAAACTACGCCTTCTTAATGAACCCATTCTCATCAACAATCGTGTTGGCACTTGAATACAACGTATAGGTACCTGCTTTATACGAGGAAACCATATTAATCACCATTTGATCAACAAAGCTATTACCATTACGAATAACAAAATATAGTGAGGAACCGGAACTTTCCAGTAGTACCTTACAACCAACAGATGATGTTGGGACCCGGGTACTTTCTAATACAATTGAAGGATAAGCATCAGTTCTTCTAATCGATTGATTGAAAGAACCAGAAGGTAAAACTCTGACCAGGTCACTACCACTCTCAGTAGCCAGATTGCTTAATCCTAAGTTGCTTCTGGCGGTACTCCGTAAAGTTGTATCCCGAAATTCTGAAAGACAATTGGATATTTTCAAAACTTCATTATCAGCTGCGGCATTAATCGTTGAACGAGCTGAAGATGCATCTGATACAGATAATAGTGTTCGTCCTAATTCACTTAAAGCCGTAACGGCAGCTGAATCAGAACCAGTCAGATAAATCAATTCATTTGCCGCTGTCTTAAGCGCAGCAATTGCCGTAAGTAATGCTGATTTATCCTGTTTATCATCCAAAGCAATATGTGCTTGTTCTGCGCTATTTTTAGCTGCAATCGCGGCCTGTTTAGTTTCATCTCTCAACTGCTGAAATACCAGAACCTGCTGAGGAGATAAATCACTATCACCAGGTAAGATTAGAAAATCATTTAAGGTACCAGAGGAGGAATCTGAATATACAGTGATACTACCTACCGCTTTAGGAGAAAAACCTTCAACGTATAACGTAACGTCATATTCACCAGGTTCCACATCCATACTGTATGAACCATTTTTATCAATTAATAAACTCGCTTCTGTTTTAATAATTACATTTTGCGTAGTTCTTTTTGTTTTTAATTCAATTGTGCAATTAGGAATAGGCTCCCCCATTCCATCCATTAAAATCCCGGCAATCTTTATAGCCATTGAAGCTCCTGAATATTATTAATGCATATAGATAGAATAAAAAAGCCCCACATCATGCGGGGCTAAATTAATTACGAACAAATAAATTATTCTCGATAATAAACTACAAACTTACAGCTAAATAATGTAGCGATATCTGATATAAGAATAAAAATCACCTCTACAGTGTTTAACTCAATCTTTTATAGCTAATTAAAAACACTCACCTGAACAATATTACCTAACGTCCATCAACCACCGACCATTTACCTTCGAACAGCTGATACATAACGCCATTAACCCCCTGTGCATAAAAAGCATATTTACCCAGACACCAGCTTACCGCTGTCACCGGGCCTGCCAGTTTGCATTCAGGCGGATGACCGAGATCGTTCCAGTTTTTATCCCATGCATAATGGTAGTTTCTGGCATATAGCTTGCCGTCTTCAGCCACACCAGCAATGGTATAAGCTCGATCCAGCCAGGATGTTGAAGTTAATGTTTTAAGCGGAGCAACAGGTGAACCTATATCTTTCCATTCAGACCAAAACAGACCTTTCCACTTCATCCAGACGTTTCCGTCATCGCCAAGGGCATAGATGCCATAACGCAATGGAGTCCAGCAGACTGAAGTTAACGGGCCTTTTAAGCGACAGCTGGTCGGGCGCCCCATGTTCTCCCAATCTTTCCAGGTGGTGATATTGAACGTTTTTCCATACAGATTTCCGTTGTCTCCCACGCCATGAATAGCGTATTGCGACAAACACCATGAAACTGCGGATAAATGACGTAAATTAACACCCGTTGGTTGGGTATAAATCGCCCAGTTGCTCCAATAGCTGGTCAGCCAGCACTTTTCATAAATCTGATTATCATTACCAAGCGCATAAATAGCATATCGCCCGGCAGCCCATGAAACGGCGACGATAGGCCCTTTTAAACCGCATGCTGGCTGTTCGAACGCTTCCTGATCTTTCCAGTCAGCGATCACAAATGACTTCTGGTTTAGTTTTCCTTTTTTCAATCCGTACAAAGCATACTGAGAAAGTATCCAGGAAATACTGGTGAGCTCGGTACTATCACTAAAAGCATTCACTTCACCATAAGGAATGCCATCACAATCAATAATTAAATCCATTGCACCATGACCGGAATATCCCGCTAATGGCGGCGTATCTGCACTAAAAAGCCCCTGATGATTGCAGCGAACCTGATTTTCATGTTCATACAAAGCATAGGTCGATTTTCCAACCCTAAGCTCAATGTGTAATTGTTTAAAAGTCGAGGCTGATGCCACATAAGGCACAGGAAGACTGGCTGCATCAAAGATATCGCTATAACAAATAGATTGTCCTGCAGCCAATATCGCATCATAACTTAATGAATTACCCTCATTAAGCACCATAATCTGAACGGTTTCTGGCGATTGGTTTTGAATACTGTGAATAAAAGTATGGTTCATATCTGTTTCCCTGTTATTTATTGGCAAAAAGTGAGGCCCAATCCTTAAACAGGAACTGAGATGAGTAGTGCCAGGCTTTATTCCAGTATTCTTCTACTAAAACAGCGGTCTCTTCATGACCTGAAACCATGAAGCCAAACTCCTGTAATCCCTGAGGGTTCATCACAACGCCATAGGCATTATCCGAGCCGATGTAAAAAGCCTCATCGTCATAAATACAAACTTTGGCATGATTACCAGGCTCAACCACTTTCTTATCTTTCCGCCATTTCCAACTTTCTGCTTTAGGGTCGCCTGGTTGCTTGTCATAAATACGTATTGGTGCAACATGCAGATGTGCTGATAATAATTCGATCAGCGCCGAACCCTTTTTACCGCTCACTTTAGACACCACTTCGCCAATGTAGCGTGCGGCCTCTTTTACACCTCCAACACCGGCATAGGTTCCTCCTACAACACCGCTGGTTCCGTTTGAATCTGCAACAATAAGATAGAGATCGCGCCCTTGTGAAATATGCGTCGCCAAAGCACGAATAAATTCATTATCAAAACCAAAGGAGATGCCTTCTGCCTAGCCAATATCCATCACCCCAATCATTTGTTGAGACAGACGAATATGTGATTTGGCATGTTGAATCGCGGCAATACGTGCTGTTTGACTGGCATTCGCAGAAGGGCTGGCATCAACTAAACCATCTCCCATTCTGCCTAAGGCTAGCACTCTGGTATCGCCGGTTGGTTCAGCCAGGTTATGTTTAATCACCGGTAAGGCATTTTTATAAATATTTCCTCTATATATCAGCCTGCTCCAATACCATTTGGTAATATCACAACCGCGCGAATAGCTCGCCAGCACAGACCAGATTTTATTCAGAAAATTTTGTGCCGTGGTAATAGCTGGCCCTGACAATTGCATGCTGACATCATGAACCGGGCCAAAACCGGTATAATCAGAAGACCAAAGGTTATGCCCTCCACAAATAGCCCGTTTGCCATCCACAATAATTAACTTGGAATGATTCCATGACAAAGCAGAGCTTTGCATCGCTCCTGCGTAAATAGGAACATCCAGTGAAACGCTTAGCTCTCGCAAAAAAGAGACCATTTTTGATGTTGGCTCCCCCGTGGTAAGCAGTGGAAAATAAACGCCTTCCAATACGCGAACAACAGGTCGATGGCCTTTGGCAATTGCGGCTTCAATTCCTGCCTTAATTGCCTCTAAAAATAATCCATAAGGCAATGGGGTTAAGGTAGAAATATCAATGGTGTGCTCTGCTGATGCCAAAAGCTCAGTAATTGCCTGAACCAAATTTTGTGCTGTGGGTTCATAATCATTAACCGCCGGGTTATGCCCCCAAAGTCTGGGGGTATCCAGTAATTTTTCCCAACGGTTATTGTCTGACAGACCATAGCTGACGCCGTAATTTGGATCGCTATAACCACCTAATAAATCAAATACTTTATCTACTATCACTGAGTTCTCCCACTCTAAAAAGCGATATTATTTTCCCGGATAATGGGTATTATTTTGATGACGTTAGAATGTCCTTAACTCCCATTAATTGGACATTGCCTTGTTCAATAACGGTAAACAGCTCCGTGCTCTAGCCCGAATACTCAATAGAAATAAAAAAGCCCCGCAGAAGGCGGGGCCAGAGTTAATGAGTTACCGATAAATAATTAATCTACACTCGTTATTACAGCTGTTTTTTCATGGTCCAAACTTCACACCCCTGAGAGGCAGAAGCAGTACCGATATACAACGTTTGATCGTCAGGGGTATACATTTTCCGTATCCCCATATTTTCTTTATTGCCAAAACCATCAACCGAAATCATCTCAAAAGTCTTACCGTCTTTACTGCTGGCAAAATCAAAACCAAGGCTCTTTGGATATTCAAGAAAAGTACGGAACCATGCTTTGAACCAACGCGTCATATGGTAGTCATCTTCAACGATATTATTATTGATACTTTTGAAAAATCCTCGAAGAAAAGTGACAAGTTTTGAGTACTTCTCAGCAGAAGGATGCAAGATCAAATCGCTGAGAAACGTCTTATAAACCGTACCGGTATCCCAGGTTCCCAAATACAGTTGTCCGCCGAAACTGCGCAGCTCCCAGCAATATCCATTAGCCATATTTCCAAGGCCCGAGGGATACTGGCTTAAGTTTCTGGTGCCGGTTGTTGGCTGAGTTGGCGCAATAGGCTCTTGTCCAATGATAATTTCCCACCGATCGGCGGTTGATACCCGGACTAAATCAAACCCTTTAGATACAACCCAGCGGTTGACCGGATCGGTGCTATAAAGTGAACAGCTGATACCGACACCTATATAAAGGTGATTATCAAATACTTCTAAAGATAGCGGGCATTCATTCAGTGCATCACCAGCCCCTTTATCAACGATACATTTCCATTTACCACTTTCGGGATCTTCGCAACGCCATAACTCAAACCCACCCACCGGCATCGTTGCCAGATATAAGCTGCCGTTAAAGCTGATCATATTAAAGATCTCACCGGTGATTCCGCTGGTGTTTACCCGAGCACAGCCCTTTTCCGGGTTTTCGCTAACATATAAAAAACTTTCCAGTTCGGTGGTGTACTGATGTAAAGCGGAGGTATATAGCTTTCCTTTATGCGCCTTAACGCTTCGCGTGCTGTATCCTGGTTCAATTCCGGCAGGAAGGTGTTTCCAATTCCTACCGTCAGTGGATTTCAACATATATGAAGGGCCATTTCCTCTGGCATAGCAGCCACAATACAAGGCTGTTTCACCTTTATTATCGGTGAATACCTCCATACTCCTGAATCCCATCATGTTCCATTCAACTGGTGCACGGAAAACACGTTCCCATTCTCTGTGTTTGCTACCGTATTTTGGGTAACGCCATATTTCAGCAGCCATCGTCGGATTCTCCGGCGTATAAGCTTCCGGAGCGATTAGACCAAAATTTCCATAGCCATTATAGGGAACGTTCCGACCGGTCCCGACATAAACATAGTCGCCAAAGCCAGTCATACTCCACGCATAGTTATTCTGGCGAGCGTTGCCAGGATCTGCTTTATCGAACCCGGGTACTTCTGTTATTTTTTCAAAATTCATTATAAACCACCTAAAAATTGATATAATTTGGCCGCTATCAGGCTATTGCTGATACCCGCAACCATTTCCCTTATTATTTTTCCTACCTATCCTGTATCTATTTCCTCTTCATCCTTTGCTGGTGATAAAACAGAAATAACCTCTCAAAAGCCTTATCAACCATCACAGAGTTCTCCCACCCTGAGAAATGACGAAAAAATATGGGTTTGTTTTTAGTGGTATATAGAATTTTCACGTGACAACTGTATTCAGAACCCTCCTTTAGTTGTCTGTTGTATTGTTCGATAACAGCAAAAAAACAGAATAAAAAAGCCCGACATAATGCGGGCTGAGACTAGTAATAAAGAGATAAATGATTGCTAAGCAATAACAGCTGATATAACGGTATTAATAGACTAACCGCGTAATATCGAACACAATAAAAAATGACAACTTCAAGAATTGTATTGTAAAAAAAGGGCCAACATATTTATGCTGGCCCTTTCTATACTCATTTGGATATAACCTTTCTACTTTATTGTGGCTAACAATATCTGATAACCAATAAAATAAGCTGAAGTATCCTGGCTATCAGTTACATGAGTTACAACACTTACACTTATCTTCTTCTAAGGTCCAAACTTCACACCCCTGAGAACCACAGGCTGTACCGATATACATAATTCGATCGTCTGGGGTATACATTCTCCGGATTCCCATATTTTCCTTATTACCAAAACCATCAATGGAAATCATCTCGAACGTTTTGCCGTCTTTACTGCTGGCAAAATCGAAACCAAGACTCTTTTCGCGCTTGAGATAAGTACAGAGAAATGCTTTGAGCCAACGCAGCATATGGTAGTCATCTTCAATAATATTCTTACCAACACTTTTGATAAACCCAACCAGGAAAGAACCAAACTTTTTGTATCGTTCCATCGTAGGGCGCAGAATAAAATCGCTAATAAACGTTTGATTAATCCTGCGTGTATCCCAGGTTCCCAGATACAGTCGTCCGCCAAAACTGCGTAATTCCCAGCAGTATGCGTTACACATATTGCCAAGGCCTGATGGATACTTGCCTAAATTTCGAGTTCCGGTAGTGGTCTTAGTCGGTGCAATAGGCTTCTGTCCGACGATAACTTCCCACTTGTCAGTTTTTGATATTCTGATCAAATCAAACCCTTTAGGAACTACCCACGGATTGACCGGATCGGTACTGTAAAACTCACAGCTGATGCCAACGCCAATATAGAGATGATCTTCAAATACTTCTAAAGAAAGTGGACATTCATTAAGTGCATCACCGGCACCCTTATCAATGACTCGCTTCCATTTACCGCTTTCAGGATCTTCGCAACGCCATAACTCAAAGCCACCCACCGGCATCGTTGCCAGATACAAGCTGCCATTAAAACTAATCATATTAAATATCTCACCGCTTATCGTGTCTGTATTGACACGAGTCCAGCCCTTTTCAGGGTTTTCGGTAACATATAAAAAACTTTCCAGTTCAGTAGTGAATTGGTGCAGCGCGGAGGTATATAGCTTTCCTTTATGTGTCTTAACGCTTCGCGTGCTGTAACCCGGTTCAATGCCTGCCGGAATATGCCTCCAACTCACACCATCAGTGGATTTCAACATATATGAAGGGCCGTTTCCTCTGGCATAGCAACCGCAATATAAGGCCGTCTCTCCTTTATCATCGGTAAATACTTCCATGCTTCGAAAACCCATCACACTCCATTCTTTGGGAGCCCGGAAAACGCGTTCCCAATGTTTGTGACCATGACTACACTTTGGATAACGCCATATTTCCGCAGTCATCGTTGGGTTTTCCGGTGTAAAAGCATCCGGAGCGGGTAAATCAAAATTTCCATAACCATTATAAGGAACGTTCCGACCGGTTCCGACGTAAACGTAGTCGCCAAACCCCGTCATACTCCACGCATAGTTATTTTGACGCGCGTTGTCAGGATCTTCTTTATCAAACCCGGGTACTTTTGTTATTTTTTCAAGCTTCATCATAAACCACCTAAAGATTAATGTAATTTGGCCGATATCAATTGATTACCAATACCTGACGCCATGTTTCTTCTTGTTTTTTCTAATTTTTTCAGATGTATTTTTTCTTCATACTTTGCTGGTGATAACGCGGATATAACGCATAAACAGCCTTATCAACCACCACAGAGCTCTCCCACTCTAAGAAATGACGAAAAAACATTGGTCCGCTTGCCCCACATATAGAAATTTTTACTTTACCGATGCATTCAGAATTTTCTGTACCCCCTTTAATTGCCCATTACATTGTTCAATCACAGCGAAAAGCTCGGCTATATAGCCGGGATAATCACCGTAATGTTGAACTTGATAAGTTGGCACCAGGCAAGGCTTGAACAGACTTGTTGGCACCGGCAGCGGTGGCGTTGACTTCGGCGACTCGCTCACGCAACCGCTGAGTAACAGCATCAGGAACGGGAACAGCAACGCAGGGACTCTCCAGTTGGCTTTGTGCCAGTGCCCGTTGCAACGCTGCAGTACGTTTTTCACTCTGTTGTTTTTGCTCTGCAACACCATCCATCACCTCCTGGATTTGCAAGTACTGGGTCCTGATCTTGGCTGAATAGGCCCGTTCTTCGGCTAACGCCACCACTGCCTGTTGCTTCTCATTCCTTAGCTGATTCAGTTGATGACTCAACCAGCGGCAATAGAGCAGCAACACAACAATGCATAACGCCGCTAATGCGGCGGTAATCCACTTATGGGTAAAACTCATGACTCAAACATCCGTTTTTCCAGACGTCGACGGCGCTCCAGCCCTCCTAATCGTTTTCCATTGGCATACACCCAGCGGGAAAACTCTTCCGCAGCACCGCTGTAGTCTCGCTGGTTAAGCTTACGTAGCAGGGTTGAAGTGCTGAGTGCTCGTGTTCCACAATTAAATGCAAAAGAAACCAATGCATCGAACTGCCCCTGAGTTAAAGGAACACGGACAATTTTTTGAATATCCTGCTCTACACGAACCAGATCGGCCTTCAGATAGCGCTCCGCCTGCATCTGACTAATCTGGTCTCCTGATTTAACACCGGCAGTATGGCCATAACCGATGGTCCATACGTTTGCCGGGCAGAGATAAGCTTTTAGCTGGCAGGATTCAAAAGACTTGATGTGATCCACACCATGCTGGCTAGTTATCATGATTTCCTCCATGGACCCGCTTTAGAAAACGCTTTTCCAGGGTTTTAATAAATTCCGCACCAGACCAGCCGGATAATCCGGCAATGCCGCCGGCAAATTCAGCAGCCCAGTGATAATAATTGGCGGCCAGCAACACCAGCGCACCGGCGAAGATAGCCACGATGGCTTGCAGCAAAAGAATCGACCAGCGAAACTCTTCGCCATTGAGGATTCGGTAGGCATAGCTGGCAATAGCGCCCAGTAAAGTCATAATCAATACGAGCAAGTAACTAAATAAACTGAAGTTTTCAGGTTCTTTTATTGGCATTTATGTTTTCAACTCCTAAACGGGAGAAATAAAAAAGCCCCGCAAAGCGGGGCTAAATTTGACAGACTGATACGTCACACATGGTTAATGTACGGCATCCTGTGGTTTAACAATTTTTGTTAATAAGTACCGGGGCTGTTGACGGACAGCATTTATGACACCTTTTTGCCATTCGGGCTTGTTTTCCATTTGTGCTTGTTCGTATCAAATAAGGCCACAGAGCCGTACTCCACCAGGTGATAAAAACAAAAATGCCCGCATTCAATAGCGGGCATTTGTAGAAGCACTCTTTGGATACAACTTTGTGACTTTATACTGCTTACTATACCTGATAATCAGATGAAGTCAACACCTTTTATTTGTTTTAACAACTTTATTTATAGGGGGCCTGAAAATGAAAAGTGCCGCCTTTTGGCAGCACATAAATGCAAAAACTAAGCTTCATAAAACGCCATCAGACAGCAACCGCCTCTCCCGTTTGAACAAAAATTTGTCCGGCAATAAAAGCTTCAGCGACTCTTAAAATTCCTGCAATATAGCTCTGAGCCTTACCCAATTGCTTCGCTAATTTTGACTGGCTAATTCGGTAAACATAGTGTGCAATCACCAACTTATAAGCCAACTGATCATAATGACGAAGTCCGGCAACAGCAGAATCAACCACCATTCCCTGCTCATCATCGGTGCGGAAAAATGTCGAACTGCTGTCCGGTAAAACCGACTGAAAAGTGACATTGACTTTGGAATATTCAGTGCCGACATTACAACGAGCCCAGTTGCCCCACATCTCTAAAGTTGTCTTGATATTGTGCATTTATCCCCCCGGACATTAACAACAATTAGTTGTGAAGCTATGGTAATCGAAAATTAAAGGTTGATCAACATATATTAGTTGTTATAGTAGAACTATATTTAGTTGTCAGTTTCATCTTTTATCTATAATGAGAATCACTATGCAGACGTTAGCAGAACGCGTTGCAAAGCGGCGCGAACAGTTGGGTTTAAGTCAAAAAACCCTGGCAGAAAAGATTCAGGTCAGCCAACAATCAATTAATAAAATTGAATCGGGCCAAACCCGATCGCCACGCAATTTGGACAGGCTGGCAGAAGCATTAGAGGTCAGCCCACAATGGCTATTATTTGGTGATGAATCAGTTCCCATTAAGTCCGTAGATATATACGACAGTGAAATCAAGGCCAGTAGCCTGCGAGTTGAAGAATGGGAATCAATGAATCGCGACAAGGACGAGTTTGTCGAAGTCTCAATGCTGAATGTGGAAGCGGCCTGTGGCGATGGCGCGATGGCGGATAATGAGCATGAAATCTATGCCCTGCCGTTTCGTCGGTATACTCTACGCAGAATGGGGGTTAATGCCCGAGTTGTCAGGGTTATCGGCAATAGCATGGCGCCAATGTTGCGTAGCGGAGATGTGGTAGGTATTGATACTGCTAATAACTCAACGATTATTGATGGCGATCTGTACGCTATCCGTGATGGGAATCTGATCAGAGTAAAACAGCTGATCCCTCGTCCGGATGGTGGCATGATCATTAAGAGCTTTAACAACACCGATTACCCTGATGAGCAGCTAACCAGAGAAGAGTTTGAACAACGCATTCATATTATTGGGCGTGTTTTTTGGTCATCCACGCTTTGGTAAGAAAACGTTTTTATATATTGAAAAAAAGCCTGTTCAGATCACAAATCTGTCAGGCGCAACCCATCCATATTTTTAACTACCTACTCCACAAACCGCGTGATTATTGCCTTATTCACTATCGATACAATGACAGATAAAAAATATTATAAAAAAAACATTGTCAAAGCGTTGTATAAATGGGCTTAATTAATCCGATTAAACTAATAAACACTACGTTACAATATTTGAAATATTTACTTATGGGTATTATCAACGTTATTATTATGCAACGCTAACGAGGAGAATGTAGCACATGGAAAGTTCATTTTCGCCTACCGAAAGTATTTTAAGCCTGTACGCAACAACACAGGAAGAGTTTCCGCGTCAGGAAATCCAGCTAACCCGTCTTAGCATGCATACCCACTCAAAGTTACTTGAATATCGGAATAAAAATTTCAAGGCGCAGGGAATAAATGAAACGCTGTTTATGGCGTTAGTCATATTGAATGCACAAAAAGACAAATCAATTCAACCATCAGAATTAAGCCTGGCTCTGGGTTCGTCCAGAACTAATGCTACACGTATTGCTGACGATCTGGAAAAAAAGGGATGGATCGTTCGTAAAGAAAGTGGCAAGGACCGCCGTTGCCTGCACCTGTTTTTGACACCAGCCGGACAAGATTTTCTTAGCGGTATGTTTCCACAGCAACATGCTAATTTAATTAAGATTTGGGATGTTTTCTCTGAAGAAGAGCGCGCTCAACTTGAATCGTTAAATCGCAAACTGCTTACCCGTCTGGAAACTATCGATCACGCCTGATTGTTAATGCTGTAATTTAGCTAAATATGCGATCCCATCGTATACTGCTAAATTACAGCAGTTTATCACTGCCTTATTGCACAAAATACCCATAAACTATAGCGCTGAATTTCAGGGTAACTGAATGGCTGACGAATACCATTCAGAGCAAACTTATTTGAGGTAGAACCAAATGTCCGCGGAAACGCTCTCCCCGCAACCAAAAAACAAAAAGCAAACCCGTAAACTGGCAATGGCAATAGCATCTTCGCTGTTTATCATTATTGGCGCGGGTTATGCCATCTATTGGTTTGTGGCGTTACGTCATCATCAAACAACTGACGATGCTTATGTGGCCGGTAATCAGATCCAGATTATGGCCCAGATAGCCGGAAACGTAACCACTATCCATGTGGATAATACCGACCGGGTAAAACAGGGAGATGTTCTGCTCACGCTGGATCCAACGGATGCACAGCAAGCCTTTGAGCGCGCAAAAACCGCGCTGGCAAATAGCGTGCGACAAACTCATCAACTCATTATTAATAACCGCCAGTTGCAGGCCAATATTGAGCTGAAGAAAACCGCTCTGAGTCAGGCAGCAGCAGATCTGGCGCGTAGAGAAACGCTGGGTAAAGCCGCCGCTATCGGTAAAGAAGAGTTACAGCACGCCAGAGATGCCGCCGTTAGCGCTCGTGCCGAACTGGAAGTCGCTTTACAACAATATCAGGCCAACAACGCACTGGTACTTAATACGCCACTCGAACAGCACCCTTCTGTGTTGCATGCCTCATCTCAGCTACGGGATGCCTGGTTAACCCTACAGCGCACTAAAGTGGTCTCTCCGATTAATGGTTACGTCTCACGTCGTAGCGTTCAGGTTGGTTCACAAATCGCCGTGGGTAACCCACTAATGGTGATAGTGCCGGCCGATCAGGTTTGGGTTGATGCTAACTTTAAAGAGACTCAACTGGCCAATATGCGCATCGGCCAGCCGGTCCACATTACCAGCGATTTCTATGGTGATGATGTGGAATATACCGGCACCGTCGCAGGGCTCGATATGGGAACCGGTAGCGCGTTCTCTCTCCTTCCGGCGCAAAACGCTACCGGAAACTGGATTAAAGTAGTGCAGCGCCTGCCTGTACGTATTGAACTTGACCAACAGCAGGTTGCACAACACCCGCTACGTATTGGTCTGTCAATGGAAGTTACGGTAGATACTGCCGACCAAAATGGCTTGGTACTGGCTGAAAAACCTCGTCCGGGAGTGGCCTATGAGACTAATGCGCTCACTTATGACCTGACGCCAGTCAATACGTTGATTACTGATATTATTCATGCCAACGCTGGCAACTGATGCCAAAAATGAATAACGCACCGCTAAAGCCTCTTGAAGGGGCTCAATTAGGTTGGATCACGTTGGCTCTGGCACTGGCGACATTTATGCAAGTGCTGGACTCCACCATCGCTAACGTGGCTATTCCAACCATTTCTGGCGATCTGGGTTCATCCCTTTCTCAGGGCACATGGGTTATCACCTCTTTTGGTGTGGCTAACGCTATCTCCATTCCGCTAACCGGCTGGTTTGCTAAACGCGTTGGTGAAGTTCGCCTGTTTATGGCCTCCATTACGCTATTTGTGGTGGCTTCATGGCTGTGCGGAATGTCGCATAGTCTGGAGATGCTTATTCTCTCCCGGGTTATTCAGGGACTGGTGGCCGGACCCATTATGCCGCTATCACAAAGCCTGCTGTTGAATAACTACCCTCCGCTGAAACGCAGTATGGCGCTGGCGCTCTGGTCAATGACGGTAACGGTAGCCCCCATTTTTGGGCCAATACTTGGGGGCTGGATTAGCGATAACTATCACTGGGGATGGATTTTCTATATTAACGTTCCGGTCGGTATTGCTGTGGTTATCATTACCTGGGGCATCTTAAAAGATCGGGAAACGCCAACCGAGATCCGCCCTATTGATACGGTTGGCCTGGTCTTGCTGGTGGTGGGAATTGGCTGCTTCCAGATGCTACTTGACCGGGGTAAAGAGCTGGACTGGTTCCACTCAACTGAAATCATCGTTTTGTCGGTGATTGCCGTGGTGGCCATCACCTTCCTGATAATTTGGGAGTTAACCGACGACCACCCGATCGTCGATTTATCGCTGTTTAAATCGAGAAACTTCACCATCGGATGCCTGTGTATCAGTCTGGCATTCATGCTGTATATCGGTTCAATTGTATTGCAACCACAGTTATTGCAAGTGGTATATGGTTATACCGCCACCTGGGCGGGACTGGCTGCGGCACCCATTGGGTTAATTCCGCTGTTATTAGCGCCAATAATTGGTAAATATGGCCCTAAAATCGATTTACGTCGATTAGTTACCTTTAGCTTCATTGTGTATGCCGGTTGCTTCTACTGGCGGGCCTATACTTTTGAGCCAGCAATGGATTTTGCTGCCGTGGCCTGGCCGCAATTCGTGCAGGGCTTTGCCATTGCCTGTTTCTTTATGCCGCTGACGACAATTACGCTTTCCGATGTGGAACCGTCAAAAATTGCGGCTGCATCCAGCCTGTCCAACTTTTTGCGTACTCTGGCGGGTTCCGTTGGCACATCGATTACCACCACCTCCTGGACCCAAAGGGAAGCCCTGCACCATACCCGATTAACCGAGGCTATTAATCCGCATAATCCGCTATCACAGCAAACTTATGAGTCTATGGGGAAAATGGGAATGTCGCCGGAGCAAATTAGCGCTTATCTTAACAATCAGATAACCAATCAGGGACTGATTATTTCTGCCAATGAGATCTTCTGGTTATTTGGTGGCATCTTCCTGCTGCTGCTGGTATTTGTCTGGTTTGCTAAACCGCCGTTTATTATTGGTGGCGGAGCCGCACATCGGAGTGCAGAGCACTAAATAACAGCAAACCTGTTGTTTATAAATGTATTATCTGAATAGAAAAACAACCTGATGTCGTTCGGTACACAGGTTGTTTTTTATTAATCGTCTTCTCTTTTGACTTATCCCTTGAGCTTTCAGATCGCTGGAATTAGCTGACGACTGAAAGAGAGTAGCACGCCAAACAGGGATGTTTGGCGAAGCACTGCATTATTACGGGCAGAACTTACTCAAAACAGAATCATCTACAAATCAAACCATCATTTTGCAGATAATCCTAAGCGATACACCATCGCTACATTTCTGGCTGTCATCCTGACATTATCCGCCGCCTGAGCCAGTGCTTCATCTAATGAACTGATTTTATACAGTACGCTAAACGCCGCATCCAGGCCGTGCTGATAGACAATATCCACATCGCTACTCAGACTGCCGGCAATGGCGATCACCGGTTTATGGTAGCGTTTAGCCACTCTGGCAACCCCAATGGGTACTTTGCCGTTAACGGTTTGGCTATCGATTCGGCCTTCACCGGTAATCACCAAATCCGCGTCTCTGACCACCTCATCCAGCCCAACAGCTTCCGTAACAATATCAATACCCGGACGCAGCTCGGCGCCAAGAAAAGCCAGTAAAGCGGCTCCCATACCACCCGCAGCCCCTGCTCCCGGAACATCATTCACATCCAGCCCAAGATCGCGTTGAATAATCTTTGCATAGTGAAGCAGATTGGCATCCAGCTGTTCGATCATCGCTGGTGTTGCGCCTTTCTGTGGGCCAAATATCGCTGAAGCGCCCTGTGTGCCGGTTAATGGGTTAGTGACATCGCAGGCTACCTCAAACCGGCAGTTGGCAATACGCTTATCCATCTGACTCACATCAATACGATGCAAACGGGCAAGCTCTGCACCACCAAATCCAATTTGTTGGTCGTTTTCATCGAGTAATTTAGCACCCAATGCCTGAACCATCCCTGCACCGCCGTCATTCGTAGCGCTGCCACCAATGCCAATAATGCAGTGTTTTACTCCACTGTTAAGCGCTTCAACAATCAACTCTCCGGTGCCAAACGAAGTGGTTATCATTGGATTACGCTGACTGGCTGGAACTCGCTCAAGTCCACTGGCTGCCGCCATCTCAATAATGGCATAGCGCTCGTCACCGGACAGTCCTAAAAAAGCAGAGCCTCGTTCACCTAATGGATCGGTCACATCTACTGTAAGAACTTTCCCTGATGTCGCGGCTACCATCGCTTCTACTGTTCCTTCTCCCCCATCGGCAACCGGTAGTTTTATGTACTCGGCCTGTGGGAAAATCTCACGAAATCCAGCTTCAATCTGGGTCGCAACATCCAGTGCGCTCAGACTTTCTTTGTAGGAATCCGGTGCGATGACTATTTTCATAACCTATCCATATATAAGATTATTGAATGACCAACGATAGATACGATACCTTTGCCCGCCGTTCACCTGTGAAGGTGGACAAACGGTTATTACCGGGTAACTTCAACTTTAGCCAACTTCTCATAGTAACGTGCTAAAGCACAGTGGTCAGAAGTTCCCATATCATCCGCTTTCAGGGCTTGCATCATTTCCATTACTGCCGCAGTCAATGGCAGTTGAGCACCAACCCCATGTGATGTATCCAGCGCATTCGCCAGATCTTTAATATGCAAATCGATACGGAAGCCTGGCTTAAAGTTACGATCCATCACCATAGGTGCTTTGGCATCCAGTACGGTACTACCCGCCAGCCCACCACGGATAGCCTGATACACCAGATCCGGATTGACTCCCGCTTTGGTTGCCAGTACCAGTGCTTCAGACATGGCTGCAATATTCAGTGCAACGATGACCTGATTAGCCAGTTTAGTGACGTTACCGGCACCAATATCACCAGTATGAACCACAGAACCTGCCATCGCCTTCATGATGTCAAAGCAGCTATCAAATATTGCTTTATTACCGCCAACCATAACGGACAGAGTGCCATCAATCGCTTTTGGTTCGCCGCCGCTCACTGGAGCATCCAGCATTTCTACCCCTTTCTCAGCCAGTGCTGCACAGATTTCACGGCTGGCCAGTGGCGCAATGGAACTCATATCAATAACGATAGCGCCTTTCTTTGCACCTTCAATAACGCCATTCTCTCCCAGAACAACCTCTTTTACCTGCGGTGAATTTGGCAGCATCGTAATAATCACATCACTTTGCTCTGCTACCGCTTTTGGCGTTGCCGCAGCGACGGCACCGGCTGCGACAGCTTCAGCAATGGAATCCGCATTGCGATCCATGACAACTAACGAGTAACCCGCTTTCAGCAGATTTTTGCTCATTGGTTTGCCCATAATCCCTAAGCCAATAAAACCGATTTTCATTACATATTCCTCATAGTGTTCGTTCTCAATCCTGTGGCATTAACCACAGGAGAAGGGGTAAAACAGAATTGTCGTCAGACAATTACTTATATTTGTCTTTCAGTGCCTGAGTGGCGGTACGGAAAACGCCAAGATCGCTGCCAACGGCAACAAAGGTTGCGCCCCACTCAAGGTAGCGGCGCGCATCCGCTTCTACCGGAGCCAGAATGCCGCAGGCCTTACCATGTGCTTTTGCACGCTCAAAAATATGGCGAATCGTTTTTTGCACTTCCGGATGTCCGGCCTGACCTAAATAGCCCAGCGCAGCCGACAGGTCACTTGGTCCTACAAAGATGCAATCCACGCCCTCTACCGCTGCAATGGCATCCAGATTATCGACACCCTGCTGGCTTTCGATTTGCACCATCACACTGATGTTGTCGTTAATTTTGCTGAAGTAATCCGCTACGGTGCCGTAACAGTTGCTGCGATGAGATACCGATACGCCACGAATACCCTGTGGTGGATAACGTGTAGAAGCCACCGCCTGCAATGCTTCTTCTTCTGACTCAACAAAAGGAATCAACAGATTATGGAAACCAATATCCAGTAAACGCTTAATGGTGACCGGATCGTTGGACTGAGGGCGCACAATGGCTGCGCTGTCGCTGCCTTTTAGCGCCATCAGTTGAGGGATAAAGGTCGTTACGTCGTTTGGGGCATGTTCGCCGTCCAGCAGCAGCCAGTCAAAACCGGCATAGCCCAGAACCTCAGTGGTGATAGGACTGGCAAGTGAAGCCCAGCAACCAATTAATGTTTTACCACCCAGGAGATCCTGACGAAATGGGTTAACAACGGTAGATTTAGACATCATGAATCCTTTTTATTATCTGCAGCACGACGGCTGGTGATTCAGTATTAATTAAGCCTGAGTGATAATCTTTCCGACGGGCTACGGCCATTACCGCAGCCCCTCTTTGATTAACGAACCAGACAAGGACGTTTGTTATCAAAGGTCCAGTTTGGAACCAGATACTGCATACCCATCGCATCATCACGGGCACCCAGTCCCATGTTTTTATACAGCTCGTGGGCTTTAAGCACCTGATCCATGTCGATCTCAACACCCAGACCCGGTTTCTTCGGCACTTGTACCATACCGCCCTTAATTTGCAGTGGCTCTTTGGTGATACGCTGATTGCCTTCCTGCCAGATCCAGTGAGTATCAATGGCGGTAATTTTGCCCGGTGCCGCTGCGGCAACCTGAGTAAACATCGCCAGTGAAATATCAAAGTGGTTATTAGAATGAGAGCCCCAGGTCAGGCCCCATTCGTGGCACATTTGTGCTACGCGTACCGAACCTTGCATGGTCCAGAAATGCGGGTCAGCCAGTGGAATGTCCACTGAATGAAGCTGAATGGTATGCCCCATTTGACGCCAGTCAGTGGCAATCATGTTGGTTGCGGTTAACAGGCCGGTGGCGCGGCGGAATTCAGCCATAATTTCACGACCGGAATAACCCGCTTCAGCACCACATGGGTCTTCTGCATAGGCCAGATAACCACGCAGGTATTTACCAATGCGAATCGCTTCATCCAGTGACCAGGCACCATTGGGGTCCAGCGTGATACGCGCCTGTGGGAAGCGTTTAGACAGAGCAATAATAGACTCAGCCTCCTCTTCCCCAGCCAGTACACCGCCTTTGAGTTTAAAGTCATTAAAACCATACTTTTCATATGCGGTTTCTGCCAGACGCACTACGCTATCCGGTGTTAACGCCTCTTCATGACGCAGACGATACCAATCGCATTTATCATCCGGCTGGCTTTGATAAGGCAGGTCAGTTTTCTTACGATCGCCGATGTAGAACAGATATCCCAGCATTTCCACTTCATCACGCTGCTGACCATCCCCCAGCAGGGAAGCCACTGTCACCCCTAAATGTTGCCCCAGCAGATCAAGCATCGCCGCTTCTATTGCGGTTACGACGTGGATGGTGGTACGCAGGTCAAATGTCTGAGTGCCACGACCACCTGAGTCTCTGTCGGAGAACTGGGCACGAACGGTATTCATAACATTTTTATATTCACCCAGAGTTTTACCAATGATTAATGGTCTGGCATCTTCCAGCGTCTGGCGAATCTTCTCGCCCCCCGGAACTTCACCAACACCGGTATTACCGGCATTGTCTTTCATAATCACGATATTACGTGTGAAGTAAGGTGCGTGAGCACCGCTAAGGTTTAACAACATGCTGTCGTGTCCGGCAACCGGAATCACCTGCATTTCAATAATCATTGGGGATGATGAAGCGCTCATAGTTAATCCACCTTGTTCTCTATTATTCAATAAATTAAGTCTGTTTTAGCCGGTCAGCTGATGTTAACGGCCAACCGACAAATCATCATTAGCGCACCATTGCCGGACGCTTTTTATCAAAGGTCCATCCTGGGATCAGATACTGCATCGCCATGGCGTCATTACGCGCACCGGACGGCATTTTTTTATACCGCTCATGGGCTTTTTCTATCTGGTCCATATCCAACTCAATACCCAGACCGGGCTTATCGCTCAGGGCAATTTTGCCGTTAACGATTTGCATCGGCTCTTTGGTCAAATGCTGACCTTCCTGCCAGATCCAGTGAGTATCCAGTGCGGTTGGATTACCCGGTGCCGCAGCTCCTACGTGGGTAAACATTGCCAGAGAAATATCAAAGTGGTTATTAGAGTGGCAACCCCAGGTGAGGCCCCATTCATTACACATCTGCGCAATGCGGGAAGCGCCGGTTAATGTCCAGAAATGCGGATCCGCCAGCGGAATATCTACTGCCTGTAACATGATGGAGTGGCACATTTCGCGCCAGTTAGTCGCCACCATATTGGTTGCCGTTGGTAGTCCGGTTGCCCGACGAAACTCCGCCATGATTTCCCGACCGGAATAACCATTCTCTGCACCACAAGGATCTTCTGCATAGGTAAGAACATGGTCCATGCCTTTACATAAGCGGATAGCTTCATCCAGCGACCATGCACCGTTAGGATCTAACGTGATACGTGCATCCGGGAAGGTTTTGGCTAACGCAGTAACCGTTTCAATCTCAGTTTCACCCGCCAGTACACCGCCCTTCATTTTAAAATCTTTGAAGCCATAGCGATCTTTAGCCGCGGCAGCCAGTTCTACTACGGATGCAGTGTCCATGGCCTTTTGATGACGCAGACGATACCAGTCATGTTTACCGGTTTCCGGAGCCAGATAAGGCAAATCAGTTTGTTGGCTGTCACCGATGTAGAACAGATAACCCAGCACGGTAACTTCATCCCGTTGCTTACCTGGTCCCTGTAATTCTGCAACCGGTACACCCAGATGTTGGCCCATCAAATCCAACAGTGCCGCTTCCAGAGCCGCTACTGCATTAACCCGTAGCTCAAAGGTCCAGGCGCCTTTACCAAAAGTGTCATAATCTGAATTCAAATTGCCCTGATGCATTTTATCGACCAGTCGGTTAAGGATTGCTACCGACTGCCCCTCCACGTGGGGGATTGCCTCCACCAGCGTGTTGTAAATCACTTCACCACCCGGGGCTTCACCTACGCCGGTATGACCGGCGTTGTCTTTAATAATGACTATATTGCGAGTGAAGTATGCGCCATGTGCTCCGCCGATATTCATTAGCATACTGTCATGACCGGCAACCGGAATGACCCTCATGGAAACAATGTTTGGCGTATCTTGCGTATGCATAGTACTTGTCTCCTGATGATTACACTTTCAGCTCAATACGCTGAATCTTACCAACCACAAACAGATAGCTAACAATCGCGACCGCAGCATGGATACCGACGTAAACCAGAGCACCGTTGAACGACCCGGTAGTGTGTACGATGTAACCGATAGCAATTGGCGTTACGATACCGGAGATATTGCCACACATATTGAACAGACCGCCGCTCAGGCCGCTGATCTCTTTAGGTGCGGTATCCGCCATAACCGCCCAACCTAATGCACCAATACCTTTACCGAAGAATGCCAGCGCCATAAAGCCAACCACCATCATTTCGGATTCAACATAGTTACAGAAGATCATAGAGATAGATAACAGCATGCCCAGTACGATAGGTAACTTTCTCGCCAGTGTAATAGAGCCTGTTTTCTTCATCAGATAGTCAGAGATAATGCCGCCCAGAATACCGCCGGCAAAACCACATAACGCAGGAACAGACGCCACGAAGCCCGCTTTCAGAATGGACATACCACGAGCCTGAACCAGATAAACCGGGAACCAGGTAATAAAGAAATAAGTTAATGCGTTGATACAGTACTGACCGATATAAATACCCACCAGCATACGTGAACTTAATAACTGCTTAATGTAGTGAAGTTTAGGGCCGCCATCTTTTTTAGCGCTCTGCTGATCCATATTGGTCAGCGCACCACCGCGTTCGATATGGTCGATTTCGCCCTGGTTGATGCCCGGGTGCTCTTTCGGATTGTGAATGACTTTTAACCAGATTAAGCTGACGATGATACCCAGACCGCCCATGAAGTAGAACACGAACTGCCAGCCCAGAGTATGAGTCAGCCAACCCATAATTGGCGCGAAGATGACGGTTGCAAAATATTGTGCCGAGTTAAAGATGGCAACTGCCGTACCACGTTCTTGTGCCGGGAACCATGCTGCAACAATCCGACTGTTGCCCGGGAATGATGGGGATTCAGCTAAACCCACCAGAAAACGCAATGTGAAGAGTAATACCAGTGCCCACATACCGCTCAGGAATCCAATAGCGCCCTGTAACAGTGTGAAGGTCGACCAAATGAAGATACTCCAGAAATAGACGCGTTTAGAACCAAACCTATCCAGTAACCAGCCACCCGGCAATTGGCCCAGTACATAGGCCCATGAGAATGCAGAGAACACATATCCCATACCGATGGCATCCAGCCCCAGCGAGGTAGACATTGGTGCACCAGCAATCGATAGGGTTGCACGATCGCCATAGTTAATTGCGGTGACCACAAACAGCATAACAACGATCCAAAAGCGAACGTGAGTGGGTTTTTCCCCTACCCCTGTCACCGACTTTGTAGACTCCATGGTATTCTCCTGTAGATAAAGTTATTCGGTCAACTTATCCATCAATTTTTTAATATTGTTAGTGATAATGGTTGTGTTAAAAATTATTCTTTGAGTAAGTAATAAATAAATCCGCAAATTTATTTAGTCAGAAATAAGAAAATAGAAAAATTAAGAATTCATAAAACCGCTGAGGGGATACTAATTGTTTCGGGTTAGCTAAAGCATTGGGCATATGCACAATCATTTATGTAATTCAGACCATTTTTTGCACATTAATTTAGGTGAATATATGAAAAACACCAATAAAATCATTTTGTTGTTTTATTTAAACCCATCCAGATTTCAGTAAAAAAATAGTCCGGAAAGTTGATACTTGTCACATATCAATCGCCAATTATTCATTTACTAAATCGGCAAAAAAAATAGCCATTGTTATTTTTAAAGATAGGCAGTAAAAATATAAACAGGATATAAAGGTAAATAGAAAAAATTCGCTAAACCGCCGCTAATTACAATACTTTTAAAATTATCACCTGTTAAAACTCTTTAACACTGAAGGTATTTATAATGATTAAAGATAACAATCTTGCTGCTCCGCTTTATATTAAAGTCGACGAGCAGGACAATGTAGCGATTGTAGTGAATGATAACGGGCTGCCTGCTGGCACCCGGTTTAGCTGTGGTTTGGAGTTAACGGAATATGTTCCTCAGGGTCATAAAGTGGCTTTACAGGCTATCGCCAAAGATACAGCCATTGTGCGTTATGGGGAGATTATCGGCTATGCGGTACGGGATATTCCCCAAGGAAGTTGGATCGAAGAGTCGCTGGTGACACTCCCACAGGCTCCCGCATTAGAAACCCTGCCATTATCGACTAAAGTTCCTGAAGCGCTTCCACCCTTAGAAGGTTATACCTTTGAAGGCTACCGTAATGCCGATGGAAGCGTCGGCACTAAAAACCTGTTAGGCATCACCACCAGCGTTCAGTGCGTTGCGGGTGTCGTTGATTATGTGGTGAAGCTAATTGAACGCGACCTGCTCCCCAAATACCCTAACGTTGACGGTGTTGTTGGCCTGAACCACCTTTATGGCTGCGGCGTTGCGATTAATGCACCGGCAGCAGTTATCCCTATTCGAACCATTCATAATCTGGCACTGAACCCGAACTTTGGTGGTGAAGTGATGGTTATCGGTCTGGGCTGTGAAAAGCTCCAGCCGGAAAGGTTGCTGGAAGGCACACCTGATGTACAAAAGATCATTCTGACCGACAGTCCGATTATCCGCCTGCAAGACGAGCAGCATGTTGGCTTCGAAGCCATGATTAAAGAGATCATGTCGGTAGCGGAAAAACATCTGCAACGTTTGAATAGCCGTCAGAGAGAAACTTGCCCGGCGTCTGAGCTGGTGGTCGGCATGCAGTGTGGCGGCAGCGATGCTTTCTCCGGTGTTACCGCCAACCCGGCGGTAGGATATGCGGCTGATCTGCTGGTGCGCTGCGGTGCCACCGTGATGTTCTCAGAAGTGACGGAAGTTCGTGATGCTATTCATTTGCTTACGCCTCGCACCGTAACGCCAGAAGTGGGTAAAGACTTACTGCGTGAAATGGCCTGGTATGATAACTATCTGAACAGCGGCGAAACCGATCGCAGTGCTAACCCGTCACCGGGTAATAAGAAAGGTGGTCTGGCTAACGTGGTGGAAAAAGCGTTAGGTTCGATTGCTAAATCAGGCAAAAGCGCCATTGTTGAAGTGCTCTCCCCCGGTCAGCGCCCAACTAAACGCGGGTTAATTTATGCCGCTACCCCAGCCAGCGACTTTGTGTGTGGAACCCAGCAGTTAGCCTCCGGCATCACTTTACAAGTATTCACTTCCGGTCGTGGAACACCGTACGGTCTGGCGGCAGTGCCGGTGATCAAAATGTCTACCCGTAGCGCGCTGGCCAAGCGCTGGTTTGATTTGGTGGATATTGATGCAGGTACTATCGCTACCGGCGAGGCAACCATTGAGCAAGTCGGCTGGGAACTGTTCCACCTGCTGTTGGATGTTGCTAGCGGACGTAAAATGCCATGGTCAGATCATTGGGGATTACATAATGCGCTGGCGGTGTTTAATCCGGCGCCGGTGACGTAATGTAGCGATATCTCTTTTTTATTTGGGTCAGTGAAGTTGATACTGACCCTTTTTGCTGAGTCCATCAAATAGACTCTGTTGGATATTCAAGCCGTAATAACATCGTGTTCGGCCGGAAGGACCATAGCCTCAGACATATCTATTCATAAAACCAATCATTCATCATCCAGCTGCAATGCAATATACAACTGCATATGATCATCAAACTTCTTCAGGTTTAATCCGGTAATTTCCGAGATGCGATTCAGGCGATAATCCAGAGTATTGCGGTGAATATAGAGAGATTTAACCGTAGCTCCTGGATGCATATTATGTTTAAACCAGGCCAGTAAGGTACGACGTAATAAGCCATTATTATCCATGGCTTTCAGCTTAGCCAGAGGGCGATTCAATTCGTTAACCTGCCAGCCACCGCGCAAGCTATCCAGTAACACCGGCAGCATCAAGTCCTGATAGTAATAGCTATGCTGTTCAGGCATTCGCTGTTTGCCTACCGACATGGCCGCTTTGGCTGTGCTGTAAGAACGCGCTACGCAGCCCGGACCGGAGAAATGGTTGCCTAAAGAGACTCTGACATTCAGGCGACTGCTTTCAGAAATGCGCAGCAAAAGGCTATCAACTCGTTTACGGTGCTCTTCTGCATCCCAGCGCCCGTGACTATTCAGAGCTGGTTGCAGCACCACCATTTCATTCAGGGAGACGATGGCAATCAGATTATCCCGATCGGGAACCGTTAGCAGGCTTTGCAGCTGCTGCAGCTCCTTCATTGAGACATCCACCCCCAGATGACCGCTATCCAGCTCAATCAGCGTCACGACCCTCGGTTGGGAGAGGTCGATACCTAAACGCTGTGCCCACTCCATCAGTGATGTGGGTAACTCATCGCTGCGGATCAGGTTTAATACCAGCGCTTCACGCATCCGGCTATCCTGCGCCAGCATATTCATCAACCGCGCCTGCTCCAGCATCATCTCCGCCGCCATACCGACCAGTTGACCATGCTGACGTAGAACATCGGGTTCCCCCGTCAGACCAATCACTCCGACAATATCGCCTTCAACTCTCAGCGGTAGGTTAATACCGGGACGCACCCCATGAAGACTGGCGGCTACCGCTTCATTAATTTCTACCACTCGCCCCTGAGAAAGCGCCAGCAAAGCCCCCTCATGTAACTCGCCAATACGGTTAATGTCGCCGCTGCCGATAATGGTTCCTTTGGCATCCATCACGTTAATGTTGCTGTCAATAATCTGCATCGTTCTGTCGACGATATCCTGAGCGAGTTTGGCATCGAGGTGATAAAAAGACATGGCGGTATCCCTGAAGTGATTCTGACCCTCAAGACTAATTGCTGTTTTTAATCAGAGCATTGTGCAAATGCCCAAATTTGTATTCTATTTGTTCAAACTGCGGAAACAGTCACAATTATGCGGGGGGAAAACAGCGATTTGTATAGAAAAAATATCATTTTGATAACAATAGTGGCATATCTCCCTGAAACAGGGAGAAGATAAAGTGGGATATTGTAGAAAACTGAAGATCTGACAGCAGAACGCTACTCTGCCGCCATTAATTTACGGTATTCATCATAAGCATAAAGATCGGTCATGCCGCTAATGTAATCCTGAATCAATCTGGCACGATAATAGAATTCCCGAATCTCCAACTGTGATTCAGGCAAATGCCCTAATTTAGCCATGGCTTCTTTATAAGCCATGCAATGTTTGGTGGAAAGCTTATGGAATAGCCGGGTCTCTATCAGATAGCCCCGATGGCTATTCTCTTTAACCAGACGCGTAAAATCAGCCATCGGCATATCCAGCAACGGGCTATAAATATCCAGCAGGCCGTTAATTACCCGATATCCCTGTAACTCAAGCTGTTCCACTTCTTCGTGGCTAAAGACATATTTCAACGCCACATCTTTATACACACTCAATAACTTGAAGGCTTCATCACCATCTTCCAGCAGCGCCTGATTAAAGTTTCCGGCAAAAATCGCCGGTAAATTTTGAATAAACCGTTGCGCTGCTTTCGGCACTAATTGACCGACGGTATATACCCGCAGATACATAAAAAATTGATCTTCACGATGGCGATAGCCACTGCCCTGTTCCATTTTACGGATGGCACTACCGACGGTTTTATCAAACAGATCGCCCTCGGATACCGTTCCCCAGGCGCATCTCAGGTGGTCATACAGTTGCTCAATGGTCAGAATGCTCTTCTCTACGGCATCTTCGAGATCGGCAATGCAGTAAGAGATATCGTCTGCGGCTTCCATAATATAAGTCAGCGGGTAACGACTAAACTCTTCCATGCCCAGCTTATAACGCAGTTCGGTCACAAAAGCTTCTTCTGCCAGATAATAGCCGGGCTTTTTCATCAGATAGCTGAATTCAGCCGGGACGCTGTCTGACCAGTATGCGGGTTTGGTGTATTTCAGTATGCAGGCGACCTGAGAATAGGTCAGATTCAGTTTCAGCAATGTGTGCACCAGACGAATCGCCTGAGCATTGCCTTCAAAATTGCTTAAGTCCTGACAAATGCGTAAGCGCAGTTGATTCAACTCTGGCTGTTCATCTTCCAGTCGCAGACAATGATAGTGACATAGCTTACCGGCTCCGGCGTTCAGACGTTTGCCAAACCAGTTATTGATTGCCGCTTCGCCAAAATGGCCAAAAGGAGGATTACCCACATCGTGCATCAGACAGGCCATTTCAACGATGCTTTCAAAAGCCTCTAAGGTTTTATCCAACCCCAGTTGCTCAATACGCCCCTCTTTTTTCAACTGATGGAAGATATCTTTGGCAATATGGCGACCGACCTGTTGTACCTCCATGGAATGCGTCAAACGGCTACGTACCGCGGCATTGCGCTCCAGTGGAAATACCTGTGTTTTTTGCTGTAATCGACGGATAGCCGCAGAATTGATAATACGCCCGCGATCGCTTTCAAACTGGCGGGTAATTTCGTATTCCCCTACAGGGGCTGGCGATGATGAACTAAAAGGACGCTGAACTGTTATTCTCTTGCCAAAATCAATCCCGGACATAGCCTCTTCCCATTCTGCTGGTGACAGCGCTACGTTCTTCCCCCGAAGCCCTGCCTTTTCGATTCTATCCTGATGAAAACCAAAGCGGTTCTGTTTCATCGCGATATGACATTTTCAGTCACAATCATACATTATCCGTTCACGGATTAAAGATTAATCAAAAGCACATAAAAATCTCTGCATTTGAAGCGACTCATTTCGCTCATTAGCATGATAGACTACGCGCCAATTTATGCATCGAACTTAGCAGGAGATCGCGATGAAAATAGGTATTATTGGCGCCATGGAGCAAGAAGTTGCCCTGCTGCGTTCTCAAATCGAACAGTGTGAAACCATTAAACGCGCTGGCTGTGAAATTTATACCGGTCGTCTAAACGGCGTTGAAGTGGCTTTATTGAAATCCGGTATCGGTAAAGTCGCTGCTGCGCTGGGCACAACGCTATTGCTGGAAACCTGTAAACCCGATGTGATTATTAATACCGGTTCTGCGGGTGGTCTGGCATCGACGCTAAAAGTAGGTGATATCGTGGTATCAGATGAAGTTCGTTATCACGATGCCGATGTCACTGCCTTTGGCTATGAGCCTGGTCAAATGGCGGGCTGTCCGGCCGCTTTCCCGGCAGATCCAAAACTGATTACGCTGGCCGAGCGTTGTATTCAGCAGTGCGATCTGCATGCGGTTCGTGGCCTGATTTGCAGCGGTGATGCCTTTATTAACGGTGCCGAGCCATTGGCACGCATTCGTACCACCTTCCCTTCCGTCATTGCCGTTGAGATGGAAGCCGCGGCTATTGGTCACGTGTGCTATCAATTTGGCACGCCGTTTGTGGTGGTACGCGCTATTTCTGACGTTGCCGATCAGGAATCTCATCTAAGCTTTGATGAGTTTCTGGTATTAGCTGCCCAACAGTCTTCTCTGATGGTTGGCACTATGCTTAAGGCACTGGCAGAACAACAATAATGACCGTTCAGTCTTTATGGCAAAAGTACCTGATAACACCGCTGTTAGTTCTGCTAACGGCGGTTAGTTTGTCAATGGGTTCTCATCAGGCAAAAGCTTCCCCACAGCGGGTTATCAGTCTGGCACCTCATACAACCGAGCTGGCTTATGCCGCCGGAATGGGGGATGTGTTGATCGCCGCCAGTGATTATTCAGACTATCCTCTCGAGGCTAACAAGCTGGAAAAAGTGGCTTCCTGGCAGGGTATCAATCTGGAACGCGTACTGGCGCTAAAGCCCGATCTGATTCTGGCCTGGCGCGGCGGCAACCCACAGAAGGTACTGGATCAGCTATCCGGATTTGGCATTTCGCTGTTCTATTCAGATCCACAAACTATTCAGGAAATTGCGGATAATCTAAACCAGTTAGCCGCCTATAGCCCAAAACCAGAAATAGCCCTACAGGCCGCCGCTAAATTACTGACTGACAAGCAGGCTCTGGAACAGCGCTACCAGCGAAAAGGCGAACCAGTCAGAGTGTTTCTACAATTTAGCAATCAGCCACTGTTTACTGCCTCAGGCAAAACCTTACAGAGTGAAGTCATTTCTCTGTGCGGTGGAAAAAATATCTTTGCCGACAGTCCGGTTCCCTGGCCGCAGGTAAGCCGTGAGCAGGTACTTACCCGCAAACCACAGCTCATTGTTATTGCGGGTGAACAGGAAAAAATTAAAAACGTTCAAACATTCTGGCGCGGTCAGTTAGATATTCCTGTCGTTACCGTTCCGGAAGACTGGTTTAACCGCAGCGGACCAAGGATAATCCAGGCCGCTGAAGTCATATGCCAAAAGATGTCTGAAATATCATCTACACCTTAGATACACCATAGGATTGGAGTACCTGTTATATGTTGGTTTATTGGCTGGATATTCTTGGAACCGCCGTTTTTGCTATTTCTGGCGTGCTATTAGCAGGAAAATTACGCATGGACCCGTTTGGGGTTTTAGTGCTTGGTGTAGTAACGGCAGTCGGCGGTGGAACTATCCGCGATATGGCATTAGCCAATGGCCCGGTATTCTGGGTTAAAGATCCCACCGATTTAGTGGTGGCACTGGTGACCTGTGTATTCACTATTCTGCTGGTTCGCCATCCCCGCAGCCTGCCAAAATGGATCTTACCGGTACTCGACGCCATCGGCCTCGCGGTGTTCGTCGGTATTGGCGTTAACAAAGCTTTTATCGCCGGAACCGGTCCGCTGGTAGCAACCTGCATGGGCGTATTAACCGGCGTTGGTGGCGGTATCATTCGCGATGTACTGGCCCGTGAAATCCCCATGATTCTACGTACCGAAGTCTACGCCACCGCCTGCATCATCGGCGGCTCAGTCCACGCCACCGCCCACTACTACTTCAACCTCGGCCTGGAAGAATCCGGTATGATAGGCATGCTCATCACCCTCACCATCCGCCTGGCCGCCATCCGCTGGAACCTGAAACTCCCAACGTTTAGTTTGGAAAAGTAAGAAATTGAATGAGTAAATCAATTCAATTGAAAAGTGAATCATCAGGAAGTACAGAGGTTGACTTAGATTAAGACAAGGACAGAAAAAAAAGGATGATTCCTGATTGATAACAACATCCGGCGATTCAGGGTTGTTTCTTAGAAAAGTCAATCGTTGGGAGGGATTGCCGTTGGGGTCGACTTGGCGTAAGCCAACGAAGCGCCCCTAGGGAATCCAGGCCCAACGCACTCCGTTTCCAAGTACAGATGGTCTTCCGGCCGCGCTCAATACCAATATAAGCACACGGCCATTACGGCCGGAATATCCCCTGAAGCTAACCTAAAATATCAAACACTAAACGACGATCCACACCCACAAGTGCTCTTCGCATTCGGGTTCTGAATAATAAAGCGGGAACCTTCCAGACCTTCGGTATAGTCAACCGCACCACCCACCAGGTACTGTAGGCTCATTGGATCAACCACCAGAGAAACACCCTGCTTTTCGATAATCATATCGCCGTCGTTGACCTTTTCATCAAAGGTGAAGCCATACTGGAAACCGCTGCAACCGCCACCGGTAATATAAACACGCAGTTTTAAT
Source organism: Limnobaculum zhutongyuii (assembly GCF_004295645.1). Taxonomy (NCBI): domain Bacteria; kingdom Pseudomonadati; phylum Pseudomonadota; class Gammaproteobacteria; order Enterobacterales; family Budviciaceae; genus Limnobaculum; species Limnobaculum zhutongyuii. The sequence goes on from NZ_CP034752.1 coordinate 3,002,925, forward strand.
TCAGGATTGCTTTCATCGGCAATCAGCGCCTTTACTTTATTCGCTGCCGCATCGGTAAATTCGAGGGGCAAAGCAGTTGAATCACTCATCAATTGTCTCCGGCTTATCTGGTTCAGACCCGCGACACGGGCGAGTCTAATCATCTTATAATTATCTAATAGTTGACTAAAACGTTCAAGTATTATACGCAGTCGTGCCTCATTCCACAATCAATCAGCAAGAGGCATAAGAAAAATATAGCCCGTAAGCTACGCCTGATTTCCCTATTTTACCACCAACGCCGGTAACAAAATGCGTCAAATTACGCTTTATTTTTGTCTGCTATTACCACCATTTTCACGAGTGACCTGCAAGTTATCGAAACCCTTTGACAAGACTGGTAAAGATTCTAAAGCTGATATTTATCCTCAGTTCTTTTAGAATAGCCGTATATCACCTATTCCGATAACAAGGCAGGAGCCTCTTCATGAGTAAATCAGAAAGTCTATATCTACAGGCCCAGCAGGTCATCCCCGGTGGCGTTAACTCACCAGTACGTGCATTTACTGGCGTGGGCGGTGTACCACTGTTTGTTGAACGTGCTGATGGTGCTTACCTGTATGATGCTGATGGTAAAGCCTATATCGACTATGTTGGCTCATGGGGTCCAATGATCCTTGGTCATAATAATGATGTTATTCGTGACGCGGTCATTGAAGCTGTACAACGTGGTTTAAGTTTTGGCGCGCCAACCGAAATGGAAGTGGAAATGGCAACGCTGGTGACCGAACTGGTTCCATCTATGGATATGGTTCGGATGGTTAACTCCGGTACCGAAGCGACCATGAGCGCTATTCGTCTGGCCCGGGGCTTTACCGGTCGCGATAAGATCATCAAATTTGAAGGTTGCTACCACGGCCATGCTGACTGTCTGCTGGTAAAAGCTGGGTCAGGGGCATTAACGCTAGGCCAGCCAAACTCCCCTGGCGTACCGGCTGATTTTGCCAAACATACCCTGACCTGTACTTATAACGATCTTAATACCGTGCGTGAGGCGTTTGAACAAAACCCTGAGACTATCGCCTGTATTATTGTTGAGCCCGTCGCCGGTAATATGAACTGTATTCCTCCGGCTGCTGACTTCCTGCCGGGTTTGCGTCAACTCTGTGATCAGTACGGCGCACTGTTAATTATCGATGAAGTTATGACCGGTTTCCGCGTGGCTCTGGGCGGTGCTCAGGCTTACTATAACGTAACGCCTGACCTGACCTGCTTAGGTAAAATTATCGGTGGCGGTATGCCAGTCGGTGCATTTGGTGGCCGCCGCGATGTTATGGCTGCACTGGCTCCAACGGGTCCGGTATATCAGGCAGGAACTCTGTCCGGTAACCCGATTGCTATGGCTGCAGGCTATGCCTGTTTAAGTCAGCTTACCGATGTGGGTGTTTACTCACAGTTGGCGGAAAGAACCGAACAACTATCCAATGGCTTGTTGAAAGCGGCGAAAAGACAAGGCATTCCACTGGTAATGAACTACGTTGGCGGTATGTTTGGTATTTTCTTCACGGATGCTGATAGCGTAACCTGCTATCAGGACGTGGTGAAATGCGACGTTGAACGTTTTAAACGTTTCTTCCATTTGATGTTGCAGGAAGGTATCTATCTGGCACCATCAGCATTTGAAGCGGGCTTTATGTCTCTGGCCCATTCAGAGAAAGATATTCAACGCACTATTGATGCCGCTGAACGCTGCTTTGCAAAACTGGCTGCGTAAATCGTGACTATCCGGTGGTATCCCTGATATCACCGGGTTTCCTCATCCCATTCGACAAACTGGTGCTGATGATTCAGGCAGTACTTTACGCCAGCCTTAATGTTTTCTTCCCCTTCATAAGCAACCGCAAAACGAATCCGTTCTCCATCAAAATAGGGAATGGAAGCACAGCCCCCTTTTCCCAATACAACATAATCGACCGAACCGGCACTGGCGATCAATGAATCTGGCCCCATCGCTACAATACGCGCATCATTTCCGGCACTCACCACTCTGGCCCCAGTACCAAAACTGGAAATATGCGAGAGATCGCCTGCGCTGGCAACTTTAGAACTATCACCCACACTGCTAATGCGCGCTCGCATTCCTGCACTGCCTATTTTTACTCCTCGCCCGGAGCTGCTGATTTTGGCTGAATTTCCCGCAGCAGCAATACGCGCCCTGTCCCCTGAACTTCCAACCCGAACATCATGCCCGACACAGCCGACTCGTGCGCCATATCCACAACTGGCAACCTGAGTTGAGTAGCCGGAACTGCTAATCCAGCCATACTCACCACAACTGCCAATCTGGCTATTTACGCCGGAGCTGGCGATTCTTACACTACTGCCGGTACTCCCTATTCGGGCCTCATCACCACTGTTGCTAATCTGGCTGCCGTTATCAATATTCATTACGCTGAAATAGTCTGCGCCACTCGCCTGACGTCCGGCATATTGATTGGCAACGGCTGTTCTGAAATCATTCGGCATTGAAGCGTATTGTGAAGGCAAAGCTGGAGAGAGGGTAACGGTCATCAGTCGGTGGCTTAGCACATCGGCCAGCAGGTCGGTGGCATCGGTTTCCTGCAGAGCAAAGTTCTCTTTCTCCAGCCACAGAGAATAAGCATATTCCACCAGGCTGGTCGCCCAGTCCACATACCCATGTCTAATCAAAGCATTGTGGACATCGGCATAGCGCCCACCGTCAGGAAAATTCCTGAGGAACCAGCGGTAAATTTTCGGGCCCGTTCGCCAGGCCCGTAGCTCTTTACGGGTAATTAGCATCATCAGTGACGGTGATAACCATCAATCATGCATTTGAAGGTTTCTGTTGGTGTACGCCCGGTGGTGCACAGATACAAATGACCAAAAATAAAGAAAATGCTAAACACTGCCAGTAAGAAATGAGCCTGAAGGATCCAGTATCGAATACCGACCTGCTGTAGGCCCAAGGCCTCCGGATAGAGGGAGATCAGCCCTGAAATCAGCAACAGAGGCACCAGCCCATACATTACCCCCAGATAAGCAACCTGCTGTAGCGGATTAAACTTCGAGCGTTGAGTTGCCGGAAATGGATGTTCTTCCCCTTTCATAATGCCAAACAGATAAAAGTTCACCTGCTTTATCGCGCGCCCTAACCAGCCCTGAGGTTTAATCAGGTAGTGGTGACCATTGCCCCCCAGCGCATTAATCAGCACAAAGCCAATCCAGCACGCTAACAATAAGAATCCGCAAATTTCATGCACCCCAACCAGGCTTTTAACCGCTGCAGGAGCCACCAGATTGAAATGATTAATTAAGCCGCTACATAGCAACAGGATAAATAATAGTGCGTTAGACCAGTGCCACAAGCGCACGGCTTTCGAGTAGAGATACACTTTCTCACCGTGGTCGTGCATTTGTCGATTGGCCTGCCTGAAACGTAAAAAAGCATGCAGCGCCAACACCAACAGCATACCCACTAACGCTATTCCGGCAATCACCAGCCATACTGGCCAGAACTCCGGTGTAAACACCGGGATATAGAGACTAAGCTGGGACTGGAATTGTTCGGCATTTGGCATCGCGTTCATACACTATCCTTTTTAATCAGATGTTGACCAAAACGGCGATAAAGATGAGGAGCACCAGCACCTTTTAATTGGTACTCATAATATTTATTATTTTTTAGCCAGTTCTGTACCACTTCGCTATCTTCACGGCCAAAAATTAACGCGTTCTGTGGACACACGTTAACGCAAATAGGGGCAAAACCTTTTGCCAGTCGGGATTCAGCACAGAAATCACACTTGTCCGCCACTTTGGTTACCGGATTAAGGTAACGAACCTGATAAGGGCACGCGCCAATGCAGTAACTGCATCCAATACAGCGTTGTGTATCTACCCGTACAATTCCCCGATCGTCCCTCCATGAGGCTCCCGTTGGGCAAACGTCAATACAGGGTGCATCTTCACAATGCTGACAGGATTGACGGAAAAAGTGATATTGGGTTTCGTTTTCATTGTCCGAAACCGGAATGTGGGCAATGGATAAACGGCTTCCCCGATCGGGAACATGATTCACTTTGCGACAGGCTCGGGCACACAGGTTACAGCCGTTGCACAGGGTTTCATCATGAATCATGGCGTAACGAACCTGACTGGTTTTGTTTGATGCCGCAAGTAAGCTTTGGCCCGGGCCGGAGAAAAATATAACCGTGCCCATACCGATGACAAATTTACGCCGTGTGTAGGTCATCTGCTAATCCCCTGATTCTGTTGGCTGCAGTATCCCGGCATCATCCATAACGTTAACAATGCATTGCTCATCTCTCTTTCTCCGCCATTCTCTATTTCTAATGTGATGAAATAGCAAGGTACTGCTTATGAATAATGACCTGAATCTTCTGTTTTTTAATTGTCATTACACCCTGTAACCCATACGCAATGTTGTACTACCCGACTGCTGCCATACGTTATGGGTTTTGAAACTGCTCGACTTCTAACCACTCACACAGCCCGTAAGCTTTTCCGTAACTCATAAACCGCTCGCTAAACAGGTACGCTTGCCCGTCAGATGAGGCTACCGGCCTGATATCTGCGTAATCAGGATGGGTGTCAATCGCGGTCAACGCGGCTTCAATCTGTTCCGGTTCAAAGCAGTAAGGAGACTGAGCCAACATCGCAACCTTGTAGGGGCGAGGATAGGTTTCACACTCAAACCTCACCGCTTGTGCAATAGTTCGGCAAATATCTTTCTCAATCACCAGCACACACATGTTGGCGTAGTTCACCGAAATACTTTGGGATGAATAGTAGTAATCATCCTGGGTTCCGACGCTGAGCATAATGTCGGCAAATGCCTCGGTATGCCCAATCTCTTCCAGTACTTTCGCCAGATCCGGCTCTGTCATCGAGTAAGGCGGTGCCAGCAACATACTACGAGCCACCAGCGCACCGGTGATCGAACTCTGCCGGATAAAATCGGCCACTACATTAGCAGGAGAATCTTGCTGTTCAGCCAACTGTTGTTGTGCTGATTCAATATCCTGCTGACGAACTCCGGCTTCATCCCCTATTACGGTTATCCAGCGTCGTTTACCGCTATCAATCACCTCTGCAACCGTACTATCGACGGCGCTTTCATTGATTAAAGTGAGGTTTTCAGTCGATTCCCGCATATTTCCACCGTTCTGGTTTAAGGCAACAGGTTCAGTGAAGCCAAATCCGTAGCCACATCTTCCATACCTAAACGATGCAACGTCTCTTTCGTTGGGCACCCTAATTCCGGATCCCAACCCATTTCGGTGTAGAACATGGTGAATGCTTTATGCATATCTTCCCTGTCCATTTTGTCAGTACCTTCAGTAAATACCGGGATTTGCGGATCCTTATTAAACACCCATGAGCAGATCTGATCGTGTTCATTACGCATATCCATGGTTTGCATCAGCTTCACGGTATAGGCCCGATGCAGAGTGAAAATACGCTCGGCGGCTAAATCCAGACTTTCCTGTGTTGTTTCATCACCGGTTATCGCCTGAAAGAATTTGGCTTCCAACGCTAAATCGCCCCGGTAATTACGGCTCTTCAGTGGCGAAACCGTCATTGGCCATACCCAGTTACATAAGGTGACTGCGTTGTGTAAACAGACTTTTAGTAAGGTCCACTTGGCATACTTAATTTTGGCCTGGTTAATCGGGGTATAGTTTTTGGTTTCGTCATAGGCATCTTCAGAGCCAAACAGCTCTGCGGCCACTTCCCGCTGTAACTTGAGCGGCAAACCTGAGCCAATAAAGTTGATATGGGTGTGGGTCATACAGTCACGGTTAAACATACAGTTGGTGATGGCACCGACCTGTGCTGAAGCCTCATTTGCATGGTGAACCGGAAAACCAAACGGAGACCACAGTTTATTTTTGGCGTAAGCCCAATACTCTTCGCCCAGATTCCAGCGTTCAGCAATTGCATAAGATCCGTCCGCCAGATGGCTCAGCTCTCCGGTGCGGTGAGCAAGGCGATGATAGAAGTCTTTAATGAAATTAGGATCGCCATCTTCTAACTGATCCCAGCGAATTTCGGCATACTCTTCTGCCGGTAGAACCCGTTTGAAAACCCCTTTGGTGTAGCAATAGGTAAAGTCACGATGCAGCTGACCATAGTTACACCAGATGCCATAATCATCGAACAGATTAAGCCCCACCAGATTGCCAATAACGCTCCCGTCCCCTTTATCGTCAAAGTCTTTAGGACCTTTTGGGAAGATGGTGGTATGAACAAAGTTAGCCACGCAGGTGTTACCCCCGGTGGTCGGTACGCCAAAATCTTTCACCCGGGGAATATTCAACTGGGACATACAGCGAATCGGGCAAGAGTGACAGCCGCTCATTTTTACCGTGTATTTTTCTGCTGCCGGCCCCAGATCAAACACGGACTTATAGGTTCGAAATCCCACGGTGTTTTGATTACCCGGTGGTATTTCGCCGGTTTCAATTGGACCACCTTCTGCCGCTCCCCAATACAAGCCTTTACGTGCAGTCCAGCGGGAACCGGGTGATGAATACTCAGCCCATGCCTGCGGTGTACTTGGCACCACATGGTTGTTATTGGCACCAATTAATTCGGTCATCATATAATCGTTAAGACGCTTCATCTCCAGACGGTCAGCTACCTTGACTCCTTTGGTGCCTTCAACCGCAATGGCCTTCAAATTCTTCGAGCCCATAATGGCACCGGTACCCGCACCACCGCTGTGGTTACGGCTATTCAGCATGCAAGAGAGCGGCACCAGATTTTCACCGGCCTGGCCGATAGCCGCAACGCAGGTTTCAGAACCCGCAATCCGGCAGATCTCTTCGGTAGTTGCTCTGGTGCCTTTACCCCACAAGAAATCAGCTTTTTCAATGGTGACTTTATCGTCTTTGATATTGATCCATACCGGGGAGCTGGCTTTGCCCTCAATAATAATTCCGTCATAACCGGCAAACTTCATCTGCGCAGCGAAAAAGCCCCCCATATGGGCATCAACGACCAGATTGCCTTTGGTAAAGGTAGAAAGAGAGGTGATATTGACGCGGGAACTACATGGCGCTCCCGATCCGGTAAGAGGACCGACGGCAAACACCAGTTTATTGGCTTCATCAAAGGGTTTGGTTCCGGCAGGGACCTCGTCATACATAATTTTGTAGCCAATTCCCATGCCACCAACAAATTTCTTATATTTGCTGGTGTCTTCTACGCTAATCTCTCCTGAAGAGAGGTTAATTCTTAAGATGTTACCCATCCAACCATTAGCCATGATGTTTTCCTTAGAGCACATAAATCAAAAGGAGCTGTTTTCGGATGCAGCCGATTAAACAGTGATATCTTTCCACTCAATGATCTTTAATGCCCCGGTCGGGCAGGCATTAGCGCATTCACCACACAAAATACATTTTGATGATTTCTTGGTTTCTGTATTTACGGTGGCCATCATCCATGGACAGGCTGTGGTGCAGGCACTGCATCCAATACAACGTTTATGATCGACGGCAATACAGCCCTCTTTTTCGTTATAAGAGATAGCGCCAATAGGACAGACTTTCAGACATTGAGGGTCTTTACACTGTCTGCAGGTATCCGCTGTGTAATTTAAATCACCAAACAGGCCGCCGCCGGAGCCGACGCCGTTATCACCAAAGAAGTAGTGACGGTGGATTTTAATACGGGAGAAAAAGGTACCAACGGAGCCGTCATTGAAGGTAGTGCAGGAGGTTTCACAGCGATGACAACCGGTACATCGTGCTCTTTGTGTTACCAGCACCCCTTTTGGCGTTGTTATTAAGCCAACCGTACCGTTATCAACATCCTCTTGTTTACAACCAAAAAGGGATAACAGAGAAGGAGCTATTGCCAATCCGGTAAGACCTTTACCTGAGATACGTAAAAACTCGAGTCGTGTTAAACCCATTGCTAACAATGGGCGTTCAGCATTATTAGGCATTTAATTCACATCCTCTTCCGTACTCGCTTAAATAACAACGCTATTAAAATTATTTTTATAAAATCGGAAAGAAATTTAATACCTCTAAGTGGGTATCTGGTTTTAATAATCACCCCCTTTATGATAATAATCCGTGATCGTTATCAATTAAAAAACAATAACCATAATAAAAATAAGGTTATTGATTTTCATTATCATTTGAAAAAATTAAAAAAGAATGATGAAAGTAATTTGATATATTTTTTAATTATATAAAAGCGTTGTAATTAAAAAATTTAAATGAATAACATAACGATAAGTTAAGCCACCTAAAAAGAACAAGAAAAGTATTTAAAAATAAATAGGTGTTTTAGTGGCGTAAAATTAGATTATACAGAGTAAAAATCAATATATTTTGCCGTCATCAATGATGTTAAATTCATTTATTCTTATCACTTAATCGTTATGAATAAATTTATATAACGATGAATAATAATTACTGTTTAATAGCCATTGTTCAGGAAACGGCAAATAGCTCAGTTAACATAAATATAAAATTATCTGCTCCCATTAAATACCAGACCTACTAAACAGACCAGATAGTGGTAAACTCCATGCCCATTATCTCTTTTTCACTCTATCTGACCATATGAACAAACTTGCCACTCTGTGCGGCGTGATTGCAATCTTACTGTGGAGTATGAGCGTAGCGTTAACCCGTAGCATCTCAGAAGCCTTAGGCCCTTTTGGTGCTGGCGCCGCAATATATAGCGTAAGTGGCTTGCTGGTGTTATGTGTAATTGGCCTGCCAAAAATCAGAGAGCAGCGTCTTGCCTACCTTTGGGGCTGCGGTGCACTGTTTGTTATTTATATGGTCTGCTTCGCTCTGGCGATTGGTATGGCTGGCAATCGCGCCCAAACGTTAGAGATTGGATTAATCAATTACCTTTGGCCAAGCCTGACTCTGGCGTTTGCCCTGCCGCTATTAAAAGTAAAAGCCCGCTGGTGGTTATGGCCGGGAATATTGCTGGCGTTTTGCGGTGTTGTTTGGGTGGTGAGCGGCGGTACACTCAGCCTTCAGCAGTTTATTACTCATGCAGGGGAGAACCCTATTGCTTATCTACTGGCGCTAATTGCGGCGTTGTCATGGGCGCTTTATTCTAATCTGGTAAGAATATACTGTCAGGGAAAAGGCGTTTTACCACTATTCTTGCTGGCTACCTCAGTCTGTCTGTGGGGAATGACATTTGCTTTTTCCGAGCTTCCAACAACCCTACCCACTACAGCAACGCTGCTGGAATTGCTGCTGATGGGTGGAACCACTGCCGTTGCTTATCTCTGCTGGGATATGGCGATGCGTCAGGGAAACATGACGCTGGTAGCCGCGCTCTCCTACTTTACGCCGCTGTTCTCTATTCTGATTGCCAGCCTATGGCTTAGTACCTGGCCGGGTAATGGGTTTTGGTCCGGACTAGTGATGGTTATCTTAGGTTCTCTGCTTTGCTGGTCAGCCAGCAGGAATAAAATAACCAAACGTTAACGTCCGGCAATGAATTCGCGATAACCTTTTAAAGCCTCAAGAAAGTCTTCCACACCACAGCAGGAGAGGCTTTCTTCATCGTAATAAAACATACCATCTTCCATTTCATCACCTTCCAGATCGATTTGGTTGGCACGTACAATCACCTCTTCGCCATCCAGCCACAATGTATATTCATGACCAATTTTTTGCCACTGCCGCTCACTGCCACGAACCTGCTGTATAGCCAGCTCAACTTCATCCAACATAGCTAAATTACCTTTCACTTCTTCATTTAACCAGTGGCCGATAGCCTCATGTCCCATGGAGAAAGTAGCAAAGACTTGACCAGTGACGTCGAGCCTGAGTTCATAGTCCATAATATGCTCCTGTCGCGGTGCGATTTCCGTTAGTTTTGCCACGGGATAATCCCGTGGTTGATGTCTCTATAATAGTCATGGAATGGGGTGACGTACTATGATCTTTTTTGGGTATTGCTATGTCAGGGATAAATTACAGTGGGAAATACTGTTATCAGCTTTCGTAGACATTTCGCTCGGAAGGCCATTTGCACTACGGAGCACCTCTCTTCTTGATTCGCGTTCTGAAAAGCCTTTTATGTAAAAAACCACGCCCTGAGGCGTGGTTCTATTTTGGAACTGAGTGCTATCAAACAGCCGTTTGGAAAATTACGCCTTCGGCTTTTTTGGTGTACTCGTTTAACTGGTCGAAGTTCAGGTAGCGGTATGTGTCGTCCGCCGTTTTATCGACTTCAGCCATGTAGCCAAGATACTCTTCTACCGTTGGCAAACGACCAAGCAGTGCAGCGACTGCTGCCAGCTCGGCGGAGGCCAGATAGACGTTAGCACCATTACCTAAGCGGTTCGGGAAGTTACGTGTAGATGTGGATACCACAGAAGCACCTTCGTTAACCCGCGCCTGGTTACCCATACACAGTGAACAACCCGGCATTTCAATACGTGCTCCGCTTTGCCCAAAGATGCTGTAATAACCCTCTTCGCTTAACTGGGTTGCATCCATCTTGGTTGGTGGTGTAACCCACAGGCGGGTAGGAAGTTTACCTTTCACTTTTTCCAGTAACTTACCGGCAGCACGGAAGTGGCCGATATTGGTCATACATGAACCGATGAACACTTCATCAATCTTGTCGCCGGTCACCTCAGACAGCAGACGGGCATCGTCCGGATCGTTTGGTGCACACAGGATAGGCTCTTTGATTTGGTTCAGATCGATTTCCAGTACTGCGGCATATTCTGCATCAGCATCGGCTTCCAGCAGTTGAGGATCCGCTAACCAACTCTCCATCGCTTCAATACGACGACCAATCGTGCGCTCATCGCCATAGCCTTCGGCAATCATCCACTTCAGCATCACGATATTTGATCTCAGGTACTCTTCCACCGGCTCTTTGTTTAGCTTGATGGTACAACCTGCGGCTGAACGTTCTGCTGAGGCGTCGGCCAGCTCAAAGGCTTGCTCTGCTTTCAGGTCTGGTAATCCTTCAATCTCCAGAATACGACCAGAGAAGATATTCTTCTTACCCTGTTTCTCTACGGTCAGCATACCTTGCTGAATGGCATAGTAAGGAATCGCATGCACTAAATCCCGCAGAGTAATACCCGGCTGCATTTTACCGGTGAAGCGCACCAGTACTGATTCTGGCATATCCAGAGGCATCACCCCTGTTGCCGCAGCAAAGGCTACCAGGCCTGAACCCGCAGGGAAGGAAATACCAATTGGGAATCGGGTATGGGAGTCAGCACCGGTACCAACGGTATCCGGCAGTAACATGCGGTTTAACCATGAGTGAATGATGCCATCGCCCGGACGCAGAGAAACACCGCCGCGGTTCATAATAAAATCAGGCAGTGAGTGGTGCATCTGAACATCGACCGGCTTCGGATAAGCAGCGGTATGACAGAATGACTGCATCACTAAATCGGCGGAGAAACCAAGACAGGCTAAATCTTTCAGCTCATCACGAGTCATACCACCGGTAGTATCTTGTGACCCTACTGAAGTCATCTTCGGCTCACAGTACTCTTTAGGGCGCACGCCCTTCACACCGCAGGCTTTACCCACAATTTTCTGTGCCAAAGTATAACCTTTGCTGGAAGCATCAGCGGATTGCGCCTGAACAAACACGTCGCTGCGTGGTAGACCCAATGACTCTCTGGCTTTGGTGGTTAAACCACGTCCGATAATTAATGGAATACGACCACCGGCACGCACTTCATCTAACAGAACATCCGTTTTCAGTGTAAACGTTGCCAGTAGTTCATTGTTATCGTGGCGACGAATCTCACCTTTCACCGGATAGATATCAATCACATCACCGGTATTCAGTTTAGAAACATCAACGTCTTCAACCGGCAGAGCACCGGCATCTTCCATAGTGTTAAAGAAAATAGGTGCAATCTTGCCGCCTAACACCACACCGCCGCCCCGTTTGTTTGGTACAAATGGAATATCATCACCCATAAACCATAAAACGGAGTTCGTGGCTGACTTACGGGAAGAACCGGTGCCCACTACGTCACCAACATAAACCAGCGGAAAGCCTTTTTGCTTCAGCTCTTCCAGTTTTTTGATTGGGCCTACTTTTCCTGGCTCATCCGGCACAATACCGTCACGAGGGTTTTTCAGCATCGCCAACGCGTGCAGAGGGATATCAGGACGTGACCAGGCATCAGGCGCTGGTGATAAGTCATCGGTATTGGTTTCACCACTGACTTTAAAAACGGTCATGGTTAGCTTATCGGCTAACGGCGGGCGAGAAAGGAACCATTCTGCATCTGCCCAGGACTTCATAATCTGTTGAGCGTATTTATTTCCTGCTTTAACTTTTGCTTCAACATCATAGAAGTTATCAAACATTAATAGGGTATGAGATAAGCCTTTTACCGCAATCGGCGCCAGCTTTTCATCATCCAGTGCATCAATCAGCGGCTGGATATTATATCCACCCTGCATAGTAGCCAGTAGCTCAATGGCCTTTTCTGGTGAAATCAGAGGTGATGTTGCTTCACCTTTAACAATGGCAGCCAAAAAACCAGCTTTAACATAAGCGGCTTCATCTACACCCGGCGGTACGCGATTAGTTAACAGATCGAGAAGAAAGGCTTCTTCTCCAACAGGTGGATTTTTTAGTAACGTCACCAAACCGGCCATTTGCTCAGCATTCAACGGTTTTGGCACAATGCCTTCGGCACTACGCTCGGCAACGTGTTTACGGTATTCATCTAGCACGACGACTTCCCCCACTATCATTGTTATATTAAGCAGTGAACTTTATAGCGTTAAAGACCACAATTTTGTTAATCAGCGGTATATTCTCACTTCGGATAAATTGCACCAGCACACGCCGTTAGCCTAGTGATATACCTGCAATTTGTTAATCTAATCACACTAAGTCTATATGCACATTATGGTCTTTATGAAGCAAATTACGCCTTGCTCCAAACTACCCTAACCGGCCCCATCGAGTATAGTATTTTATTACATTTTTTTTACATTTTCGCAAAAAAAATAGCATTAGTTTTTCCAGGGGTAATCGGGTATATTTGAAGCTTGTTACATCATTCAAGCAAGGATGCAGGAATGAACCTCAAACGGGGTTTAAAACCCTATCATTACATACTGTTATTTATTGTTATCACTATCATTTTGTTGGTGATAGCACGCTTCTCGCTTTACCATATTAATGCCGATATTTATCATCCTGCTGGTGAAGTTGAATTGCCACTACATGAAGTCGAATCGGAAGTTGAATGGAATCCAATGCTCTCCTCTCTGGAGTTTGGCCTGCACTATCTGTTCATCGTGTTGATCTCCATTGGCTCCCTGCTTTCCATGTTCTTCTTTTTTAGCTTTAAAGATGAAGGGAGTTAAAGCGTCAGGGCTCATCGAAACAGAAAAAACACAATGATAGAGGCCTGTGCAATCCAGTTGCCATTCCCTTTGCTGTTTTCTGCTTGCTCTATTTATTTGCTTATAAATAAAAAAAACCTCTGGCACCGATAGCACCAGAGGTTCACCACTCCTATGAGAAAGTAGCCACTAAGTTTACGCTCTCTGCCGTGGCCAAAACAGAGAACGTTATTAACTACAAAACGGCTTAGTTAACCTTTCCGGAACGACTGAAGCGTTTACCATCATGGCTCTGGCTGCGAACAGACACATCACCCTTCACTTCTGGTTTCGCGCTGTCATCATAACGTTTCCAGCTCTTACCGTTATCGGTGGTGTATTGGATAATGACTCCTGGTAGCGCAACGTTTGCTTCCAGTTTGCCATTAACCACTTTTGCACCCGGTACCGGTAAGCGATAAGCAACACCGGCTTTATCCAGTTTAGCCAGTTCACGCTGACCAACGATGTTGGCAAAACGGATCCAGTCGTTATGCAATGCCGCTTTATCAACAAATGTGGTTTCGCCACCTTTGAACTCTTTACCCTTCTGGTAATCCATCTCCCATGCAGCACGGTGCCATGCGCGTTCTGCCAGTGGCATCATACGAGGATAGATCATGTACTCCATTTGGTTATCGGTACGCACCACTTCGCTCCAGAGTTGTCCGGAGATACCATAAGCTCCCGGCCACTCTTTATCGCTCTTAGCGGCAAACGCATTGCCATCACGGTCAACGGAGGTTTCTGCGTTTTGCGGTAAGTTGTTTGGTGCAAAGCTAAATATCTTACGCTCATCGCTAAAACGTGTGCCCCAGTAGTAACCGCTCTCTTGCGGGTTCACTTCATACGGGAAGTCCAGGTAGACATAATCCGGGTTAGAGATAACCACTTCATAGCCTTTATTTGCCCAGTCGTTAGCTGAGTCAAAACCGCCCCAGTACAGGGTGTCCCAGAAGTTAACCCCAACACGTTTGGTAGCAAACGCTTTAGAATCTTTAGCGTCCTTCAGGCCATCCTGCCATGCCTGCATTCTTTCAATGCCGTGAGCATTAACCAGTTTGCTGACTTCTTGTGCGAAGTGACTTGGCAGATGTTCATAATCTTCAATTTTGCCCTCTTTGATCATCGTCTGACATACCTGAGATTTAGCCCAAGGTTTGTCCTCTTTACTCTGATCGATAGTGCCTTTAAATGCTTCTTTCTTCTCTGCATTCAGATCCTGATAACCCGCGCCTAAACGAATGTTTTTCGCTTCGTCACCGCCGAAGTGCCAAGTACCGATTGGTTGACCGGCTTCTTTATGCATCGCAGCAACTTCACCAATCACTTTATCCACAAAACGCTTGGATGAATCCAGACATGGGTTCAGGTAGCTCATGCGGTTATAGAACTGAACGGAAGTCGTATTAGAGGTATCGGTTGGATCCAGCAGGCGGAACTCATTTGCCTCTTTCTCTTTACCTTCTTTCATCAGGCGATCGTGACGCGCTTCCATTGAAACAATGGCAGCACGGGCGTGAGCCGGCATATCAATTTCAGGGATCACTTCGATCTGGCGAGCGTTAGCATATTTAACAATCTCGATATAGTCGGCACGAGTGAAGTGACCGCTACCGTTATTGTTGCTATCCGGACCTGAACCTAACTGAGGTAACAGGCAGCTCTTCTCATCCAGATCGTGACAACGCTTACTGCCCACATCCGTCAACTCTGGCAGCCCAGGGATCTCAATACGCCAGCCTTCATCATCACTTAAGTGGAAGTGGAATTTGTTTAACTTGTAGGTCGCCATTTGATCTAACAGGCGCAGTACTGCTGGCTTGGTATGGAAGTTACGTCCCACATCAAGGAAGATCGCACGGTATTCAAAACGTGGCGCATCTTTGGCATCCAGCGTAGCAATTTTCTTACCGCCATCAGCAGGTAACAGGGAAAGAATCGATTGCAGACCATAGAACACACCGGCCTGATCGTATGCAGTGATTTCAGCCCCTTTCTCACCGATTTTCAGTTCATAGGCGCCTGAAACTGCCATCGGACCTTTAAACGCATCCGCAGAAATTGCCGCTTTTATCGGGTAACCAGAGGCATTGGTAGCAACACCCAACGCTTTAAAGTGCTTCAGCACAACGTCGGTGGCGGTTTTATCCAGATCTTTGGCTTCCAGAGAGATGCCTTTACTCAGATCCACATCTTTCTCATGAACTTTCACTTCCATTGGTGTTGGAATGATTTGTCCACGCAGATCCGCAGCAGGCAGAACTTTTACATCCGCGTTTTTATCAAAACGGTTAGCGGTGTTCATCAGGATATTATGGTCGTCTTTAGTACGTTTCCATACATCGCCATAGTCTTCACCAGCCAGTGGCTCGCTGAATTTACTTAAATCTTCTGTGTCAGTGCTGGCGATAACTTTTGCTTTCGCGCCTTCAGACGTTGCATACCAACGCGGTATCGCGTCAGTTCTAAAGATCTGCCAGTATTCTGCGATAATTGGAATTTCTACGGCTTTATTTTCAGGAAAAGAGGTGAACTTATCGGTTGGTTCTAACTTATGTAAGTCACCGGTTACCAGACTAATTTTGAACTGGTCGTTATCAACCCGCAGAATCTGACGAATACTATGGAAATAGATCGCCCAATCTTTACCTTTAATTTCTGCTGAAGGGTTTGTTAGTGTTAGCGTCAGCTTAGTACAAGATGCCCAGTCGGCGCCCAGCGCACTACAATCTACGCCGTGCTCGGCCGCCAGATTATCAACAATCTTGTAATTAACTTTAAGATGGCTCAACTGGTCGACGATTTTTTGGTCCGCATTAGCGCTACCAACAAAACCGCAGGTGGCGGCTAAGACTGCAAGGGTACTTAGTTTGAACTTATTCATGCTTATCTTGCTCCATTTTTAATTAACCATTATTTGCGCGAATTTCTTGCCAGACCTTATCGCATTGCTTCTCATATGCCTGACCATTACCGGTTTTAGCTGCCTGCAGGCAACGTTGATAGTCCAGTACGCGAACGCTCTCTTTCTCGGCAAATTCTTTATGCTGTTTATCTTTCTTTAAAACATCCAGCACTGACTGGCAGGCTTGAAGTTTTTCTGGCGAATTTTTAGACGTGTTGATACAGGCGCTGTAGGCATCTCTCAGGGAGACATCTTCCTGCACGGTTTCGGTTTGTGGGGCACAGGCGCCTAAAGCAACGGTCATCGCGATAACAACTAGAACTTTTTTCATGACGGATAATCCTGTAAAAAAACCTCAGCCTGAAAAATCAGGCTGAGGTGAAGGCATTAGAAAATTGTGAATGGTGCAATAACCATAAACTTAACGTCACGTTCGTCCTGGAACATGTTGCCGTAGCCATTGCTCCAGCTTGGGTTATCTGAATGGTTGTCATACTGAGTAAAGTGCAGCTTAAACAGCGTACCTTTCGCACGACCTTCCTGAACGGTATATAAGGCATCCAGACTATAGGAGCTCTCTTTAACACGCTGACTCTGGTCATAAGCATCATTAGTGCTTGGTTTAGCATCCCATGCATAAGCATAAGAACCGCCCACTGCCCATCCCGCTAAGTCCCACTTGCTCAGGTCATACATCACACCCGCAAATACCGCTTTTTCACCGTTGGCGTTGAAGTCTGAACGGTTATCCCACCAGATATCTAAACGACCGTTAGAAGAGGCATAAGTTGGGGTCATACGTTGCAGGAAGTAACCCTGATTACCTTCGGCTTTAACCCAGGTACCTTCTAAACGGAAATCAAACTGACCCGCTTTGTAGCCCATCGTCAGAGCCTGAGTCCAGGCTAAGCCATCATAAATATCGTTAACACCACCACCGGTTACTTTGTCTCTGGTACCGTAGAACTGATAGCTGGTGCTTAATGGATTACCTAACACATCAAACTTATAAGACCCTTTACCGAAGTACTGATCGACATAACCCTGCGCCTGACCAAAAGCAGCTTCTAACACAAAGTCATTTTTGAAATCATATTTGGCACCGATAGAGTGCAGATAATCTACTTTGGTCTTTTTATCATTCTGATAGAAATTATCTGTTTCGGTGTGCCATGGCGCTTTATACTCGTTAGCCCACATATACGAGAAGCTCAACGCGCCTGCTTTATCAAAATCAAAGTTAGCACCTGCTTCAGCACCCTGATAGGTACCTGGCAACAAACTCCAGTGTGGCGCTAACAGCGTTTGACCACTTGGCTGGATATACCCGCCTCGCGCCCAAACCGGACCATATTTAAATTTAGCTGCGGCTTTATACAGACTGACTCCGCTCTTATCACCGGAGTAATCTTCTTCATAAGTACGGTTCTTTGAAGAGAAGGCAATTTCGTTTGGATGTCCGCTGTCATGTGCTTCGCCCATTTCAATTGCAGTAAATACCGCAACATCCAGACCAAACATATCTGCAGCATAACCAGAGGAGAAATCAAGATTGGCGTTCCAGGTTGAGTGGGACAGGTTAGTTTCATAGTGACCGGTGCTAACGTCTTTACGATCGCGTTCACGCTGCCAGTAATAAATACCACCGGTCAGGCTCGAGTCTTCAACAAAACCTTTACCTTCAGCCGCCGCTTCAGGGACAAAGAATTGTCCTGAAGCCAGAGTGGCTCCTGCGATAACATATGCTAAATACTTTCGTTTGAAACTATTTTTTGCGCTCATCCTCAAAGTCTCCAAGATATCACATCGTTAATATTGCCCATCTCAGAATCCCCACTGAATGAGCATTTGTAATGTTTAGTAAGCTCAAGCATATTTTTCGCGACACGAATTATCAACGCAATTTATAAGTAAATGTTAAAATCATGACGTGTGGCACAAAATGATAAAAAAGGCACAAACAGTTAAAAAAACCGACTAATGAAAATAATTAATTGATATTGATAAATAAATATCTCAATTTAAAACACATTGAATACAAAATCGACTGTGCGTGTTATCACAAAGATAATTATTCAAATTAAATAACTGGCGAATCATTTAACATATTTTCTATAACGAAAAATGATAGCGTGTTATTTATAAGGCAGAAATGGTTATATCAGGTGAAGAGTCATACAGACGTCAGGGAAAAAATAGAAAGATGGTAGTAATAAATAACTCAGTAAATTTTCGACATAAAAAAACCGCCGAAGCGGTTTTATATTTAACTGTAATAATATGAAATAAAAGGATTTATTTCTTTCAATGTCCACACATTGACCATCAACAATTAATAGCCCTGATTTTTCAGGGCTATTTTCATTTCCCCATAATCATCACAATGTTATGCTCTGACGACTAAATAGGAAACTATTAAAAAGTAACTTAGTTGCACTCACTAAACTGAAAATAAGGAATGTAGCATGAGAAAAATGGTATTAATCTTGTCACTTTTTATGAGCTTTTTATTTAGTTCTTACGCCATGGCTCAAGAATGGTATGTTGGTGGCACCCTCCACGATAGCAACGCCATAACTTGGCAACAAGCATCTGAACAAAATAAGCTGGCAACGTGTGGTGACTTGATTGGTGTTGTTTGGAAGAAGAATCTTCTCAATAAAAAAATTAGCAACCAAATTAAATCCATTAACGATATAGAACCCCTAGCAGTGATGCTACGGCAAGAGCTCAATGCTGCATTTGAAAAAGATCCTAATCCACAAAAAAATATTCAAATGTTTTCCAATCAGGACGTTGCTAGTAACGCAATGCTATTAATGATAACGCTGGGATGGGTTAAGATGTAGACCTACATAATATCAATTTCAGCTCATAAAAAAGCCCTGACTTAAAAATCAGGGCTTTTTCAATGTAATCATAAATTAAATGGCTAAATTAAGCTGACTCTCACCAATGTGACTTTTAGGAAATACGTCTTTAGGAACACTAGCACCCGGTGCGGCAGTAGTTTCATTAAGTGAGCCTTCAATGGATGTCATGGATATAAAGCAATATCCACAAAGCATATTCTGACACTGGTGATAACTACGACGAACCATCGGGCTTAGTTCAACACTGGTACGGGTTTTTGCAACTGCACGACAACGCGGACATCTGATCGCCATAATTCCTTCTCCCCCTTGCTGGCTACTGTATTAGTATACAATATGACCAGCCATTAATCACTCTTCGTCAGATGTACCCCACTCCGTCAGCCGTACTTCTAATTCTAACGATGTTGTAAAGCCACTTCCGCCGACGTCGTGCACACATCGCGTTATTGTCCAGTTACCTGCATCAATTGCTGATTTAAACCCTGAGACTATAGCCGGTTGATCGGGAAATAAATCAGCCCGCCCCCGGTCAAGGTTAATAGAGAATACGGCGGCACCACGCTGTAATTCATCCCACTTAGCGGCAGCGGCTCTGTTAGCGGCCTGTTCAGTTTTATAAGTCTTACGCATTACATAAACATTGCCCTCCTCACCTGCCAGATAGTTACCTTCTTTTGATGTGGATTTTTCTTTATTTTGTGGCGGTGTTTTTTTCTTACGTTTAATGCTGACTTTTTGTGGCTTTCCGAAGTTGAGATCTAACCAATAGGCTGTGACGCCCGTATAAGCATCTCGATCTGCAATCCTGAAATTATGTTTATCGCCACTCTCACGGGTTATTGTAATTATTGGCAGACGTTTACCACTTTGTGACACCCCTTGCCCAGGTAAAATAAAAAGAATCATGCCATTCTTTATCGTTGCCACGGCACCGAGCATTTCAGCCATTCGAGTTAGAAAACTGATATCAGATTCATTGGTCTGATCGGCATGATCTATTTCAACCGTTGCCAGTTCCTCACTGACTCCGGCTTGTAGTTCATAACGGCTAGCAATGGCAGCAACAACATCACCAACTTTAATATCATGCCAGCTATAATCACGCTTAACGTTAAATGTTTCCCTAAAATCTGCACTACGAGCACTAATAACCAGTTGATCAGGTGGCCCTTGGTGAGCGACTTCATCAACCGTATAAATACCTTTAAAAACTAGCGGACGATTATTCCAACCAAGTGATACTGATATTTTTGCACCGCGTGGCGGTAACTCTACTTTTCCGTCAGTATCATCCAGCGTCAAATCCAGCGTATCAGCCTCAAAACCTCGGTTATCAGTTAACGTCAGGCAGATTAAGCGATCATTTAATTCGATCAGTTCTTTACCGCCAATCTGAATCTTAACGGCGGGCGCTGGCGAGTAATCATTATCTATCAGCATATGTCACACCTTGTTCATGATGTCACATCGTCGCTACATGCGCGCGCGCGGGCAATGTCGATCTGTTGTTATAGGCATCTGACAACCTTCACTGATGGCGTGGGAAAGAGATGCAAAGCAAGATTAGTCCTGTAATTAATTTCAGGAGTCTAATTCATGGCCACTAATTTTCACCATGGCGTCACGGTCAGAGAAACAACCGATCTCAGCACTATCATCAATGATATTGATTCAGCCGTTATCGGTGTTGTTTGTGTCGCTGATGATGCCGACGAAAAAACATTTCCGCTCAATGAGCCAGTTCTATTAACTCGCGTTGCTAATTTTCTGGGTAAAGCCGGTAAAACAGGTACGCTATCAACCACACTGAAAGCTATTTCTGATCAGTGTAGCCCTCAGACTATTGTCATTCGCGTACCCGATGCAGCCAATCTTGTTACCGCAGAAGGTGAAACGCCCCTAACTCAAGACCAGCTGATTATTGGCGGTTCTGATGAACATGGGCGATTTACTGGTATGTATGCCCTACTGTCGGCTGAAATGCGCGTGGGCGTCCGCCCGCGAGTGCTGGCGGTACCCGAAAAGGACACTCAGCCAGTAGCGGCGCAACTCGGTATTATTGCGGAAAAACTGCGAGCCTTTGCTTATATTTCAGCCCACGGTTGCACATCAATTGCTCAAGCAAAATTGTATAGAGAAAATTTCTCTCAACGTGAATTGATGGTTCTCTGGCCTAACTTCACAGCGTTAAATATGGCAGATGGCGAAATCATTTCTGTTCCAGCACCTGCTCATGCTGTTGGCTTGCGAGCAAAAATTGACGCCGATATCGGTTGGCATAAAACCCTTTCTAACGTAGCCGTTAACGGCGTTCTAGGGTTAGACCGTGATATCTATTTCACTCTTCAGGGTACCGATACCGATGCTGACGAACTTAACGCGGCTGGCGTTACCACGCTGATTAAACAGAACGGCTTTCGCTTCTGGGGTTCCCGTACCTGCGATAAAGAAACGTACTTTTTTGAAAGCTACACGCGTACTGCCCAATTTCTGGCAGATACCATTGCTGAGGCGCATTTCTTCTATGTCGATAAACCGCTAACGCCATCGTTAGTCAAAGACGTTGTAGACGGCATCAACCGCAAACTTACTGCACTGGTTACTGCCGGTCGTCTGCTGGGTGCTAAATGCTGGTACGACGCGGACGCCAATACTTCAGAAACTCTGCGTAATGGCCAATTAACCATTAAATACAATTACACGCCTGTTCCGCCGCTTGAACATCTTAGCCTGGTACAGGAATTTACTGATGAATATCTGGCGGAATTCGCCAACGCTGTTAACAGCTAAGGTAAGGGGCAATTATGGCACTCCCTAGAAAACTCAAGTATTTCAATATGTTTTTTGACGGCGATAACTATGCCGGAATGGTTCCGGAAATTACACCGCCAAAACTAACCAAAAAAACGGAAGATTATCAGGCTGGCGGGATGCCCGGAGCCATCGCCGTTGATCTCGGTTTTGATGCAGGCGCTATCGATATGGATATCACGCTGGGCGGTATGGATGCAGGCCTTCTTAAAAAATGGGGTATAGCTACCGCAGACGGTATGCAAACCCGCTTTGCAGGTTCATACCAAGATGAAGCTACAGGCGAAGCAGTACCCTGTGAGATCCAGACGCGCGGCCGTTTTACTGAGTTAGACCCTGGCACGGCAAAAACTGGCGATGATACTTCTCATAAGTACACGCTTAAAAACACCTACTTCAAGCTCACTATTGCAGGTGAGGAAATCATGGAGATCGATCTGTTAAACATGATTTATAAAGTTGGTGGCGTTGATGTACTGGAAAAACACCGCGCTAACTGCGGTCTGTAATTTACCACTTAAACACGGAAATTTAATTCATGAACAAAAACAACCAACCAGCAGCACCAGTGGTAAAACTGGTAACACCAATGACTCGCACTGGCGGTGATATTACTGAAATTGCCATTACTTCAGTACTGAAACAGGCCGGTTCACTGCGCGGTTTAAAAGTCTATGATGTTCTGACTTCCAGCTATGACTCACTAGTCATCTTGTTACCGCGAGTGACCTCTCCGGCCCTGACCTCTGACGAAATTGCACGTATGGATACTTGGGATTTTTGCCAATTGGCCAATGCGGTGGTTGATTTTTTGCAACCGAATTCGGAACCGAATCAAGCGGATACGGATGCAACACTATCAGTTGCCCCTTTGACCAAGTAGAGAGCATCATGGCCGATATAGCCGTGATATTTCATTGGCGACCGGCTGATATGGACGCCATGACCGCGAGTGAGTTGCTGTCATGGCGTGAACAGGCGGCTGTCCGCAGTGGGAACACATCATGACAGACCGTAGATTAAATATTAAAGTCGCATTCAGCGCCCTCAATAACATGGCCCGCCCTGTCAGTGCCGCACGCAATGCGGCGGCAGGGTTAGCCACTCAAATTCGTTCAACTCAGAACAGCATTAAAGCATTAGGGCGTCAGGCTTCCAGTTTTGACAAACTCAACGCGGCCACAAAGCGGACAGGTAATGAATTAACCCAGGCGAAGGAAAAAGCCCGGCAAATGGCCGCAGCATTCGGGCCACTCAAAGGACGAACCGCAGAACAAACAGCGGCGCTAATAAAACAACGTGCAGCCGTTCGCGCGCTAACACAGCAGCAGACTCAACAACAAACCCGCCTGAACCAACTCAGGGCCGATCTATACCGTCACGGAATATCTGTATCTCAAGGTACCAGAGCAACCGATCAAATCAGGCTACGTACTGAGCAGTACAACCGGCAACTAGCAGAACAACAGCGGCGACTGAATAACGTCACTCAAGCGCAGTCACGATATAACCGCAGCAAAGAGACCGGTTCAAAGCTAACCGGTGCCGGAATGAAATCTATGATGGTCGGCGGCACTGCCCTTTATGGCAGCGCGCGTTTTCTTTCACCCGGCGTGGATTTTGATCGCGGAATGTCAAAGGTTCAGGCGCTAACGCGCCTGGATAAAAACAGTGAAGAATTGAAAGTGCTACGCAGTGAGGCTAGACGCCTCGGTGCTGAGACGGAATTCACATCAACAGATGCATCACGCGGTCAGCAATTTTTAGCTATGGCAGGATTCACCCCCCAAGCCATTAAGCAAGCGCTGCCCGGCGTTCTGAATATGGCACTGGCCGGTGATATGGATTTAGGTGAAAGTGCGGACATCGGTTCTAACGTACTCAGCCAGTTTAAACTTAGCGCCGATCAGATGGATCGCGTTAGTGACGTACTGACGGGGGCATTTACCCGTACCAATACTGACTTGCGCCAGCTTAGTGAAACCATGGTCTATGCCGGGCCGGTTGCAGCCACTCTGGGTATTGATATTGAAACCATGGCGGCAATGGCTGGTTCATTGGCTGATAAGGGGATCCGTGGAAGTATGGCTGGTACATCATTGCGCGCCAGCCTTTCTCGTCTCGCCGCTCCAACTAAAAAAGCACAGGCGGCTCTAGATGAATTAGGTATTTCAGTCAATGGTGCAGGCGGAAAAATGCGCCCCATGGAAGAAATACTTACCGATTTATACAACAAAACCAGAAAATACAGCCAGACTTCCCAAGTGAGTTTCTTTAAACATATCGGTGGAGAGGAAGCATTTACGGGTTTAATGGCCGCAGCCGAAGCGGCTGGTAATGGTAAATTACAGGGCTTAATTAAAGAGTTAAGAAATGCGGCGGGCGAAGCAGATAAGAATGCTAAAACTATGGGTGATAACCTTCTGGGCGATTTTCGCCAGCTTGATTCAGCCTGGGAAAGCGTTCGAATTCATATGGAGGAAAGTATTGATTCCCCACTACGCGGCGTCACGCAAGGCCTGACTCGTTTTCTTGACCGTGTAGAAAAATGGATGAAAGAAAAT
The DNA here is from genome assembly GCF_004295645.1 of Limnobaculum zhutongyuii. NCBI lineage: Bacteria > Pseudomonadati > Pseudomonadota > Gammaproteobacteria > Enterobacterales > Budviciaceae > Limnobaculum > Limnobaculum zhutongyuii. The sequence goes on from NZ_CP034752.1 coordinate 3,027,487, forward strand.
CCTGAACTCACCAAAGGAATAGCCAAGACTGTGCTTATCGTTGGGGCGCTGGCTGTTGGCATTGGTGCGGTTACGCTGGCGCTCGGCATGCTGTTAGGCCCGATGGCATTGGTTCGACTAAGCCTAACAACGCTAACGGGCGGCGCTGGATTTGGGGGCGTGATGGGGGCGATCACTAAAGTCGGTGGCGTTTTACGCACCCTGCTATCACCCATGGCATTGATTAGAACCGTTGGACAAGCTACGTTCGGCCCGCTAATCGCCATCATTGCAGGTATAAGCGCCCCTATCTGGTTGGTGATTGCCGTTATTGTTGCGGCGGCGGTCGCTATTATTAAGTTTTGGGAACCCATCAAAGCATTTTTTAGCGGTTTCTTTTCCGGATTAATGGCCGGTCTCGCGCCTGTAAAATCAGCCTTCGCCCCATTGGCACCAATATTTGATGCTATCGGTTCTGCTATTGGTGGTGTTTGGGAGTGGTTTCAAAAGCTTCTTGAGCCTATTCATTTTTCCACAGAAGAACTTAACGCCTGTACTTCTGCCGGACAGTGGTTCGGTGAGATAGTTGGTAAAGCCTTATCAAACTTAGTATCAATAATTGTCGCTGTAGCATCGGGGATTGGCTGGTTACTGGAAAAGCTCGGTGCTATTCCCAGTGCGGCAGATGCCGCAGTGCAAGCAACTAATGCCATGAATGTATCACCATTTGGCAATCTGGTTGATGGTATGACGGCACTTAGTGGTGTTGGCGGTAATCTGGGTAAAACGCCGGTAACCACTAAATTAATTCCGCCACAGTTTGGCGTTTTAAATCGTTTAGGTAAAAATGACGGTGAAGACGGTGAAAGCAGCGGTAAAGGTGGCGGTGGAGGATTAAGTAACAGATCACTCGATCAGCGCGACCCTAATAAACTGGGTGATATCGTCTTTAAGAATGTTCCCGCATATATCCCTATTCGCGGCGGCTATACCGAACCGATGTTACAGCAGCGTAGCAATATGGTCGCGCCTTATTCCGTTCAGCAGCCGACTAGCACTGTCGGATCACAATCTGGCTCAGCGATTCAACCGGCTAGCTCAGACCAATACAACATCAATATTTATATCAGTGATGCCCGCAACATTGATGAAGCAAAGATCGCGCAACGTGTACGGGCTGAAATGGAAGTACTCCAGCAGGCGACTGACAGGCGTCGCCGGTCGTCATTGTTAGATCGCGGATGAGGTAAATATTATGTTTGGCTTTAGATTAAATATCATGATGATTCTGGGAATGTTCCCGTTTATGCTGAGCTCAGTCCCCTATCAAAACCTTAGCCAAGAAACTGACTGGCGACATGTCAAAAATGACCGGGTAGGCAGATCACCACGCCGTCAATTTATTGGTACCGGTGATGATAAGATTACACTCTCCGGCGTTCTCTATCCTGAAGTTAGTGGCGGCGATTTATCTCTGTCAGCGCTGAGAACGATGGCTTATTCCGGTATGCCCTGGCCATTAATAGAGGGAACTGGTGTTATCTATGGCATGTTTGTTATTACCAATATTACCGAAACCAGAACTGAATTTTTTCAGGATGGTAAGGCTCGAAAGATTGAGTTTACTATCACGCTGGAGAAAGCCAGCGAAGACCTGAGAGAAAAGTTAGCAGACTTTAGCCTGTCGGATATTTTGCCGTTTTAACAATCGGGTACCACACAGACAGTAATATCTATGCGTTCCGGACAGTACAGTTATTTATATCTATACTGCAGCAAAATGCCCGCGTTGTTTGCGGGCATTTTCATTATCAGTTCAGGGGTAGGTTAGGCGGGTATTTCTGGCCAGTCGATATTAGGGGCGGTGCTGGTATCAATGCGAGTTAATAAAACTCGGTATATCTTCCATGCTTTGAGCTGTGATACTTCTTCAAGCGTAGCCATTTCCAACTCAACAGCATCAGCCAGCGAGTTAATGATGTCAGTTGCTGTTGATAACAATATCGATTTATTTGCATTGGCTTCAACAATCAGCTCATCTTTCGATGGAGCGGGCTTATCAATAAGAACTGGCTCACCGTTTTTAAATGAAATTACTTTTCCAGCCGCTTGACCGTTAATTAGCTCAGCATGTTTTTCTGCGCTGATTTCAACAGCATTGGCGGGGATATCTGTATTTAACACTGAATCATAAAAGCCGAGAGGGTTCGGGGAAAAAAATATAGTCATATTAGTATCCTATCGCTATGTATCGACCACCCAACCCGGGCGATGCTGTCCGTGAAATGATAGTGGATCGTGAGCTGGGGCAAGCAGCAATATATGTAACAGCACCCGATCCGGGAGTGTAATCCATCGTTACAGCAGCATGTAGAAATGCCGTTGGAAACGTCACTGGCAGCATGGTTGTAGTGTCGCCGCTAATTGTACTAACACCACCCCATTGAATAATTAATCCGCTTGGGAGTTTTTGCCAGCCACCATTGAACGCAGGATTAAAAGACCAACTGGGCGTTAGCCTTAACACTGCATCACCAGTTGCATGCCAGGTTTTGTTTTGTTCAACAACAAGAACGACGCTTTCTGTGGGTCTTAATGTAAGCGTCTTTACCGTTGACATTGGCACGGAGATGCTGTTACTTGAGTTTCCTACTGATATTGTTATGTTTGTATCTCTCACATTCCAGACAGTTATTGTTTGACCACTACCTTCAATATTGCTGATATCCGGTAACGTAAAAGCAGATGGGGAATCATTATCAATCCATACTCGACGACCAAAATCATTAAATGTAAATTGGCTGACGTCTTGCTTATTAACTTGAGAATGAAAAAAACCTTTGTTTTGCAATGTCTCGGGGCTAACTTTACTGACAGCTAAATCATAAGCTAGCCTAACCGCGCTAGGCGTAGCTGCATCAGTAGTTGATGTACTATTAACCGCTGAACTTAATTTAACAAATCCCTTTTCAGTAGTGGTTGCTGATGGATGGTTACGTGAGTTCTGGTGCGCAATTAGCGCTGCACTCATTCTTATTTCTATCGCATTGGATAGGTCATCAACATATTTACGAGTAGCTAACACTACTGACGGATCGATCTTCAGAGTCACCGCCGCCGTACTACTCACAATCAGAATCATTCTAACAGCCTGAGTCCTACCGCTGCCCTCACTAAGCTGCGGCTTGTAGGTATCAGGGCAATTAGCCACCGCAATCAGAATACCGTCTTTATCAAACAGGCCCACTTCCCGTATATACCAGCCACCAACATCTTCAGGGATAATCTGTTCAGCAATAATCTGATTAGTATTGACCGGATCAACACCCAAGGAATTTAACGGGGCGCGGCGCTGCTCATGAATTAAAGCAGTTTGTGAGGCTGTTGGCGTGGGTGTAACTCCGCCACCGTCGCCTACTGCCATATGAGTAATTTCTAATGTCGAACCTAATGCCGTTGCATTCGCCAGCTTTGCGGCACCAAGTTCTGTCAATATGGTATAAAATTTTACGCTCATGGATTCACTCTCATAGTGTCAATAACGTGTACCGCGCCGCTATAGAACTCTTCGCCGGATACTGTTAATACTTCAGATGTATAAGGGTAGACTGTTAGCTCATCACCCAGATAATTAGCAGCCCCGACATAAAGAGGGCCGCTAATATTCAGGCTGATAACCAGACCGGTTAAGTGTCTGCTGCATGGCTTTGCGTCAGCAATCAACCGATCCAGCTCTTCATACATTTCATTATCAATGCCGGAATTAAGTACACCGACCTCAAGCCGGAACGTTCCCGGCGTTTCGCCAATTTCCCACCACTCGATCACATTGATAAGAAAGCCTAGCGGCTCAACTACGCGGCGCAATGCACTGATAGTGCCTTTGTGCCGATGAATGAAATACGCTTTTTTAATAACGTCTCGTTTGGTTTTTTCTGGCCAGTCACCCGACCAACGATCGACAGAAAATGCCCACGCTAAATAAGGTAATAATTCAAGCGGGCAGGTTTCAGGATCCCATAACTGCCGCAAAGGTACGGGTACCTCACTAATCGGAGAACTGGCGACAGCTACCGCGTTCTCAAGCGCAGACGCATTACGCGGCAACAACGCCCTACTCATCGGAACCACCAATAACCAGTTTGTAATTGGTGCAATAAGACGCCTGTGTCTTATCCAGAACCAAGTCAGTAACAGGTTTAATCAGTTCAACCCGCTGCACACCTTCAACATGTAGCGCCGCATAAATAGCGGAAAGCCTGATATCCCGCCCTAACCGACGTTGCGCACTGGTATAGGTTTTTAGCTGCTGATCTGCTGCCTGAAGAATGGGCTCCACTTCCGGCCCCGGATAAACATAAATAACAGCATCAACTTCGTAGTTCATTATTTTGGCTGACTGTACCGTTAGACGATCAGCAACCGGCCTAACCTCTTCCCCATTGAGTGCAGCATCAACCACCTGAATTAATTCAGCGCTGGCAGTACCATCATTCTCACGGGATAAAACTGAAACCGTAACATAGGCCGGTGCAGGGCTAATTGCAGAGATATCAGCCACTCGACCATCAGCTGACCGACCAAAAAATTCATAGGCGGCAGTCGGCCCGGCAACGCTCAAACCTTCAAAAGCCTGCTGTGTACGCGTGCGAAAATCAGCGTCAGATTCCATCTCTGCATCAATATGAGGTATCGCTGTATTGTCCGCTTCACGAACGGTCAAACGGGGTACGTTAAAATTGGCGGCTAGCTGGTCTAAATCATTACCGACTGCATAAGCCAGCATGACAGCGCGCGCTGACTCATTCACACGCTGCCGTAGTATCAGCTCTCGGTATGTGCTTTCCTGCAATAGCTTAACAAGCGGCTCAGATTCCAGCGCTAAAGTACGCTGCACGGACTCCCGATCTTCGGTCGGAAATAGTGCAATAAACGCCGCCTTTCGCTCTGACAATAACGTTTCATAATCCAAAGATTCAATGACCACGGGCGGCGGGAGTTGTGAAAGATCGATAGTTCCGCTCATAGTCTTATCCTTTCAGAGAAACGTCAGTGACAAAGGTGGCTAAATCATCGGTACGCTGAAGAGTCAGGCCAGCAATCAACTGCCCTTTTTCACCTGTACTCAGCGCGATATTACTCAACGAAATACGCTGTTCCCACCGGTAAAGCGCACTAAAGATCGCCGACATGATGCGCAGGCTATTAACTTCGTTCATCGGCTGGTCAATCAATTCATGAAGCTGCGAGCCATAGTTACGGCGCATCACCCGTGAACCGACAGGCGTAGTCAAAATATCTTTGATTGACTGGTTGATATGGTCATCGTTGTTGATGGCCCTGCCCGTTAACGCATTCATGCCGGTATATTTTTCTTTACTCATTGCGGGCCATCCGTCGAGCTAGAGCCACGATCGACACCGCCATGCGTATGGGTATGAACCACAATACCGTTTGATGAGAAATTACCGCCAGTGTGGGTAATATTGCCCTGCATTGAGCCGCCTTTTTTAACGGTCAGCGTCCCTGTTGTCAGGTGGTTGGTGCAAATAACTTCTGGAGTGTCCAGCGTGACTGAACCAGTCGCGTTAATCGTTGCGGTAGTTGTATTTACCGTCACTGATGTAGCCGAATTAACCGTAATCGTTTTTACGCCACTAACGGTAAGCGCTCCAGATTCTGGAGAATAATGTGTTACGGCACCGTCAGGGTATTTTGTAACGCGGGTTTGTTTACCGAAATCGGGCGGCTGGATATCATCAGTATAAAGACTGAAACAAATCACTGCCTTTTCTAACGCCCCTTCAGGACACAACAACAGTACTTGCTCACCTTTTGAAGGTGCCCACCACGTCTGCGCGTCACCGGCTCTATCAATTCCCCAACGGATCCAGTCAGTGACATTTCCGCCAGTCTCAACACGGGCCTTATAGTTTTTATAATCGACTTCGACAACCGTACCAAAACGGATCAAATTACAAAGAAGGCGAAGAAGCTCAAAAGAATCCATGACGTTAACCAGGCTGTAAAATCTTACCGTCAGTTTCACTATGTCTGCGCGCGCGCGCAATGAATGGGCGTTGTCAGGCTCTGCCGACAATCAATCAGGGATGCTGAACAAATTGGACAACGGTATCAGCAATATAATCTAAGTCTGAATGACTCAAACCTAACAATTCTCGTTCTGGGTATCGGGCTTTTGCATTTTCAGCAACGTTATCCACTTCACCATACTGATGAACGCTGGCAATCTGAGATGCGCGACCACTAAAGCCCACATTCGCCTCATTGGCAGAGCTGGTTGCCCGTAAAAATCTGGCCGTCCGTAAACGCCTGAACATCTTTTCGGGCTTACTTTTAGTTTGTTTGGTTTGATTTAAATTAATCGCAATATACTGCTGGATATCCCGTTTATAAAATGAACGTACTGCGCCCCGGTCAACATCAAAACCGGTTATTTGTCGTTTATCACCGCGCCCGGTTGTACGCCAGTTAGCTAATTCACGGATGCCGGTTTTCCATAGAAAGCGAACGCTACCGCTTGTCCGTAATACTTTATTTTTACGGGGCGCATAATGACTACCGTCAGGGTTTTGCTGCTGCCCTATCCGCTGCTGCTGCCTACGGCGTAAACCAAAGGCCAATTGACGCGATAAGCGCCGACGTTGGTTAGGCTCAAGGTGTTTAATTACCGTAGCCAGATAATCATCTAGTTGCTGAAATAAAGCGTCAGTATTGGTACTCATATCAGAGATTAACCAAATGGCCGTCAGCAATTAATTCCCAAATATCCGGCCCGGTCTCCGGCGACGGCATAGCATCAGCCCGATGTTTAACCGTGGTATTCCCATTTTCATATTGAACGATAGTGGCCTCATCAACCTGAATTTTAAAAAGCACGTCCATGGTGGTATTGCTCAGTAAATCGGCTTCATAGGTGATCCCGTTCTGCTGTCGGTCAGGATTTAATAATAAATCAGGCTGGTACATCCTCGCCCAAGCGATGATCGGAATACTTAGGGAGTCTAATGAGCCGGGGTAATCCATGGCCAATACTTCGAGCACATAGCGGTACTCAAAAGAAGGGGAAAATTGGCCGGTAGTCACTATCCGGCCTTTGGTGGTATAGACAATCAGGCTGTCAGGGTTTTCACGCAGGTAAGGCACTGCTGCGCTGATAAATTTACGTAATAACTCTGGCTTTAACATAGCTATTCCCCTGACCTTTCCCGCTCTGCACGTCGGGCAGCGGCTTTGTCTGCGTTGGCTGAGCCTAGCGCTTCCAATAACGCATCATTCCAGTTTGTGCTCTCCCCAAACGTTAACCGCTTACCGGTCATTTGCGGGTAAGGGATTGGTGTCGGGCTTAATAGTTCTGCCGGTATCTTCGGACAGGTAGCTGGCACGTAAACGACTGGCGTTGTCGAACAGCCGGCGCTCAACAGACTCAGGCAGATACTCAGAAGCACAGGGCACCGTCCGTAAATCTTGCTGATTATCCTTGCGGCGTTGCTCGCCTTCGTGCTGCTCTCGTAGTTTTTCATGAGCCCGTCCTTCTGAAATAACACTAAATACTGTTGTTAAGCGGAGCGCATTGCTCATTGTGCTGGCGCTAATATTTAAATCCTGAATAGCCTTTTGCTCTGCGGCCTGCGCTTCTGTTTTCCCATGCCATAACCAGAACGCTGAAGCTATGGCCAACATAGTTATGAATGACAATACTGCAGTCAGACGCATCATTTTATGACTCACGCGTTGAGAGGTTACCGGTAAAAATGGGTAATGCTCTATCGATTGGGAGTAGTATCGGTGGCCAGCGATATGACGTTACGCGGTCAGTTGAGAAGGCTTTAATATTCACTGCATCAGACTGATTGCCACCAAGCACCATCAGATCGCCGCTCGGAGATATACCGACGACAAAACCGACATGACCACCGCCATTACGAATAAATGTAACAATACAACCGTATACCGGAGAGGTGAGTTTTACGCCCCAAGTTTCGTACGATTTAGCAGACTCAAACCGAGTGGAGCGAATACCGGAACGCTCAAGCATGGCACCGACAAATGCCGCACACCAAGGAGTTTCATCATCTTTAATGCCGCCACGTTTGATATCTTTCCAGTACTGAACGATAACAGGGTTATGTTTATCACCCTTGATTTCACTCACACCAATATCTTTTTTGGCTAATGCAATCCAGCTTGGTTCAGTCATTTCTTATCCCCTATAACGGGCTCACTGGCTGGCCCACGAAAGACATGCATCACGTTGCCACGTGCAGCATATATTGAAGCGCATAAAGCAATATTCAGCAGCGTTTCAGCCCAATCTACGCTCGTATATTGTCCGAATATGATCCGGACAACGACCGCCGCACAGGCCACCATCAGCACATAGGCCAGCCACGATCCCGCCGCCCGATGCTGTGCGCCTCTACGGCGATACGTGAATAATCTGACAATAATTAGCATACAAACGGCCGCATTTACCGCCAGTAGAAGCGCATTACCCATCATGACCCATCCCCTCTATTACGGAACCGATCGAACACAGAGCCATTATCTTTCGGCCTTGCGCTGAACATCATCAATACTCTGACCGCCGCCGCTGATGCTAAAATCGCCCCTATCGGTGCAGCGGCTTGAATTTCGCCAGGCAGTACCGCAGACAACAATGCTGATGCAATCGCGGCAGCAAACTCGGCGCCATAAATACCGGTAATCATCGATACACCAAATAGAAAGGCACGCTGCCAGATAGGAAAATCAATGGCTGATAGTACAAATATCACTGACCCAGCAAACGCCGCGATAATGACCCCCGGCTCAACCCCCGGCATAAGACTCGCTACCGTAACGCCCGCAACAACACCGGTTGCCATACCTGTGGTGATGGTTATTGGCTCAGCCATAATGTTTTAATCCCATAGTTGTACTATTTCCTGTTGTACAGGCGGTGATACTTCCGGCAGATAGACGACCTGACCGGCAGTAAGTAAGGGCGAACCGTCACAGAGTCCGGGGTTAGCCTCATAGACCGCCTCTGTCACTCCCGCCGTTCTGCCGTAGTAACGTAAACAAATCTCATCAACCGTATCGCCCTGCTGCGCTCGTATTTGCATTACACTAATTCCGCTATACCTCGGTTTTTGTCCTGAATATCACTGACTGACCAGTTAACATCACGCCAAAGCGTATCGATCTGGGTACTCAGCGCTATGGCGTGCTTCTCACCTTCACGCGTAGTATCAATATCCCGATGTCCTTCGATCAATAGTGCTTTCGTCAGGGAGTAAACCGCGTTTTTATATCGCCAGACCTTTTCCGATTCACCGTTAACGAGTTCAGCCGGTACATTGACTAACGAGCAATAGCCGTCTGATTCCTGATTCCACTTCCAATCCTTAAGCTGATTATTAACATTCACTACCGCTTCAATCGTGCGTGACATCAGGCGGTCGGTTGTTACCTGACCATCAATCTTCATTGACTTGCGCAGCGCTTTCAGAGAAATAACCGGCCAAAATGCTGAGCTAGTTACCACTGAATCACCGTCATTCGGTTCTGGCTCTGTTTCGGATCTGACTGGTTCAGTCGCTATCAGGCTCATGCTGACTATCTCCGGTAAGGTCAGGCGGTGGACGGAGTGATACAAATAAGCTGACCTTACTGCATCACTCCGTGCCGCCTGGGTGCGCGGGGGCACATTCGGTTATGACTGAGCTTTACGCCCGATCACTTTCTTTGCCGCTGGCTTTGTTGCCTGCGGTTTTTTAGTTGATACCTTGGCTGATGTTGCTTTTTTCGGCTTTGCTGGCTCTGCTGGCGGCGCTTTATCATCAACAATCGTGCTACTTTCCTGTGCAGATACGTCATCAGTGGAATCAGTGCCGGTCTGATTGATTTTCTTAATATCACGCCCCAGATTTTCAATATCACGAGTAACGCCAGCCTTTTTCGGATCCAGCAGCATAGCTTCACGCAAGCAAGACAATGCTCGCTCAAGAGATTCAGGCTCCTGTTCCAATCGCAGCGTAAAGCCTAATGCCTTAAATAGTTTGGCACGTACCTGATCGGGCATATCTTCATTAGCCGTGATGCCCTGCAAGCCCGTCAGCAAATCAATTGAGACCAATGCATTTGCCGGGTTAGCTTTGAACGCTGCCAGCACCGGATTGCAAATTTCTTCAACCAACACTGTTGCGGCAGTGCGCCGGTACTGATCAGGCATCGGCAACTTATGGCGTAATACATACTCACCAACGCGAAGCGCATCAGCGATATTTCCACAGTCAGCAGACCAGATCATTACCGTAGTCAGGACTTCATCAGACTGGCCGGTATCAGACGCCAAAACGCCGTCAATCCACGCTTGATAATTAGGCAATAGCTTGCGTTTTAACTCGGCCTTTGCTGAATCAGATTGAACGTTTTTAAGTGAAGATTTATCCAGACGTAGACGGTAAAGCATTTGTTCGTATGCTGTCCGTTCCTGAAGATTACTCTCTGAATTATGGCCACGGCGCTCAGCCATGACTTTCTCAAAATGCATTCTTGCCGGTGTTAACATGATTCCCCCTAGCACACGGGGCAGAGTATTTACCCTGCCCTCATGTTGATATTGTTATACGGCAGCGGTAATGCCTTCGATCAGGCAACCAAACCCGTAATCTTCAACCACATAATCATCATTTGAAGACTCATATGTAGCGACACGGTTAAGCTCTGGCTCTTCTCGAACCATGCGGCGATGCTTGCCTTCCTGCCAGTAAATAGACAGGTTTTTCATTGGGGTAATCAGCATGGCACCGTTAGGGAAATTTGGAGCAATATACGACGGCAGGTTGCCGATCTTGTTCTGCGTGGCAATAAGCTGGCCGGCAATGGCTTCGGAGTTCGGATTAGTAGAACTCACTGCGTTAATTAATGGGTAATTACGACTAACCGTTACTTGACGCCCACAAACCACGACTAACTCAGTCGATGACTTGTACCACTCTTCCAGTAAGGAATTAACCGCATCAAAAACCAGCGCGTCAAGGTTACCGTACATACCTTTTGCGATAACCTTATTCCCATCATCGCGACTGGTTACCGTGACATTTTTCATCACTCGCTGAGCTGCGTTTTCTCGGTATTTTTGTAACCAACCAACTCCGACATCCTGCAATAGCTGATTCGTGGCCAGATCTGATTTAGGTGCGCGGCTGGTACCGTTAAAGCCGATCATGATTCGGTCAAGCGCCCGGCGCTGAATAATTTGGTTAGCAATACGCTGCTGGAAGTCTGGAAACTTCGCCCACATATCTAACTGAGCATAAGAGATATAGGTGTCAGTATTAATCTGGCCACAACTGTATTGATCATCATCCAGCGTATGAATTGAACGCGGCTGGCGCGGATCGGTATTTGAGGTATTAGTACTTGATACTGGGCCGGAGATACCAAGTCCCAGCTTTTGGCCGGATTGCTCAGGCACGCCGACGATATTAATTTTTTGCAGCATTTCCGAAGACTGTTGCGTTTTATCTTCCAAAGTCTGCTCAACACTCGGTGCCAGATTAAAGTTTTTCGTCACATGATCGACGCTCACGCCGTTCAGCTCAGCTTGTCGTGCCATGTAGCCATCGAACAAGACGCGGGTTTCATTGCGCATATTAAAATTCCTATTTTTCTATTTCAGTTAATTTGGTATCAGTCAAAACGGTCAGGTAATTAACAGTCCGCCTGAACCGGGGCCGCGTTTCCGTTATTGCCGGTCGCTGGCGGTCTCCGTCCGTAATGATTAGCATCTTCTTCAGATAGCTTGGTTTTTAAGGCATCAAAATCAGTACGTAGCACATCAATAGACGCTTTGATCTCTGTTGTTGCAGCCTGGCCAGTGCTTAGCGTTTCGATTCGGTCGAGTAACTTGCCCTGACTTTCAGCAATCGCCTCTACGGCCTTTTTGATCTCGTTATTTTCCTGACTGAACTTTTGCTGCGTACCGGTCAGCTTCTCAGTGATTCGGGCGAAGAATGATTTGCCGCTCTCTGGCTCAGCCGGCGGTTTTTCAGCCTCAAACTCAATGGTTGACTCAATAGCTTCAGAGAAAAAACAGGCGGGATCGTGCTTACGGGATGCCAGTGGATTAACCGCGCTATTAGCACAGAAATTCATCATTTCAGTACCAAGGCTGGCAGGGTTATCGGTGCAGGCCAGTCCCATCAAGTAGGCTTTTCCTGTATCGGCAAATGAAGGATGAATTTCGACACTGTGATAAATTTTCTGACGTTTATCCTTTAACGTAACCAAATCGTCAGTAGCATCAACAACGGCATAAAGTCCGCGTTTACCCTTAAGTGGCCCATCATCAATATCTTCGGCCTTCAAGGTCATAACATCACCGTAAGCCCGAAAATCGCTTTCAGGTGAATAACCCCGTAAATGTTCAAGATTAATACGCGCACCGTAAACCGTAGGGTTATAGCTCGCTGCCATCTGGTCAATATGCTGACGTTCTAATTTACGTCCGTCACAGGTAGCGCCCTCGACAGCAACACAGAAAGGTTTTGAAATAGGCATGGTATAAAGCTCCGGGTAGATAGATTCGCTTTCTCATAAAATGATAATCACATCATTCCCCCTTGCCGCCCCAGCGCAAAACCTTCAGATTGTCGCGCTGTTGTGACAACTTAATCAGATATATCAACGCCCGCGCGCGCGTTAGCCTGTTGTCATGAATACATCCCCAGACGTTCGCGCAGAAGCCAAGAGTCTATATTGGCGAGAATTTAGCATCACTCAGATATCAAAAGAGATCGGGGTGAGCATTAACACGCTCTATAGCTGGCGGCGTCGTGATAAATGGGATGAGGCAACAGGAAAGCAGCGCGTTAGCGAACGTACACACGTCCAGTACTTACGGCTGATAGAAAAAGAAAATCCAACCCCTCACGACTTTAAACGCATTGACCTGCTAGGGCGGCAGCTTGACCGTTTTTTCAGGCATGAACGTCAGGACGAAGAGAAAGAAGAAAAAAAGAAAACCAAAAAGAATCATTTCACTACTGAACAGATTAATCAGTTACGTGATCTACTGTTTGAATCGTTCTACGAACACCAGAAACGCTGGTATAAACAGCGTAAACGCCGGAACCGTTTTTACCTTAAATCCCGCCAGATTGGCGGCACTCGCTACGTATCGCATGAAGCGTTTTTGGTCGCGTTAGAAACGGGGAATAACCAGATATTCTTATCAGCTAGCCGGGCTCAAGCATTCCAATTTAAGCGTTTCATTCAATCAGCAGCACGCCTGGTAGGCGTTGAGCTAACAGGCGGCGATACAATTGAACTGTCCACTGATGAGCATTCCTGTGTAATTTTATATTTCCTCGGTACATCAGCGGCTCACAATCAGAGTTATACCGGCGACCTTAATCTTGATGAGGCTTTTTGGATAAGTAACTTTCTGAATGTTCGAAAAGTCGCGGCAGGTATGGCTACGCATACACACCTGCGGCGTACATATCTATCCACAGCATCGAGTGAAGAACATGAAGCCTATAAATTCTGGAGCGGTGAACTGTTCAATGAGGGCAAGCCGCGATCGGAACAGGTTGATATTGATATCAGTCATAAGGCGCTAAAAAATGGCCGTTTATGCGCTGATAATATCTTCCGCCAAATAGTTACTGTTACTGATGCGATTAACCTCGGCTTTGACAAAATAGATCTGGATGAAATCAAATCGGAGAACTCCCCTGACGAGTTTGAAAACCTGTATATGTGCCGGTTTATTTCAGTCGGAGAACGAGCCTTTGATTATAACGCGTTGATTAATTGCGGGGTTGATGGTTATAACGATGATGTATGGCCAGACTGGCGACCGTTCTCCCCTCGCCCATTAGGCCAGCGCCCTGTATGGGTAAGCTACGATCCCAACGGCAGCAGCGGCAAAGGTGACAGTGCCGGTTTAGTTGTCTTATCACCGCCAGCAGTGCCGGGGGCTAAATTCCGTACCGTTGAGCGCATTCAACTTCGCGGCATGGAATTCGAAGCGCAAGCTAAGGTCATTGAAGAAATTACTGAGCGTTACAACGTGCAGCATATTGCCATTGATGGTACCGGTATTGGTGAAGCGGTTTACCAACTGGTGATTAAATTTTTCCCTGCGGCCGTTATGTACAACTATTCCTTATCACTTAAGCGGGCGATGGTACTCAAAATGCTGATGGTTATCCGTTCCGGACGCTATGAATATGACGCCGGCATGATGGAAATTGTTCATGCATTTATGACTATCCGAAAAGTGGTAACGCCGGGCGGCATTATGACCTATGAATCTGACCGTAAACGCGGCAGTAACCACGGCGATCTAGCATGGGCCACTATGCAAGGCATATTTAACGAACCGATTGGCGTAGAAGTCACGGACACAAGCAACAGCTTTGTTGAGGAGTTTTAATAGTGAGTCGCAATAAAAATAAACGAACGGCCAAACCGCTGGCCAATCTACCGGCTGAGCTAGGTGCTGAGCCAATGGAGTCGGTAGAATCATTCAGTTTTGGTGATGCTATTACTGTAAACAGAATGAGCGATCTCAATGACTGCTTTGAATGTGCAAATAACGGTCTCTGGTATGAAACACCTATCAGTACTTATGGTCTGGCTCGTATGCTCGACAATGCGGCCTACCACTCATCACCACTATTTTTTAAACGGAACGTTATTCTGTCCTGTTATATTCCTCATCCTCTGCTATCCAGGCAGGATATGAGCGCATGGATATTAGACTATTTAATATTTGGCAATAACTTCATGGAAGTCAGGCGCAATCGACTCGGTGAACCCATTGAACTAAAACACAGTCTGGCCAAATATACCCGTCGCGGTGTCAATCTTGACCAATATTGGTTTGTTACTCGATACGCGCAAGATTTCGCTTTTGAACCAGGTTCTGTATGCCAAATAAAAAACCCAAGTATTCATCAAGAAATTTATGGATCCCCTGAATATATGGCTGCTCTGAACAGCGTCAGCCTGAACGGTGAGGCCACAGTATTCAGACGTAATTATTATATTAACGGTAGCCACGCTGGCGTTATCGTTTATCTCACCGACCCGGTTGCTAATAATGCTGATGTTGAAAAACTAAAACGGTCACTGAAAGAAGCACGCGGCAACGGCGCATTTAAAAACTTATTTGTCTATGCTGCAGGCGGTAAGAAAGACGGATTACAAATATTACCGTTCAGTCAAATAGCCGCTAAAGATGAGTTTACCGGTATTAAAGATGCAACCCGTGACGATATGCTAGCAATCCATCGAGTACCGCCGCAACTGATGGGCGTTATGCCTGGCAATGTTGGCGGCTTCGGTGACGTAGAAAAGGCCGCTCAGGTATTCTCAGTGAACGAGTTGCTACCAATACAAGAAACGCTAAAAGAATTAAACAGTTGGTTAGGTATTGAAGTCATCCGATTCAATGAATACGCACTAGCTAAAAAATCAGCCGCTTAACCTCCAATTACCCACTACTGAAGCCGCCTAGCGCGGCTTTTTTCTTGTCCATCATTACTGCGCATCATTGAAGCTCTAAGCACACGTTCAACACACCTACATCATGGCGTAATGAAGAGCGATACACCACAAAAACAGTCCAAAAAGCGGGTAATTTCTCATTTCATGAGGATACCCTCACCCAACCTCGTAGCGCGCGCTGATTCCCCCACCTCACCCGCACATTAAAAGGCCTCTTTTTTGTGCATATGTGCAGTCCATGGGAGGCCGTGCAGTAGCTGGGTTAAATAAGAAAAAGCGCTCTCAGAAAATTTGTGCAATTTTATGTAATAGCGTGCATCAAATTTATTTTCAATATCTGTAGCTTAATTTAAAGTTTAAGCCGCCCAAAAGGCGGCTACTTCATTATGACTCAATAGAAATCTGAGTACGAAGTTGTATAGGATTCAGAATTTTATATCTCTGCCGAATAATATTATACATATCTAATCCCTTCACTTTCACGCTTATGACCATCGCGTATTGCATATCAGGAGCTGATTTCCCTGCCACATGACGAGAAGAATCTCGTGCATGATATCGAATATCAAATACAGGATCGCTCAGTAAAGTATCTGCATTAAACTTTTTACCTCTATGAAGGGTTGTTTCCCATTTATGTCCTTCATTTCTGCATTCTCGCTCGGTTTTATACTGACTTTTCTGACCAAAGAAGTCATCTGTTTCTGTATCATCTAAACCAAAACGTGGCCTAAAACTCACCTGCATACCAGCCCTCGTGTAATTAACGGAATGTTCGGGATCAACAGGAGTTTGAATGCATAATGTTGCTGATAGCTCAAATGATTCATGAAATGGTACATTTGGAAATGGTATAGGTGCACGAAGATATTTGCCTTTAGCTAAAGAGCCGTAGTAAATAACTGTAGCAGTATCGTCTTTACAATCGATTAGCTCGTTTGGATCTTCAGTAAAACGGCCCCATCCAATATGTTCTCTAGGATCTTTCCGAGACGCCTCTGCGTGATGAACTAATAGTGCTTTTAAAGCGATCGTATTTAATGGTGTGCCAGAAAGTGCAGCCACACCTACTGCAGTTCTTAATGCTAAAGGGGAAGCATAGCTAGTACCTTGGACACCAACAATTGCACCTAGCAACGGATTATATGTATAAAATGGCTCATCATCGCTACCACCAAAAATAATGCCATCAGGTTTTACAAACCCGGGGCTTCTTCCTGGACCAATGCAACTGTATGGGGCTCTGGCCCATTTTTTACCACTACGATCGGCGGCACCTACAGCCAGAGCATTAACCATATCTGATGGGGGCTGAATTCTTCCTGCGTCACCATCTTCTTCGCCGTCATTTCCTACAGCTACCGTTAGAAGAATTCCGTGCTTAACACAGATCTGATCTAGTACTGCCGTCCATACATGAACCTCATCATCACCAATAGGAAGTCTAGGGCCCAAACTTAAGTTAGCAAATTTATAATCGCCAGTATCAAGAACATGCTGAATTTTCTTTAATACATCAAATAAATCCCAGTCCCCGTTGCTGCCCGATTCTGGTGATAAAACACGATAATGATCTACATTCATGAATGGTCTATTAAATTCTGGATTATCCTTATCTACTCGGCCAAATAAAAATGTTGATGTAACTTCATTACCATGTTGTAGCAAATACCCTACTGTTTCTTGCGTATCAGGATATGCATATTCTGTAACCCAATTATTTAAATCTGTCGTCCCTAATCCACCATCAAATATTGCTACTTTACCTGATTGAGAATAGGCCCCTTCTATTGGCAATGAAGGTAATTCAATGTTTGACATTTGCCTAACTATATTAGGTTGAGTGCATCTAAGAATAGGCATAGGACGAACAACACGGATTAAAGCGAAATCAAGCGTATTACGGATGTTTTCTTGAGTTGCTTTTGCCGATAAAAAAGTCAACCCACCGACCTGTATTTTATTTTTATAGTCAACAATAACGTTATGTAATGCAGCATAAGATACATAAGCTTTTACAATATCATCGTCATCATTCCCTGCATGTAAAACAACCTCGTACTTAGCTTCCCCTTTAGGAGCTAAATTAAAATTCCGCTCTCTATCTAAGATATTGAAATTTTGAACATCTTCAATCTCAGTAAATTCTTTCTGTAAATATTTTGCTGTTGCATTTGAATTTAATAATTCCTTAAATTTTTTAACAGCATCTTCTTTACCACTAACGAATAACTGCGCCGTAACTAACTCTTTATTTTCATCAGTTTTCCTTGTGACTTTGCGTGGCGTTATTGTTATTTGCCTACTACCCACGTCTCTCAGTCCAGAAACACGCAATATATTTTCAGGATAATATGACTTACCAAGAAAAGCCGGGTGCAGTGTTAAATTAAAGACACTCTCACCTCTTGGCTTTGCCACTCGATCTAGCGCACTAAAGCTTTCAACAACATTATCAATCTGACTATTAATTTTGCTCCTAACATCAGAAATGGTATAAGGATAGTTTTTATCCCCGCCAACCTTACCAAATTCTTCCTTACTCGTTAAAATATCACCATTGCCTAGAAGTAGGTTACGTTCCATTATTTAACACCCCATTTTTTTAGAATATTTGAAACCGTTGGATGTGACATACTCATTGATTCAGCTATCTTCCTATTAGATATTCCTTCAAAGTGTTTTTTTATTACCTCTAAATCTTTATCATTCTTATTGTATATAGGTAACTTTTCCATAATAACTGATTCAATTAAAGAATTTTCAAATGAAACACTCGAAAGAACTTCATTCTTTTTAGAGTAGTTTAATAATTTATTAATTGTCGCGAATGACATGCCATTAAGTAGCGTCGATAGTTTTATAGCTAAAAACTCATCTACACCATGTTTAATTAAATATAATCTTATAAGATCCTCTTGAGGATTATCAAAATTTAAAACATGTTCAAAACGACGCCATACTGCAGGATCTAAAATATCAGGATGATTTGTAGCGGCCACCAATAATGATGTTGAAGGCCATTCATCTATAGTCTGTAAAAGTACAGTGACTAACCTCTTTAATTCACCAACATCACGCTCATCATCTCGTTTTTTAGCTACAGCATCAAACTCATCAAGCAATAAAACACATGGAGATTCTTTAGCATAATCCATTACAGACTTTATGTTGCTGCCTGTTTTTCCCAAAAGAGAACTCATAACAGAAGAAAGATCTAAAGTTAACAGAGGTAAACTTAATCTAGCTGCAAGCCAATGCGCTGACATTGTTTTACCTACACCGGGAGGCCCTGAAAGTAAAACAGCTTTTACAGGCTCCAATCCGGCTTTTAGTAAAGCAACTGTATTCTCCCTTTCGTTAACAATAGACATTAACTTTTTAGATATATCTGAGCTCCACATTGGTTCTTCAGAAGAGCTATCAATAGGCGTTTCTTGCAACAAGTTTCTTCGAGAATCGCCATCAACAGGAAGAATAGAAGAATTCTTTGTTGCGCTACGCAGCACTGTCCCATCAGAGATATATTTAGCTAATTTAGATGCAAGTTCTTCATCATTTTTTCTTATATTGCTAATCATTCTTCTGCAAAGCAAAACAAATGCATTAGCGTTTCCTTTGACGCCTTGCTCAACAAGCCGGAAAAAATCTTCCTCGTTTATACTTACCATAAAAACACCTTTAAATCATTAACATACAGTAACTGGAAAACAACACACCAATATTTTACATAGAATATTACCACTATATGACTAAACATTGAAAGAGCTATCTTTAATTTTTACTGTATAAATAATCAGGCCAACTTAAAAGTGAAGCACTACCCTTTGTTTTATATGTTTTTCTAAGACTACAATGTTTTTATGCCATATAACTAAATCATCAATAACCTCTAAAATGCTCAAAAATCTGTCCCCATACTTAATTTGTGTATTCGCGTCATCAATGCAGAAACCCGCGCCCGCGGTTCGGGCTGGCCAGCATAGATACAACCGTCTGGCCGGGCGCGATAATACCGGCCATCAATATCAACCTTATGCCCTGCGGCAAGTCTGCGGGTTTCATGCTGAGATAACTGCCAGCCCAATGACTGGGCGAATTCTTCGATTTTCGCGATCAGTTCGTCTGCCTGCGGGCTAAATGCCTGATCGCCTGCTGTTTTCTTACGCTGAATTGTGGACGAACAAATAACATTGCGTCGATCTGGCGGCTGCTTTCGCAATCGCCGTAGCATTGCACGCCGTTCTTTATCGTCCAACTTATCAAAATCAATAGCTGACATAGACATTTCTGGCTCAGATGTACTGCCAATTTCTTCTACCGGCGCTATTTTTTCGTCTGTTTTTTGGTCGCCCGTAGAGTTATTGACAGAACTCCAAGCGCCGCCTGCGGACGGCGAAAAGCCAGAAACCTCCTCGGCGTCAGCGCTACGCGCCTTGCCGTTATCGGTTTTATGCTTGGCGCAAATCTTCCACCTTGTAAGACGGGTACAGATACGGGACGTGATACCGATGTGCGGCGAGAAGACTCCAAAAATCTTTTCTGGTGATTCGCCGTAAGCGTTTACCTCTTCGGCCTCTTCATAGGCCAGGCGCACGGTATAGCATTCACGGGGAATAAGAACACCGCCCTGCTTTTCGATATAAGTCGCAAAACAACCAGCATCAGCGGCAGCCATAACATTATCCATAGCCGCATCAGGTAGCATCTGTTTGCCAGGCTGAAAGATCCCAGCTTCTTTCTGAATGCCGGTTAACTGATTACTGAGCTTTCGTAACTCCCGCCAGACAGTGACAGGCGGCTGGCCAAATGGCTGAAACTGTCGAATATTGTGCTGAGAAGCCCAAGCCATTGCATACTTTGCCGTATCCTTTAGTGACTTGCCGGTTTCGGTATCCAGTTCACCGTCAAGAGCATAGCCATCGATATTTTTACTAATGTATTTGGCAACATAGGCAGTTGCTGACCCCTTGCGCGGATCCATTTTCTTAGACTTAAACCGCGCGCCAGTATTACGCCCTAATTCGTGACGATCTTCCTTTATGAAGTATTCACGTAAAATGGCCAACGTTTCTTTTACTTGATCCTGCGGCATAAATAACAAGGCGTGCCAGTGCGGCGTCCCATCGTGATGAGGCTCCGCCACGCGGAACCCGTAAGGGCGCAAAGCTTGTCGCTTAAGTGCTGAGGTTGCCCGTCCCCAGACCTTGCATAAATACTGCTGCCCCTGACGCGCGGTAGTGTGATTCCACTTAGGATTTTGATGACCGCTATGAATATTACTGTGGTATTTTGACGGACAGGTGATAGTCAGAAAAATACCAACATCACCGCGCGACTGAGCAATAAGCTCAACGCCAGACATTCTATTCATCAGCTCATGACGGCGGATTGCCGGATTACTTACGCTGGCGTTAACCATATCTTCTAAGCTGACAATATTGCCTTCGTCGTCAACCAGATCGTGAGACTGGAAAAACGCCCGATTCTTTCGGCGCTGTTCTTGCCACTGGTTCAGAGCATCAAAGCTAACGTAAGGCATCCGTTTTTTATGGATAACGCCCGCGGCCCTAAACTGATTCTCACGCCATTCACAACGCAACCGCCACAGCTTACGCCCCCACCAATCAGGGTTTGAGATACGCAATAAAGATGAATAACACTGGGTTCGGGAAAAACCACCTTTAGCATTAAGCGACTGCCATGCCGGAGGCGTCACCCGTAAGGCAAACATTTCAGCGCCTAAATGTCGGTATAGCCACAATAAATCATCGTCTGACATTTCAGATGGGCGGCTACCTATCGCTGAGCACTCTGTTTCAAACATTTCAGTCAGCCGGGCTGCAATCTCATGCGCAACGGTGATTACCTGTTTCTTGCTGAATGTAGCCAAATGCGGCCAGCGCCGGAAATAGTAAGCAGCCAGCTCATAACCATGACCACTATTAACACTCTGCCGCTGGCGCACGGCATCAAGACGCAGCAATGCTTTTCTCACGGATCCCATGAAAAAAGCATTGATGTGTTTTTGATCTCGGTTCTGGCGCAACCAGTTCACTTTAGGCAATAGCGCCTGATGGATAAAAGAAGGTTGTTCATTAAAACGCTGTTCTACACCTTCGGGTGTTTCAGCCCACGTCACCTTTTTTCTTTCGTGCTCGGATCGTTCCTCTTGAGCCTGCTCCTTAATTCTCTGTATAACCGCCGCCCCTAGCGGTTGCCAATCATGTTTCATTCTTTCAAGATGCTTAGCAACTAACGGGCTAACGCTAAATACTTCAGACTCGTCTATTTCATCATCAAAAAACAGACCAACCGCTTTACGTGGTTTATTCCACATATAAGCATACCGGGTATCATCAATAATACCCGGATATGGTGCTGGCTCAGATGGTGCGTAACGGCCATGAGTTTCGGTGGTCATTCACTTGCGTCCATCTTCAACTAAAATGGAAAGTCGTGAAAATTGACGCCGCATAATCATAGAGAACACCTTTCCGCGAGGTCTGATAGATCTGAGTTTACGGTTCAAGTGTTTTAAACTGCGCCCATCCACTCTTACTCCAATTTCACAGTTAGAATAAGAATTAAAAGGACGGCGTTTACTCCCCAGCATTCTGAGCTTCAATCTCACCGATTGTTCGGCATATGCCTCACTCAATTGAAATACGTTTGTCATATCATCCTGTCCCCTGCCTGATCTAATAAAACTGCATGTGGTCTGGGTAAGACCCCAATCAACTCTTTGACTGACTTCCGGCTACCCGCTTTAGCGGCTGATGATCGACGGGCATCAATTTCAAAAAAGATAAAGTCTGGGTATATTTCGCGGGTTTCGGTGGTATTACTGTTCGATAGAACAACGCTGGCACCGCGTTCAGCGGCAGCAATTAGCGCGGCATTTAGTCGTTGATGGTCTTCGGTGGTGAATGGCTTTGTGTGATAAGTGGTAAAGCTTGCTGTTTTTGAGGCTGGTAGGTACGGCGGATCGCAATAAATTACATCGCCGTTCTTAGCTATGGCGATCACTTCTTCAAAGTCGGTGCTACATAGACTAGCGTTAGTTAATTTTTCAGCGAATGAAAGCATTTCACTATCAGGAAAATAGGCTTTCTTGGAATCACCAAAGGGGACGTTAAAATCACCCTGTTGGTTATATCTACAGACACCATTGAAGCAATGCCGATTTAAATAAACAAAAAGCACGGCGCGCTCAAAATTTTTACCGCAACGCCTGCCGCTATTAAATATTTTTCGACTAGATAAATAACCGGTTTGATCTGCCCCCTCAATAAAAAGCTGAGCCAATCGCTGCATAAAACTAATATGATTCAATTTCAAATAATAGTACGCGCCCATAAGGTCGGGGTTAATATCATTCAAAATATACTCATTGTAATCAGTGTTAATAAATACATTACCCGCCCCCACAAAAGGCTCAATTAATCTTTTACCTGTTGGAAGGTGTTTTTTAATTTCATCAATGACAGTACCTTTCCCGCCCTGCCATTTTAAAAATGAACGATTCATATAAATGCCTTATTCCATTAATCGTAATTTTTATTCTCTGGGCTATTCATAAAATCGCGCTCTTCCTTCCATTCACAAAAAATGATGAAAGCAATGAGTGCGATTAATAAAACAGCTCCAGTGATAACAACAACGTCCAGCCAGTTATCAAACAGCATCAGCTCACCTCTATTTCCTATAGTGCTTACTCAAAAGCTCATGACGTTCCTGACAATGAATGCAACGAGTCACCCCGCTAAAGGCAAGGCGTCGAGCTTCAGGTATTGGCTTATCACAATCCTCGCAGATGAATGCCGAAACACCCGCGCTCAAACGGGCAGCAGCGATCTGGCTATCCAATACAATTGATTGCCGTTCTTGAGCTATATCGATTTCATCAGCCATAATCAGACCTCTGAGCCGCTGGCGACTCTATTAAACACCTCTGCTTCATCACGCAGAATCGCTGCAATATCAGCCGGAGACTCATCAACGATAAAGTTGGCAAGACCTTCTAAGCGGGAAGCAACAACAGCGGCATAATTGCGCCTTTCATCTTTTCTTGCTTCATTTAATGCCGCCAGAAAATCGGGTGGTTTTATATCTGGAGTTAACATTTCTTTTTCCTTATTTTGGATAAAGCGATCCCCGCCATTTATTTGACGTAAGAATTTATTTAATAAAATTAATTATGATTAAAACGGAATATCAGGCGCTGGCCTTTTTTCCTGTTTACTTAACTCTTCGCTCAAAGCAGCAAGGAAATTAACGACTACCTCGCGGGTTGAATTAATTGTTACCTCACCGTACTTAGTTTTAATTGTCAGTCCTTCTCGCTCAATTGAAGGGATAATGACATTTAGAATGTAGTTGCGTTTATAAGTCATATATCCCCCTTACTGTTTACAAGAACTACGCAGTAATACCCATTAACCGAGCCCACCACCGACGCGAACATTTAACACCGGAGAGCCACGGCTTAGCCAAACCCGGTAAAAATTTCACTTCGCTGGCTTTTGGCTGAAAATGACGACCGTCCGGGGTTTCAATCCAGCCACGTGAATGATGGCAGTGTGTCACCTCTTGACCTTGTCGCAACATACCGGATAGTGATCTGCATTCGCTCATTGGGCTTGCACTCCATTCTTTGTCAATAATTTTGGCGGGATACCAGTAATACTCTAATTATCAAGCCCACTAACGTAATGGGCTTTGTAATTGGAATTATGCTTTTGGCATTTCAGATGCTGGTTGGATTTCATCTTCATCAAACCAAGCGTTAACAGCGCGACCGTCAGCCGCAAGATAGTGAACGTAATACTGATTACCGGCGCTAACGTAATCAGCTCGGCCTTTCACCTGACCTGCTTCACCACTGAGACCAACCTTAACTACTGCGCTTAATGGGTATTTAAATGACATGTACTTATCCTTTTGAATTAAATTGAATGCTGGCATTTTGACGATGCCAAATAATTGACTCATGGTAAGATCGAATCGCCAAAGACGACCAACCACAAGGAACAACAATGAACCCTTACATTACGGTTGAAGGATGGACAATACTTGAACCAGCCCCCGCATACCCCGATACCATTTCTATTAACTTCACCTATACACAGAGCGACTTACCTGCCGCTGATGAAGTATTTACTAAGCTGAATATTCATCAGATGAAGCGGCTAATAGAGCAGCTTCAATGCTATGTCGATGTAATTGAGCATGGCGAGAAAGCACCTGAAGGTATCCAGGCTCATTGATTGAGCCTGATTTCAAAAAACAGGTACTACTCAGTTTGTGGCCTTGATATTCAGAGGTTATAACTATTACCTCTGAATCATATTCTTGATGTCTAGTCTCTGATTCTGGCATTGTCGTTACCTCACTGAGCCGTTGATACTGATTGCGATGCATCCGGTTTCTGTTCACTTTTTTTATAAGAACTCCACCGAAAACACCGCCCTCAGATTTCTGTCAGGCCCGTGGCTGTTGGGCCTTTGAATTCTTAGCGCCGGTAGCGGGCTTACGGTTTCTTTGCTTAGGTGATGTGAATAAACGATCTTTCCATGCGTGCCACTCAGGCTCGGCAACTTCGGCCAGATGGGCGGCAAAATCGTCCCACTCGCCCTTATGAATATAAATCTCACCTTCACCGCTTGGCTTCTCTGGATTCTTCATGCGGATAACAGGCAGTTTTCCCGCCTGAACCATCTTGCGCACGGCGCTAGGTGTCTTGCCGATATAGCTCGCAAAAAATTCAACGGTCACCAGATTTGATGATGTGCTATCTGCAATCTCTAACATTTGTTATCCTCTCGTCTTGGTTCCTAGGTCGCGTCAGGGCGTCTTAGGGTTTATTTGTCGGTGCTTAATCAAGCACCTTTAGATAGAGAATAGTGCTTTGATAAGAACCTTGTCAACTGATTACGCAAAAAAGTTACTAACGTTGAGAAAATCCACGGGCGTCACTCAGAAAAAATTCTCTGAAATAACTGGATTAGCGCTAGGCACAATTAAGAAATATGAAACTGGCCAGCAAGGTGCAGGAATAGCCATAGTTGAAAGAGTTATAAGCACTGAAGAATATAAGAAATACACCATGTGGCTGTTACTAGGTGAAACGGCCCCTGAATCTGGGCAAGTAGAACCAGATGAAACACTCACGGAGTCAGATTCTAATTCTAAGAAAATCGGCTAGCCAATAAATAATATCGATACAGCAATTGCAGACAAGAGTCTCTACTATTAAGAAGTTACACAGAACTGCTTATAACTATTGGTTTTATAAGCAAATTGTAATTTATAAATAGAGAGAGTTTATGATTTTAAAATCGACTAATTATGCTGAGAAGCTACTGGCAATTCGACTGGCTGAAGGAATGACACAGGAGTTATTTTCTTTATCAACAGACATAGCGCTGAATGTTATTAAAGGCTATGAAACAGAGGGGGAAATATACGATCCAACAGTAATAGAAAAACTGATTTTATTGGATAAGGATAGATACAGGAAATACATACTATGGCTAGCAATCGGACAAGTTGCATATGAGGCCGGACAAATAGATCCGGCTCTCTCTCGCTGTGGGCCAGAAATAATAACGTTATACCTTTAAAGCCGGAAAACTGGCTTACGGTTTATAACGCTTTTATAGCAAGTACAACATATCAGACAGAACACATCGGAGGGCTTTATGTCTATTAAAAAGCTTGAAGATGGTCGTTATGAAGTGGACGTAAGACCGCAGGGTGCAGAGGGAAAACGCATCAGGCGGAAGTTTGACAATAAAGCAGAAGCACGCACATTCGAGAGATATATTCTAACGAATTATCATAATAAAGAGTGGCTAGAAAAACCGGCAGATAAGCGCCCACTGGCTGAGTTAATAGAAATATGGTGGGAGCTAATAGGCCGTACTCAAGAGCACGGTGATAAAACATACGGTAAGTTAAAAAAGAACGACCGGGATATGGGTTATCCCAGAGCGTATATGTTAACGAAACCGTTTTTGCTGAAGTACCTATCAACACTGCTGCAATCAGATATAAAAGCATCAACAGCAAATAGAATGATGACATATTTGGCGGGAATGTTCAGCGCACTGATTAGCGCCGATCTCTATCATAGCGAAAACCCCGCAAGACAAATAAAACCCTTAAAAGAGGATATCCCTGAAATGGTTTTCTTGTCTGATGATGAAATCTCGGCCCTTCTGAAATCACTAGATATAAACGGTGATGAGCGGCGGATAGCTCTTCTTTCTTTGTGCACGGGGGTTCGTTGGAAGGAGGCATTCAGCGTAAAGGCTGAGCACATCATTGATAATAAAGTGACATTCTATGAAACAAAAAACGGCAAAAAGAGAACGGTACCCATATCACAAGAAGTTAAAGATTATATTAAAACTAAAGAGTCAGGCCGGTTATTTGAAAGTGCTAATTACAACATTCTAAGGATGATGATAAAAGCAATCAAACCCGACATGCCGAAGGGCCAAGCTGTTCACGTTCTCAGGCATACCTTTGCAACACACTTCATGATCAATGGAGGAAACATTATTACGCTTCAAAGAATACTTGGTCACTCAAACATACATCAAACGATGATTTATGCGCACTTTGCACCTGACCATCTTTATGAAGCAATAACCCTAAACCCACTGAGGGGCATGTCCATAACTTGACCATGTGATAGGGTTTAATGGGGGGCGTTGGTCTCATTGTGGGTAACTTAACTCATTGATATCTCGTAAAGCCCCCGCATTAACGGCAAATAAAAAAACCGCCGAAGCGGTTTTTTATATAGCTAAATAGCCAGTTAATTACTTTTTCTTGGCTTTTGGATTAGGTAAGTCGGTCACTGTACCTTCATACACTTCCGCAGCCAGACCAACTGATTCATGCAATGCTGGGTGAGCATGAATAGTTAATGCAATATCTTCAGCATCACAGCCCATTTCAATCGCTAAACCAATTTCACCTAACAGTTCACCACCGTTGGTACCAACAATGGCACCACCGATGATACGGTGAGAATCTTTATCGAAAATCAGCTTGGTCATACCGTCTGCACAGTCGGAAGCAATTGCACGACCGGAGGCCGCCCAAGGGAAAGTAGAAACTTCATAGTTAATCCCTTTCTCTTTTGCTTCTTTCTCTGTCAGACCAACCCATGCCACTTCCGGCTCGGTATAGGCAATAGATGGAATAACTTTTGGATCGAAGTAGTGTTTCTTACCAGAGATAACCTCTGCAGCCACATGGCCTTCATGAACACCTTTGTGTGCCAGCATTGGCTGACCAACGATATCACCGATAGCAAAGATATGAGGAACGTTAGTACGCATTTGCTTATCAACATGGATAAAACCACGATCGTCAACCTCAATACCTGCTTTGCCCGCTTCCAGCAGTTTTCCATTTGGTACACGACCAATGGCAACCAGAACGGCATCATAACACTGTGGTTCGGCAGGTGCTTTTTTGCCTTCCATCGTTACATAGATACCATCTTCTTTCGCTTCAACCGCAGTTACTTTGGTTTCCAGCATCAGGTTAAACTGCTTACTGATACGTTTGGTAAACACTTTAACTACGTCTTTATCTGCGGCAGGAATCACTTGATCAAACATTTCTACTACGTCGATCTGAGAACCCAGAGCGTGATAAACCGTACCCATTTCCAGGCCGATGATACCACCACCCATAACCAGCAGACGCTTAGGCACAGACTTCAGCGCTAACGCATCAGTAGAGTCCCAAACGCGTGGATCTTCATGAGGAATAAATGGTAACTGGATAGGACGAGAACCCGCAGCAATAATAGCGTTATCAAAATTAATGTTAGTTACGCCATTTTCACCTTCAACCGCAATGGTATTCGGGCCAACAAACTTACCATAACCATTAACCACCTGAACTTTACGCATCTTGGCCATACCCGCCAGACCGCCTGTCAGTTGGTCGATAACTTTTTCTTTCCAGACTCTAACTTTATCAATATCGGTTTTTGGCTCGCCAAAAACGATACCGTGTACGGCAAGTGCTTTCGCTTCTTCAATTACTTTAGCAACGTGAAGCAGCGCTTTTGAAGGGATACAACCTACGTTCAAACATACGCCACCCAGAGTGGAATAACGTTCAACGATAATGGTGTCCAGACCTAAATCCGCGCAGCGGAAAGCTGCTGAATAACCTGCGGGACCTGCTCCAAGTACCACAACCTGAGTTTTAATATCAGTACTCATCTATGACCTCTTAAATTTTTTCCCGGCCGACCGGCGTTGGTTCTGTTTCATCATAGCGTGCATTGCCGGAACCTGTGTGACCACTTCAGTTTACAGAAACATAACAATTCTGCAAACAAGAGTTCCCAATAATTCCGTACAAAAACAAGAATTAAAAGGCCGGCCAGTGGCCGGCCTTTTAATTACATCACTAAACGGCGGATGTCAGACATCGCATCGTTAATGAAACTGATGAAACGCGCACCATCAGCACCGTCGATCACGCGGTGATCGTAGGAGAGAGACAGTGGCAGCATCAGACGTGGTGCAAACTCTTTACCATTCCAAACCGGCTTCATTGACGATTTAGATACGCCTAAGATAGCCACTTCTGGTGCGTTAACGATTGGGGTAAACGCAGTACCACCGATACCACCCAGGCTGGAAATCGTGAAGCAACCACCCTGCATGTCGGACGCTGTCAGCTTACCGGCACGCGCTTTCTTGGAGATTTCAGCCAGTTCACGAGACAGCTCAACGATGCCTTTCTTATTCACATCACGGAACACCGGAACCACCAGGCCATTAGGTGTATCAACAGCAACACCAATGTTGATGTATTTCTTCAGCGTCAGCTTCTGACCATCTTCCGACAATGAGCTGTTAAAGCGAGGCATTTCTTCCAGCGCTTTGGCAACGGCCTTCAGGATGAAGACCAGCGGAGTGATTTTCACATCCAGCTTTTTCTTCTCGGCTTCAACGTTTTGCTGCTTACGGAAAGCTTCAACATCAGTAATATCAGTTTCATCGAACTGTGTAACATGAGGGATCATTACCCAGTTACGATGCAGGTTAGCACCAGAGATCTTCTGGATACGCCCCAGTTCAACTTCTTCAATATCACCAAACTTGCTGAAATCTACTTTCGGCCACAGTAACAGACCCGGCAGAGAGCCACCAGAAGCAGCAACCGCACCGGATTCAACGCGTTTCACGGCATCTTTCACGTAGGCCTGAACGTCTTCTTTCAGGATACGGCCTTTACGACCTGTACCTTTCACTTTCGCCAGGTTAACGCCAAACTCACGAGCCAGACGACGAATCACCGGAGTCGCATGGATATAAGCATCGTTCTCTGCGAACTCATTGCTGCCGGAAGCAGCCGGAGCCGCTGGTTTAGCCGCTGCAACAGCAGGGGCTGGCGCAGCAGCGGCCGGAGCTGGTGCACTTGCCGCCGCAGGCGCGGCGCCCGCTACTTCAAACACCATAATCAGTGAACCAGTAGACACTTTGCTGCCTACCTGAACTTTGATCTCTTTAACGGTACCCGCAAACGGTGCCGGAACTTCCATTGAGGCTTTATCACCTTCAACGGTAATCAGTGATTGTTCAGCTTCAATTTTGTCGCCTACTTTCACCAGCACTTCGGTCACTTCTACTTCGTCACCGCCGATATCCGGAACCTGAACGTCTTTCGCAGATACGCCACCGGTTGCCGCTGGTGCTGCAGATGCCGCTGGTGCACTTGCCGCCGCAGGCGCTGCGCCCGCTACTTCAAACACCATAATCAAGGTACCGGTAGACACTTTACTGCCCACCTGTACTTTAATCTCTTTAACCACACCCGCGAACGGAGCAGGAACTTCCATTGAAGCTTTATCGCCTTCAACAGTAATCAGTGATTGTTCAGCTTCAACTTTATCACCCACTTTCACCAACACTTCGGTTACTTCTACTTCATCACCGCCGATGTCAGGAACCTGAACATCTTTAGCGGCTGAAGCCGCAGGAGCACTGGCTGCCGGAGCAGCAGCTGGAGCTTCTGCTTTCGGAGCTGGAGCTGCATCAGCACCATCAAAGATCATAATCAGCGTACCAGTAGACACTTTACTGCCCACCTGTACTTTAATTTCTTTAACGACACCACCCTGTGGTGAAGGAACTTCCATTGAAGCTTTATCACCTTCAACGGTGATGAGTGATTGCTCAGCCTCAACGGTGTCACCTACTTTCACCAGCAGTTCGGTTACTTCTACTTCGTCAGCGCCGATGTCCGGCACTTTGATTTCAATAGTCATTTAATCTTTACCTCTTATGCCAGACGTGGGTTAACTTTGTCTGCATCGATACCAAATTTGGTAATCGCTTCAGCCACAGCGCTGGCCGGCACGTCGCCGCGTTTTGCCAGTTCACCCAGTGCAGCAACCACAACGTAGGAAGCATCAACTTCGAAGTGGTGACGCAGGTTTTCGCGGCTGTCTGAACGACCGAAGCCATCAGTACCCAGTACGCGGAACTCGCTGGCTGGAATAAAGTTACGAATTTGTTCAGCAAACAGTTTCATATAGTCAGTTGAAGCTACAGCTGGCGCATCATTCATTACTTGAGCAACATAAGGCACACGTGGAGTCTCTAACGGATGCAGCATGTTCCAACGCTCACAATCCTGACCATCACGAGCCAGTTCGGTGAATGACGTTACGCTGTAAACATCAGAGCTGATGCCATAGTCTTTAGCCAGAATCTGAGCCGCTTCACGTACGTGAGGCAGAATAGAACCTGAACCCATCAGTTGAACTTTACCTTTACCATTGCCCGCTACGGTTTCCAGTTTATAGATACCTTTACGGATACCCTCTTCCACACCTGCCGGCATTGCTGGCATGTGATAGTTTTCGTTCAGGGTAGTGATGTAGTAGTAAACGTTCTCCTGATTACCATACATACGCTGTAAACCGTCATGCATGATAACAGCCACTTCATAAGCGTAAGTTGGGTCATAAGAGATACAGTTTGGAATAGTCAGCGCCTGAATGTGGCTATGACCATCTTCGTGTTGCAGACCTTCACCGTTCAGCGTAGTACGGCCAGAGGTACCACCCACTAAGAAACCACGTGCTTGCTGATCCCCTGCCATCCAGCACAGGTCACCAATACGTTGGAAACCGAACATAGAGTAGTAGATGTAGAATGGAATCATTGGGTAATCGTTGGTGCTATAAGATGTTGCCGCAGCCAGCCATGATGCACCCGCACCCAGTTCGTTAATACCTTCCTGCAGAATCTGACCTTTCTCATCTTCTTTATAGTAAGCCACTTGCTCACGGTCCTGAGGAACGTATTGCTGGCCTTTAGGACTATAAATACCGATTTGACGGAACAGACCTTCCATACCGAAAGTACGTGCTTCATCAGCCAGAATCGGCACTAAACGTGGACCGATTGAAGCATCTTTCAGCATAACGTTCAGCGCACGAACGAAGGCGATAGTGGTAGAGATTTCTTTATTCTGCTCTTCCAGCAGTTGGCTGAATTCACTTAATGCAGGAATCGTCAGCGGCTGAGTAAACTCAGTCAAACGGCTTGGCAGATAACCTTCTAACGCATTACGGCGCTCGTGCAGGTATTTGTACTCTTCAGAATCTTTATCCAGCGTCAGCAGCGGCAGGTTTTCGATATCGGCATCAGCAACAGGCACATTGAAACGATCGCGGAATTGGCGAACGCCTTCCATGTTCATTTTCTTAACCTGGTGAGCGATATTTTTACCTTCCGCAGTTTCACCCATACCATAACCTTTAATGGTGTGAGCTAAAATCACGGTTGGTTTGCCCTGAGTTTCTTGTGCTTTCTTCAGTGCTGCATACACTTTTCTTGGATCGTGACCACCACGGTTCAGAGCCCAGATTTCATCGTCGGTCATATCTTTGACCAGCGCTGCGGTTTCCGGGTATCTGCCGAAGAAGTGTTCACGAACGTAAGCACCGTTTCTGGATTTGAATGTTTGATAGTCACCATCAACGGTTTCATTCATTAACTGAATCAGTTTACCGGTGGTGTCTTTACGCAGCAGGTCATCCCAACGGTTGCCCCACATCACTTTAATCACGTCCCAGCCAGCGCCTTTAAAGATGCCTTCCAGTTCGTTAACAATTTTACCGTTACCAGTAACCGGGCCATCAAGACGCTGTAAGTTACAGTTAATGATGAATACCAGATTGTCCAGCTTATCGCGGGTGGCAATGGTGATAGCGCCTTTAGATTCTGGCTCATCCATTTCACCATCGCCCAGGAAGGCGTAAACGGTTTGTGCAGAAGTATCTTTCAGGCCACGGTTATGCAGGTATTTCAGGAAACGAGCCTGATAAATGGCGCTGATTGGACCCAGCCCCATAGAAACGGTTGGGAACTGCCAGAATTCCGGCATCAGTTTAGGGTGAGGATAAGAAGAAAGACCTTTACCGTGAACTTCCTGACGGAAGTTATTCATTTGCTCTTCGGTCAGACGGCCTTCAAGGAAAGCACGCGCATAGATTCCCGGAGAGATATGACCCTGGAAGAACACCAGATCGCCGCCATCTTTAGCGTTACGAGCACGGAAGAAGTGGTTAAAACACACATCATAAATAGTCGCTGAAGACTGGAATGATGCCATATGGCCACCCAGTTCCAGATCTTTCTTGGAAGCGCGCAGCACGGTCATTACCGCATTCCAACGAATAATAGAACGGATACGACGTTCTAAATCAAGGTTACCTGGATAGGTAGGTTCTTCAGACAGTGGGATAGTATTAATGTAATCACTGACGAACCCTTCACCTGAAGGTAAATTGACGCCGGCCTTACGTGCAGACGCCATAACCTGATCAATCAGGTATTGAGCACGCTCAACGCCTTCTTCACGGATGACCGATTCGATCGCCTGCAACCAATCGCGGGTTTCAATCGGATCCACGTCTTGATTTACAATTTCCGACATGGTTGTTTCCTTATTCTATCTTTACGTTAGTTATTCAAAGCCTGTCCTAATAGCGTCTTACACCAGAGGGACGCAGACGTTATTAAGACAGGCTCGGTGTTGTGGTGAGCCGAAAGCTCTAATCCCTATGCTGCTGTAACAACCGCAGCGATCGCTCGCGGCGAGTGTGTTCTCTGTCGAGGTCGAGCAGCACTTCCTCAATAAAGGCTAAATGTCGATGCGATGCTTCACGCGCTTTTTCTGGTTCACGTGCAACAATAGCTTCGAATATGCTAGCCCTGTGATTACTCACTCTTTCCAGCATTTCACGGCGGGAATAGAGTAAATCGAAATTCTGGCGGACATTTTGTTCTAACAGCGGCGTCATGCAGCGCAGCAGGTGAAGCAGTACCACATTATGGCTGGCTTCGGTTACCGCTGTCTGATACTGCATTACGGCTTCAGCTTCGTTTTGCTTATCACCGGAAGCCTGCGCGACTTCGATTTGTTGGTGATATTCGCGAATACGTTGGAAATCTTCATCAGTACCGCGTAAAGCTGCGTAGTAGGCCGCAATACCTTCTAAGGCATGCCGTGTTTCTAACAGGTCAAACTGGGATTCAGGATGATCGGCCAACAGCTCGCTTAAAGGATCTCTTAAACTTTGCCACAGGTTGGTTTGTACAAAAGTACCGCCTCCCTGGCGACGTAACAATAATCCTTTCGCTTCCAAACGCTGGATGGCTTCTCTTAATGACGGGCGGGAAACATCGAATTGTTTAGCTAACTCACGTTCAGGAAGAAGTTTCTCCCCGGGACGGAGGGTTCCTTCAAGAATCAGCGCCTCGAGCTGCTGCTCGATCACGTCGGATAACTTGGGTTGGCGAACCTTGCTATAAACCATAATGCTTCTCAAAATGCCCCGAAGTCAATTGGTAATACCAATATCAAAAGTGTGACGATAAAGTAACAAATTATTCACCTTGTGTCCATATGGCCTTTGACCTAAATCATAAAACCTTACCTATCGCTGTGATTTATACAGGATATCGTTAACTGGCGTACCTCTACGGAGGTATTAACGATTCAGCAACACCCACATAGATTTAACGTTTTTGAAACGAATAAAAAGTAAAACTGAAGCGGATCAGCAAACCAATCTGTGAATAAAAAACCAAATAATAAGAAATTAAATTCAATTTAAATGAAGAGTATGCAGGGAGGGATTTGCCAATTGCCTTCCAAAAAATTTACTGAAAATCTGTGCAACTGCCCGGCTATAGCATCAGTAAATAGAAGGAAACCTTTGTCGGTGTCATTGGTAAACACTAAAACGCATTATCTTTATCGGGTGTTATAAAAGACAAAAACCAGTAAAAACACTTTTATATAACACCTGTTGCTAACGGAGGGGATTAAATGGTCTGTTTACCATTATAGCAACATCAACCACCCCGCTATTCTGGTAGAAACCAAAAAATTAATTTATTGAAAAATAAATAGTTTTACAGTTATCGTTTTCAATTTATTACACAGAAAAGAACAGAATAAAACACTAAAGGAAGAAAAATAATGCAAACATTTTTGTTTACCACTATTCTTGCCGCACTGATAGACGGTATCTAAAAACTTTTTATTGGCGACTGTAAATATTTTTATACAGAATGATTGTTATCGATTCTCTGATACTGAAGCATCATTCTGAAAACCCAATAAGAACAAACCGCTAAATGAATACAAAAAAGCCTGTGAGGAAAGAATAATAATGAGTGATCAGCTCAAACGCGGTCTTAAAAATCGCCATATTCAGTTAATTGCCTTAGGTGGTGCCGTCGGTACTGGCCTGTTTTTAGGCAGCGCCCAGACCATCAATATGGCCGGGCCGTCCGTTATATTAGGTTATGCTATCGGCGGTATCATTGCTTTTCTGATTATGCGCCAGTTGGGTGAAATGATTACTGAAGAGCCGGTAGCCGGAACTTTCAGCCATTTCTCCTATAAATACTGGGGGCCGTTTGCTGGTTTCCTGTCTGGCTGGAACTACTGGATGCTGTTCGTACTGGTCAGCATGGCGGAGCTAACCGCCGTGGGTATTTATGTTCAATACTGGTGGCCGGATATACCTACCTGGGCTTCTGCGGCTTTCTTCTTTGTATTAATCAATCTGATTAACCTCTCCACCGTTAAAGTTTACGGAGAGATGGAGTTCTGGTTTGCCATTATCAAGGTTGCCGCCATCATTGGTATGATTGCATTTGGTATCTGGTTATTGGCAACGGGTACGGGTGGTCCGGAAGCTGGCATCAGTAATCTCTGGTCGCAGGGCGGGTTTATGCCTTTTGGCTTTGAAGGTTTGGTCATGGCTACCGCCATTATTATGTTCTCTTTCGGCGGTCTGGAGTTGATTGGTATTACTGCGGCTGAAGCCGATAATCCAGAAAAAACCATACCAAAAGCGATCAATCAGGTACTTTACCGTATTCTGATTTTCTATATTGGTTCACTGGTCGTTCTGCTTTCGCTCTATCCGTGGACCAAAGTGGTAGAAGGCGGTAGCCCATTCGTGATGATTTTCCATCACCTGAATAGCAGTATGGTGGCTACAGCCCTGAATATCGTCGTTTTGACTGCCGCACTATCGGTATATAACAGTTGTGTATACAGTAATAGCCGTATGCTTTACGGTCTGGCACTGCAGAAAAACGCCCCTCAGGCACTGGCGAAAACCAGCAGTCGCGGCGTGCCGGTGAATGCCATTATATTTTCCAGTACGGTGGCAGCTATCGGTATTATTGTTAACTATTTAATTCCTAAAGAAGCCATCAGTATCCTGATGTCACTGGTGGTTTCCAGTATTGTGATTAACTGGGCGATGATTAGCCTGTCGCACCTGAAGTTCCGCGCTGCTAAAAATCGTGAAGGCGTGACGCCTAAGTTTAAGGCAATTCTCTACCCATTCAGTAACTATCTGTGTTTGCTGTTCCTTGCTGGTGTACTGGTCATTATGTATATGACGCCAGGAATTCGCATTTCAGTACAGTTGATTCCGGTTTGGCTCATTATTTTAGGAATTGGCTATTTGATTACCCGGAAGACGGTGAAGTAAGCGTTGTTGTTTTGATAGAAAGTCCCTGCTGAAGTTGGCGGGGATTTTTGTATCTGATGTTTTGGAATGGAGTTTTGAGGATATTCCGGCCGTAAAGGCAATGTTGCTTATATTACTTTTGTGCTCGGCCGGAAGACCATTTGTACTTGGCTTTAGCGCGCGTCGGGCCTAGTCCGCCTAGGGGCGCTCCGGCAGCTAAAGCTGCTACGACCCCCACGGCGGCCTCTCCCTCCGATAACCATTGTTAACACCCAAAAGACCAAAACCAAGATCACAAAATAACGGTTTGGAATCCATTAGTTCGAATTTAGTTATTGGTTTTGATCTGTCTTTTATAACGTTGCCAGTCGAAGTGTGGGCCGGGGTCGGTTTTACGGCCGGGGGCGATGTCGCTGTGCCCGGTGATTCTTTCTGGTGTGATTGCGTAATGCTGGATCAGCTGTTGGGTTAGCTGTTGCAGGCTTTGATATTGTGGCGGGGTGAAATCCGTGGTGTCGGTTCCTTCCAGTTCGATGCCAATAGAGAAGTCATTGCAACGTTCCCGTCCGTCAAACAGAGAGACACCAGCATGCCAGGCGCGTTTATCAAAAGGGACATACTGAACAATCTGACCGTCACGCCGGATAAGACAATGAGCAGAAACTCTCAGATGTTGAATGTCAGCAAAATAGGGGTGTTCTTGCGGATTTAACGTACCGGTAAACAGTTGGTCAATATAAGGGCCACCAAACTCGCCGGGAGGCAGGCTAATATTGTGAATCACCAGCAGTGAGGGTATCTCCCCTTCCGGTCTTTCATCAAAATGAGGAGAGGGTACACGCTTAACGCCAACGATCCATCCTTGTTCTAACTTCATTTAATGCCTCAATTACCCTGCAGTTATCATCTGATTATAAATATACCGGCTATTTCTGCGTACTGATTTCTCTTTACGTTACACACTTACCCTGCCAAATGTGCAAAGTGTCTCCCACTATTTAATGCAATAAATACGTTATCACAACATTATCTGAAAGCAGTTTCCTGAACGCCAGCTTCGCCATTTTCTTCCTTTCACACCTGAATATGATGTTCACACTTTTAATTATTCAGGAGTTAGAAATGAATCAACAGGCTGGTTTTACCCTATTCGAACTGATGATCGCTATTGCGATTATTGCCATTCTGACCGCCATTGGATTACCTGCCTATCAGGGATATATTCAAAAAGCGGCCCTCACCGATATGCTACAGGCAATGGTGCCTTACAAAACTGCAGTTGAGCTCTGCGCGCTGGAGAGCGGTGAACTTAGCCAGTGCAATAACGGGAATGCAGGTATCGCTGCGACCAAAGAGACGCGCTATGTCTCCAGAATTACCGTGGCTAATGGCGTAATATCACTTACCGGAAAAAATGCCCTGCTGGGACTCAGCGTTGACCTTACGCCAACCCTCGATAATGCCTCTGGTGGCCTGCAATGGCAGCGCAAGTGCTCTAGTGATAAGCAAAACGACAATATGATTCAAGCCTGTAATGATATCTTCCGTTTTGATGATGTGAGCAATCCATGAGTGATATCGGCTTAATGACTCAACAGATAAGTGAAGAGGTCATTGCTGAATGTTTACGCCATCAGGTCGTTCCGGTGGCGTTAAACCCACAATATTTGACTATCGCCGCTATACAAGGACAACCCCTTCATCAAGTCACAGCCTCCCTAACCTTTACCTGTGGGAGGCAGGTTAAGATTGAATACTGGCCACGCATCAAAGTTGAACAATATCTCAGCGACCTGAGCCATCATCGACCAAATAAAGCGTTACTGGAAGTCGCCGGACAGCAACAACCTGTGGAGACCCCAACAACTCAGGAACATGATGATGAACCAGTGGTACAGTTTATCAATCAGGTTATCCGTCAGGCGCTAAAACGCCGGGCTTCAGATATTCACTTTGAACCCTATGCCAGTCATTTTCGTATTCGTCTGCGTATTGATGGCGCTTTGCAAGAAACCGCATCACCACCGGTGGTTCTGGCCCCTCAACTCATTGCCCGACTAAAAATTATGGCGCAGTTAAATATTGCTGAACGGCGACTACCACAAGATGGGCAGCTCACCTTTC
Source organism: Limnobaculum zhutongyuii (assembly GCF_004295645.1). Classification (NCBI taxonomy): domain Bacteria; kingdom Pseudomonadati; phylum Pseudomonadota; class Gammaproteobacteria; order Enterobacterales; family Budviciaceae; genus Limnobaculum; species Limnobaculum zhutongyuii. Next base: position 3,066,176 of record NZ_CP034752.1, read on the forward strand.
AGTACAATCAGCAGGAGCGTGCGCTGCGCATCTCTACACTACCGGTTTCTGACGGTGAAAAAGTGGTGCTACGGGTTATGGAATCGGAACAACATCAACAGTCGATTGATACGCTTGGTATGTCTGAAAAAGAACGGCAATTGTATATTCAGATGCTTCATCAGCCTCAGGGAATGATTTTGGTTACCGGGCCAACGGGTAGCGGCAAAACCATTACCTTGTATAGCGGACTACGTTTGCTGAATGATACCAGCCGTAATATCTGCAGTGTGGAAGACCCAGTAGAAATTCCTACTGCTGGTATTAACCAAACTCAGGTAAACAGCAAGATTGGTGTCACTTTCAATACGGCATTAAAGGCTTTTCTCCGTCAGGATCCTGATGTCCTGATGGTTGGGGAGATCCGCGATAAAGAAACGGCAGAAATCGCAATAGAAGCAGCCCAAACCGGCCATTTAGTATTAGCAACCCTGCATACTAACTCTGCAGCAGAAACCTTAACTCGTCTGGGCCAGATGGGAATACCTGACTATCTGCTAGCTTCCAGCCTGAAACTTATTGTTGCCCAACGCCTTATTCGTTGTTTATGCCCTCATTGCAAACAACAACGTCCTGAACCCGATAACCTTCATGTTGAGCAAGCTACTATCCGTTGTCGTACTTTTTATGCTACGGGATGTGAGCATTGTGTCGGGGGTTTCTATGGTCGAACAGGACTCTATGAAATGTTGATTATCAACGAGGACATCCGCCACGGGCTACTTAAAGGCCTGTCAGCCATCCAGTTACACCAGTTAGCCTGCCACCATGGTATGACCTCACTTTTACAGGCAGGCATTGCGTTAGTAAAACAAGGGACAACATCTTTAGCTGAACTCTACCGAACCTTAGGCTCATCTTCTGAATCCGCTAATTCGTAATGGACATTTTATGATGAATAACTCCCGGCTTTACATCTGGCGTAGTATTGATGGTCTAAGTGGCGAAATTCCTGCTTCATCGATCATCAATGCACGACAAATGTTAATATTTAAGGGAATTATTCCCATAAAAGTAGAGGCCAGCGTAAGGTTAGGAAAAAATTGCTGGCAGTTAACTACTCTCTCAATTATTACTCGCCAATTAGCCACCATGCTGCAGGCTGGATTACCGTTATCCAACTGCCTGTTGTTAATTGCAGCTGAACATCCTCATCCGGCATGGCGCTATCTGCTAAAAGAGCTGCAAATGGCTATCTCACAAGGGAAGTCGTTCTCACTGGCATTAAATGAACATACCTACGCTTTTCCTCCACTATTTAGAGAATTAATCGCCACAGGAGAACTTACCGGTAAACTGGATGAATGCTGTTTTTTAATCGCCGAACAGCAAGATAAGCTATTAAAACTGCAGAAAAAGGTGCGTAAAGCACTACGTTATCCACTGTTTATTCTGGCGGTTGCCAGCCTTGTTACGCTCCTAATGCTGATCTTTGTTCTCCCCTCATTTGCCGAGATTTATCGCTCGTTTAATGCGCCTCTTCCCTGGTTCACCCAATCGATTATCTCGCTATCAGAAGGCATTATTGATTACGGAATATTTATCGGCTCTCTTCCTATTCTGCTGTATGGCTATTACATCAAAAAATTGAAAATACAGGACGGCTGGAAAGAGAAAGAACAGAAAATATTATTAAACTTGCCGCTCTGTGGAAAACTGCTGCAAATAAGTGCACTGGCAAAAATATTCCGCACGCTGGCAATGACACAACATGCAGGTATTTCTTTAATATCAGGGCTGAAATCAGCAGCCAACGCGTCTGGAAATATTCAATTTCTGAATGCACTAATGACATCAATAAAACGGGTAGAACAAGGAACACCGCTATTTAAAGCATTGCACCAACAAGTTCTGTTTCCACCGCTTTGTTATCAGCTTATACGTGTTGGAGAAGAGTCAGGAATGTTAGATGTGATGCTGGATAAACTCGCTGGCATCTATGAAGCGGAATCTGAAAGTCAGGCAGAGAACCTATCCTCTCGTTTAGAACCTGTATTAATGCTAGTACTTGGCATTATTGTTGGTGGATTAGTTATTGCTATCTATCTCCCTATATTTCAGCTGGGTAATGTCATGGGATAATGCAAAATCAGAACCTCTGTTTTTCATTAAAATACCAGCAGCAGATAGCCAATAATAATTGACTACACATACAGTCAAATAAAAACTCATGTCTCATATTTAGTTAGCATTTCATTAAAAACGCCTTAAAAAACAAAATATAAAAAAGTTTTAATCACAAAAACAAGCTTAGAACTATAATTCAGAAGACCATGCATATTAGGTTATTTATATTCACTATTCTGCTATTTGTAACTATATGAGAAGTTGCTCTCTTTTTATTCTGTGAGTTTTGCCAAATTGTAGTAGCAATCATTTTACTGCTTTACCAACCCGCTAAATTTTATTAGAGGAAAGTAACATGCTAAAACGCTTATTGCTCGTAAGTTCTATCGCAACACTTCTTTCCGGCGCAGCTTATGCACAATCCCTTACCGTTGGCTTTTCACAAATTGGTTCTGAATCAGGCTGGCGAGCTGCAGAAACGTCTGTCGCAAAAGAGCAGGCTAAACAGCGCGGTATTACCCTAAAGATTGCTGATGCTCAGCAAAAGCAGGAAAACCAGATTAAAGCAGTACGTTCTTTTATTGCTCAGGGCGTTGACGCTATCTTTATTGCTCCGGTAGTACAAACCGGATGGGAGCCGGTACTGGAAGAAGCTAAAGATGCAAAAATCCCAGTATTTCTGTTAGATCGCAATATTACCGCTAAAGATAAATCGCTTTATATGTCAGTGGTTACCGCTGATAACGTTTACGAAGGTAAAGTTGCTGGCGACTGGCTGGTAAAAGAGATGGCGGGCAAAACCTGTAACGTTGTTGAATTACAGGGCACCGTTGGTGCCAGCGTAGCGTTAGATCGTAAAAAAGGCTTTGCTGACGCTATTGCGTCTACTCCTTCAATAAAAATCGTTCGTACTCAGTCCGGTGATTTTACCCGCAGTAAGGGTAAAGAAGTCATGGAAAGCTTTATTAAAGCCGAAGATCGCGGCAAAAACATTTGTGCGGTCTACGCACATAACGATGATATGGCCATTGGCGCAATTCAGGCAATTAAAGAAGCAGGCCTAAAACCGGGCAGCGATATTAAGATCATCTCTATTGATGCTGTACCAGACATCTTTAAAGCTATGCAAGCAGGTGAAGCTAACTTAACCGTTGAGTTGACACCAAATATGGCAGGCCCTGCATTTGACGCTCTTCAAGCCTATAAGAAAGATGGCACCATTCCACCTAAAGTGATTCTGACCGAGTCTAAAGCCTTTGGCCCGGACAGCGCTCAGCAACAAATCGAACTGAAGAAAAATATGGGTTATTAACACTAACTAACCCGTTTCATCCGCTGCTATGCCAGATCATAGCAGCGGTTTCTACCCTATCTGTCAGTAATAATATTAATAATGTTATCACCAGTGAAAACAGGGGAATCTATGACAGAGCAACAGCACTCCGACGATACTCTTCTGGATATCAAAGGGATCAGTAAATCGTTTCCCGGCGTCAGAGCACTGCATGATGTTTCACTGACGCTTCGTCGTGGCGAAATTATGGCGTTACTGGGGGAAAATGGCGCGGGTAAATCCACTCTGATTAAAGCGTTAACTGGTGTTTACCCAAAAGATAGTGGAACTATCTTTCTGGAAGGAAAAGAGATTAATCCAACCAGTACAGCTCATGCCCAATCTATTGGTATTGGTACGGTATATCAGGAAGTTAACCTGCTGCCTAATATGTCAGTAGCGGATAATCTGTTTATTGGTCGCGAGCCTAAAAAATTTGGGCTGGTAAACCGAAAAGAGATTATTCGCCAGTCTCAGAAAATTATGGCCAGCTATGGCTTTGAGCTGGATGTTACCCAGCCACTGGGCTATTACTCGGTCGCCATGCAGCAAATTGTCGCCATTGCCCGAGCGGTTGACCTTTCCGCTAAAGTGTTAATTCTTGATGAACCCACCGCCAGCCTGGATACCAGCGAAGTAGAACTACTGTTCAGCATTATGCGTGATTTACGTAACCGGGGTGTAAGCCTGATTTTCATTACCCACTTTCTTGAACAGGTGTACGCCATTACCGACCGAATTACCGTATTACGTAACGGAGAATTAGTAGGAACCCGGGTTACCGCCGAGCTGCCACAAATCGAACTGGTAAAAATGATGCTTGGCAGAGAGTTAGAAGATAATGCCCTGCGCCGTGCCGGTCGCACATTAAGAAGCGACAAGCCAACGGTTTCTTTTGAGCACTATGGTAAAAAAGGCACCATACTTCCTTTTGATTTACAGGTTCGCCCTGGTGAGGTGGTTGCTCTGGCTGGGCTCTTGGGCTCTGGTAGAACTGAAACCGCTGAAGTTATCTTTGGTATTAAACCCGCAGACAGTGGCAAAGCCTGGGTGAAAGGTCGGGAAGTAAAAATAAAATCGGCCCGTCAGGCATCATCATTAGGTTTTGGTTTCTGCCCGGAAGATCGTAAAACGGAAGGTATCATTGCTGCTGCATCGGTCAGAGAAAATATCATTCTGGCTCTGCAAACCCAACGCGGCTGGCTACATCCTATTTCGCGTAAAGAGCAAGATGATATTGCAGCACGTTTTATTCGTCAGTTAGGCATCAAAACCCCAAGTGCTGAACAACCGATTCAATTTCTTTCCGGAGGCAATCAGCAGAAAGTCCTGCTGTCACGCTGGCTGGTAACCAAACCACAATTTCTGATCCTTGATGAACCTACTCGTGGTATCGATGTTGGAGCTCACGCCGAAATTATTCGTCTGATTGAAACCCTGTGTGCCGATGGCCTGGCCTTGTTGGTGATCTCTTCTGAGCTTGAAGAACTTATAGGCTACGCTGACCGGGTGATTATTTTACGGGATGGAAAGCAAATTGCAGAAATTCCAGCGGAACAGCTATCCGTTCCCGCCATCATGAACGCGATCGCGGCTTAAGGGAGGAATCCATGACATCACACTCAGCACCTCCGGTTCCGCCAGCAAGCAGAAAAGGGTTCAACCTGCCCAAAGGTATTGCTCAGGTCGCCGCACTGATCGTTATTTTAATCGTCAATGCGCTGGTGGCTAATAACTTTTTCGATATTCATATTCAGGATGGGCGCCTGTTTGGCAGTATTATCGATATTTTAAATCGCTGCGCCCCTGTGGCTATTCTTGCTCTGGGTATGACACTGGTGATTGCCACCGGAGGTATCGACCTTTCCGTAGGTGCTGTTATGGCCATCGCCGGAGCAACCGCCGCCAGTATGACAACCGCCGGCTTTCCATTATATATCGTATTGCTTGCAGCCCTGGGTGCTGGCGCGTTATGTGGCGTATGGAATGGATTTTTGGTGGCTATCTTCAAAATACAGCCAATCGTTGCCACCTTAATGCTAATGGTTGCCGGTCGTGGCATCGCTCAGCTAATTACCGAGGGACAAATTGTTACCTTTAACGATCCGGCTCTGGCCTGGATTGGTAGTGGTACTTTCCTGTTCTTACCGACGCCGGTTTCCATTGTCGTTGCCGTCTTTGTACTGCTTTGGCTACTTACCCGTAAAACCGCACTGGGGTTATTTATTGAGTCAGCAGGCATCAATATTCGGGCGGCCAAAAATGCCGGGGTTAATACCAGCATGGTGGTGATGTCGACTTATATTCTCAGCGGTATTTGTGCGGCGATCGCCGGTGTGATTGTTGCTGCAGATATCAGGGGAGCCGACGCCAACAACGCCGGTTTATGGCTGGAGATGGATGCTATTCTTGCGGTCGTCATCGGCGGTGCATCGCTAATGGGAGGACGCTTTAGTCTGGCGCTTTCTCTCATCGGAGCCTTAATTATTCAGGGCATGAATACCGGTATTTTACTCTCCGGCTATCAGCCTCAATGGAATCTGGTGGTTAAAGCATTAGTTGTATTGCTGGTTCTGGTCTTGCAGTCCCCGGCATTTATCCGTCTGTTTAAAAGGAGAACCGGCCATGTTTAAACGCCACCTTCCCCTGATGATTACCATTGCCGTTTTTGTCATGGGCTATATGTTCTGTTTTGCCCGTTTTCCCGGTTTTGCATCCACCCGGGTTATTTGCAATATTCTGACGGATAATGCCTTTCTGTGCATTGTTGCGGTTGGTATGACATTTGTCATTCTGTCTGGAGGTATCGACCTTTCAGTGGGTTCGGTAATTGCTTTTACCGGGGTATTTTTAGCTAAAGCCATTGGTGAATGGGGCTTTGACCCATTCACCGCCTTTGTAGTTATTATGGTGATGGGCTGCTCATTTGGTGCCCTGATGGGGTGGTTAATCGATGCCTTAAAAATTCCTGCCTTTATTATTACTCTGGCTGGCATGTTCTTCCTGCGGGGCGTGAGCTTTTTAGTTTCAGAACAATCGATTCCTATCGATCATCCGTTATACAGCACATTATCCGCCGTAGCATGGAAAATCCCGGGCGGAGGACGTTTTAGCCTGTTAGCTGTCATTATGTTACTGGTCGTCATTTTCGGTATGGTTCTCGCCCATAAAACGCGCTTTGGCAACAACGTTTATGCCATCGGAGGTAACGCTACCTCTGCTGAACTGATGGGGATCTCAACCCGTAAAACCACTATTGGTATCTATATGCTCTCTACCGGGCTGGCAACTCTGGCTGGTATTGTCTTCTCTTTCTATACCTCTGCGGGCTATGCACTAGCCGGAATCGGTGTTGAATTAGATGCCATTGCCGCCGTGGTTATCGGAGGAACTTTGCTAAGCGGTGGAGTTGGCACGGTATTTGGTACCCTGTTTGGCGTATTAATTCAGGGATTAATCCAGACCTACATTAATTTCGACGGAACACTCAGCTCCTGGTGGACCAAGATTGTTATCGGCATTCTGCTATTCGGTTTTATCGGATTACAAAGATTACTGACAGTATTCTGGGCGAATCGCCAGATCTCTACCGCCAGGCGAATTGGTAGTAATCCCCATGACATTAACGCAGTGAGTTCGGCTTAATCGTTAGGTTTGGCCTGACAATTGGCTATCTTAATGACTAAAAGTGCGCCATCTGGCGCACTTTATTTCATGTTCTGAGAACTCAAGTCGGATTTAACCTTGTCCGAAGACTCGGTTTTCCTGCTCTGCAACCCGGATAAAAGTCGTGCGTTTGGTTAGCTCTTTCAGACGTTCAGCACCAACATAGGTACAAGCTGAACGCAAACCACCGAGAATATCTCTGGCGGTGTTTTCTACTGAGCCACGGTAAGCCAGCTTCACGGTTTTTCCTTCCGCTGCGCGGTATTCAGCAACACCACCAACGTGACGGTTCATCGCTGATTCAGAACTCATACCGTAGAACTGCATATATTGATTGCCGTTCTCTTCGATAATTTTGCCTTCGCACTCTTCATGAGCTGCCAGCATTCCACCCAACATAACAAAGTCTGCACCACCACCAAAAGCTTTGGCGACATCACCCGGAGTGGTACAACCGCCATCACTGACGATTTGACCACCAAGACCATGCGCAGCATCCGCACATTCGATTACAGCAGACAGTTGAGGATAACCAACACCAGTCTTCACTCGCGTAGTACAAACAGAGCCAGGGCCAATACCTACTTTAACGATATCCGCACCAGAAAGAATCAGCTCTTCTACCATCTCACCCGTAACCACGTTACCGGCACAAATCACTTTATCCATATTGGCTTCACGTGCTTTACGCAGGAAGGCAACAAAATGTTCAGAGTAGCCATTTGCCACATCGATACAGATAAATTTCAATGCCGGTGAAAGAGCCATAATTTGGCCCAGTTTGGTGAAGTCCGCTTCTGATGTTCCGGTTGATACCATGACGTGACGCAGAACAGACTCAGGCACGCGGGCAACAAACTCACGCCATTGCTCAACGGTATAGTGCTTATGCACAGCAGTTAGCAAATCGAAAGAGGCTAATGCTTCTGCCATAGTAAAGGTACCCACCGTGTCCATATTCGCAGCAATAATTGGAATACCGGACCACTGATGGCCTGAATGTTTAAAGGTGTAGGTGCGTTCAAGTTCTACTTCTGAACGACTTTTCAGCGTGGAACGCTTAGGACGGATTAAGACATCTTTGAAGCCCAGCTTCAAATCTTCTTCAATGCGCATATCTGTAGTTTTCCTGGTTTTTGGCGACGTATCGCAAATTAGCTATAAGCTGAATGTTGGCCATTTCCAGTGACGTTATCATACACATGAATAATTAATGAACAAGTCTGAGATTTTCAAAAAATTTCAGCTATAATCCCATAAATTTATCTGCGGAAAGCAGATTTAAGGCAATATATGGATAACGCCTTTGTAATCCTTGGTTTTGGATTATTTGGTCTGGTAAGCGGTAATGTCATCACTCGTATTGCCCATCAAATTCCTGCTATTTTATTTGCCCGTTGGCAGCAACAATATTTTCAGATAACCAATAACACTCTCCTTTTACCAATCGAGTCAGCAAAATTTTCTTTGCCTTTGCTTTTTCGTCCGCTATGCCCTAACTGCGCCCAGCCACTTTCAAAGCGATGGCTGTCCTCAATGACTTGCTGGTTATGCATTAAAAACCGATGTCCCTGTTGCTATAAAACCATCTGTTGCCGTTATCTCTTAACAGAGCTGATTTGTGGATTAATGTTCATGGTCATTGTCGCTTCAAATACCGATCCTGTCAGGATAACCATTCTGTTATCTGTAACCCTATGGCTGGTAACCGCATCGCTAA